>DATHYN010000149.1:0-16629 GCA_035459145.1 Anaerolineae bacterium | reverse complement strand
CGCGGTTTTTGGGGCTTTTGGGGTTTTTTTTTGTTTGTGGTTGGAGGTGAGGTTTGGGTGGGGGTGAGGTTTGGAGGTTTTGACACGGATTTTGGGGATTTTGGGGATTTTTTGGTGTTGGTGAAATGAGGAGGGGTGTCTGGTGGTCGAGGGTGCGGATTGTGGAATGTTAAAAAACGACGGTATCCTCGAAGGGGGCTAAGGGGATGATTTTTGCGTGTAGTATTGAAGAACGGCAGTTTGTTTTGAGTTGGTGGGTTGGGTTAGTTGGGTTGTGGGGGGAGTGCGATTTAACAAAGCGCACTCCCTTTGATTAGCCGATGGTGAGTTGGAAGGTGAGCATGGCGATGGTGGCGAGGGTCATGATGGTGATGAGGGCGGGCCAGCTTAGGTGTTGGCGGGATTCGGGGATGAGTTCGCGGAAGACCATCCAGATCATGGCGCCGGCGGCGAGGCCGAGGCCGATGGGGAGGAATGGTTCGAAGAGGAGGACGAAGAGGTAGGCGAGGACGGCCATGATGGGTTGGGGGAGGCTAGAGAAGACGCTCCAGCCGGCGGCGCGCCAGACGGAGATGCCTCGGGGGACGAGGATGAGGCTGATGGCTAAGCCTTCGGGGATGTTGTGGATGGCGATGGCGGTGGTGATGACATTGCCGAAGTTGGAGGAGTCGCCGTAGGCGACGCCGACGCCGACCCCCTCGGCGAAGGAGTGGACGGTCATGATGGCGATGATGAGTAACATTTTGGTGAAATCGGCTTGGGTAAAGGTTTCGACGCCGAGGTCATTATGGTCATCGAGCCAGAGGCGGGCGCCAATGATGAGGGCGAAGCCGATACCGACGCCGAGGATCATGCGGGGGATGTGGATTTGGCCACCTTCGATGATGAGGCCGATACTGGCGCCGAGCATGAGGCCGGCGGCGAGGGCGTTGCCTCGGCCGAGCCAATGCTCATTGATGTCATCGATGAAAAAAAAGGGGATAGCGCCGAAACCGGTAAAGATGGCGGTGATTGAAGCGGCGATAAAGACATTGAGTAACATTGATCCATTGTCCTTTTGATGTTAGTGAAAGCAGAGTCTTGTTAATTGAGATTGGGTTTTCAGTTGAAAGGTTGGTGGTTTGGCTAATGGTGATGCATCTATATTGTACAACAAATAATGGTTTAATTGGTAGAGTTTAGGCTGTTATTACTTGTTTCTTACAATTATTAGTGTGTGTTGGGAGTGTGTTGATAGGAAAAACTGGGATTTGTTAGTGTGGTTGTGTCTGGAGGAATGGTTGGTGATTTTTGACGCGGATTTTGGGGATTTTGGGGATTTTTTTGTTTGATTTAAAAGTGGGAAGTTTGGCGTGTTGTTAGGTTATAAGTGGATTCCGGCATGCGCCGGAATGACAGTGTTCTGAGATTGTTTTAGAAATGGCTTGGGTTTATCTTCCCGGAAGGTTTGTGGTGGTGGTATTGGTGTCGACCTTCCGGGAAGATGTAAGTGGGGGGGATTAGTTGGTGGCGAGGGCGGTTTCGATGCGTTGCCAGCTTTGGCGGGTGAGGGTCCATAGTTGGGGGATGATAGGTAAGAAGGCGATGAGCCAGAGGGTGTAGGCGGTGCCGTGGAGGGGGGCTTGGAATGGTTTGAAGAAGATGCTGGCCCAGAGGAAGACGCCACCGGCGTGGAGGGTGATGAGGCTGAACCAGCTGCCGCCGAGGGGAGCGTCTGTTTGATTTAAGAGGATGCGAGCGTAGAAGTAGGGGAGGAGGGCGAAAGCGAATTGGAGGACCCAGCCGTAGATGAGGGCTTGGGGGGCGTTGGCTTCGATGCCGGCGCCAGGGAAGCCGGGCGCTTCGAAGATGATGAGGGGGGCGATGAGGACGGGGGCGAGGAGCCAGGTGTAGGCGGTGACGAGGTGCCACGGGCCGGGGGTGGTGAAGAGGTTGGCTTGGCGGAAGTTGCGGATGGTGAGGTAGAGGAGGGCGAGGGTGCCACTGAGGTGGAGGATGAGGCCGGGGACGGAGAAGTAGAGGGAGCCGGTCCAGGGGCCGAGGACGAGGCCGAGAGCGCCGAGGGTGATGAGCCAGAAGAGGGTGTTGATACCTTTATTGCTGGTGAGGGGGCGACCGGTGAAGCGGGGGGCTAGGTCGATGAGGAGGCCGGCGAAGACGAGGGAGAGGAAGCCCCAGTTGTTGGCGTGGATGTGGACTTCGATGGGGACTTTCATGGCGAGTTTGGCGGTCCAGCCGAGCCAGAGGCCGGTGCCGATGAAGATGCCGAGGAGGAGGTAGGCGAGGCCGGCGAGGTAGAAGTAGCGGCTGGGGGCGGGGGGGTGGTTAGTGTTGGGGCGCATTTGCCATAGTTGGTGCATAAGCATGATGGTGGCGGCGAAGACGAGGGTGCCGGCGCCGAGGATGATGGTGTGGTTGACGATGGGCATGCCGATGAGGAGGCCGAGGATGCCGAGGTTGAGAACGAGCCAGATATCGAAACGGGGGGCGGGACGGGGTTGTTGGTAACGGTGGGCGATGATGAGGGGGAGCATACCGAAGAGCATTTCGGTCATGATGCCGAGGGTGATGAGGTGGACACGGAGCCAGCGGAGGGCATTGAACCAGGGGGATAGTTCGAAGCTGGTGATGGCGGTGTCGACGGCGCCGAGGAAGGCGAGGGTGATGAATAAGAGGGTGGTTAAAAGATAGGGGTTCATGCTGATTTTGTCTCCTTTAGGTAATTAGCTTAACGTAATAGGGATATTGTAAAGGAGATGGTGGGTGGGGTCGCCGACTTTTGTCGGGTTTGGGTTGAAGTTTATGAGGAGGAGGGTGTTTTGCTTGAGTTAGGGATTGGTTTGAGTAGGTTTGGGGGTTTTGACGCGGATTTTGGGGATTGGACGGATTTTTTGATGTTGGTGAAGTGAGGGGTGGGTGTTTGGTTGGAAGTTGGTGAAGGGGGTGTTTTGCTTGAGTTAGGGATTGGTTTGAGTAGGTTTGGAGGTTTTGACGCGGATTTTGGGGATTGGACGGATTTTTTTGTGTTGGTGAGGTGAGGAGGGGTGTTTGGTTGGAAGCCGATTTAGCGGGGAAATGTTGAAAAACGACAGGATTCTAAAGGGGGCTGTTGTTTTAGATATGAGAAGTGGGTGTTCTGTTGGAAGTCTGGCGATTTAACAAATCGCGCCACCTATCATCAGTGTGGGGGTGAAATGTAAAAAAGGAGTTGGCTAATCGCGGTGTAGTGAATTGTGGAGATGGGGGTTAGAGGGGGTGCCAGGTGGTGGGGGTTGGGGGTTGGTTGGGGTGGAGGATGGTGTAGGCGGGCATGCCGGCTGTTTGGCTGGCGAGCCAGAGGAGGATGGGGTCTTGGCGGGTGAGGGCGGCGAGGTAGAGGGTGAGGGCGGTGCCGTGGCTGACGATGGCGAGGTTATGGGGGGCTTGGTCTTGCCAGAGGGTGTTGATGGTGGTGGTGATGCGTTGTTGGACGGTGTGGGCGGTTTCTTCGCCGAGAACGAGTTCATCGGGGTGTTGGTAGAAATTTTTGACTTGGGCTTGGAATTCAGCGACGGTATCGAACCAGGGCATGGTGGCGCGTTCGTGTTCGTGGAGGTTGGGGATGGGGGTGGCGGGGAGGCCGAGGGCTTGGCCGAGGAGTTGGCCGGTGTGGTGGGCTTTGGGTTCGGTGCTGGTGAAGAGGCGTAGGGGGAGGTAGGGGCGAAGGATGGGGGCGAGAAGGGGGGCGCGTTGGCGGCCTTTAGCGGTGAGGGGCCAATGGTGTGGTGGGGTGCCGGGTTGGGGGTGGGAGTTGGCGTGGCGGATGAGGATGAGGGTGCGGGGGTGCGTTGTCATCGGGCTGGATTAGAGCATGGTGCTTTCGACGGCGGTGACAGCTTTGGGGCGGATGAGGCCGATTTGGGCGGCGTGGCGGGCGGCCGAGAGGGAGTTGGAGACGTAAACCATGGGGATGCCGGCGGTGGAGATGGCGCGAGCGATGCCTTCGACTTCACGGTCACGGTCGGAATCGCTGACATCGCGGATGTAGACGGCTTTGATGCGTAGGGGGTATTTGAGGACGATGCGTTGGTAGATTTCGGGGTCTTGTTGACTGCTATCGCCGATGAGGACGAAGGAGAGGTTGGGGTAGGTATTGAGGATGGTTTCGATTTGTTTGAGTTTGTGGTCGTGGTGGCCGCGGCTGATGAGTTGGTTGTCGCTGATGCCGTAATCTTTGAGGAAGAGGGGGCCGAGGGGGATTTCTTGGGCTTGGAAAAATTCGACAAGGAGGGTGTAGACGTTCCAAGGACTGCTGGAGACGTAGAAAACGGGATTGTGGGCTTCTTCGATGGTATTGTTGTTGCCGTGGACGAGGGCTTGATAGAGGGCGGCAACACCGGGGAAAGGGAGACGAGAGCGAGCGTTGTTAAGAAAAAGTTGTTGAGCCGCTTTAAGGTAGTTGGAGACGTCGCTTTGGAGGACGGTGTCATCGATATCGCTGATGATACCGTATTCAGCTTTGGTGTGAGGGATATAGATGGTGGCGGTGGTGGTGACGGGTTGTTTTAGGGAGTGGTTGGGGGCGGCGGTTAGTTCGAGTTGGGCGGTGAGTGGGGCGGTGGCGGTGATAGGGTGGTCAAGTTTGAAGTGGATGGTGAAGTAGCCTTCTTCATCGGAGGTGGTTTCTTGAGTGAGGGGGGTGTTATGGGGCTGGCAGGTGGCTTTAATGGTGGCATTGGCGACTTCGTCACTTTCGAGGCGGCGGTAGATGTTGAGGAGGTTGCGCCAGGTGGTGTCTTGGTCGGTGGCGGCGGTGATGCCTTTGTCTTCGAGAACACGGCCGCGAATGTAGATATCGGTGGGGGTGCCGTAGCCGAAGTAGGCTTGGATCATGAGGGGGTCTTGCCAGCCGAGTCGGCCGCCGAGTTCAGTTTTTAGTTGGTCGAAATGGTGTTCGACATTGGAAGCTAGGTGAGCTAATTCGATGCGCCAGTCAGACATGATGTTACTCCTCGTGTAAGTCAGGCATATTGTTGGGGTGGGGTGATGGTGTGTAGGGTCCATTGGTGGGTGGTGAGGTTGAAGTGAAGGCGGTGGGTGGTTTGATCAGGTAGCATAATGAGTTGCCATGGGCCATTTTGGTCTTGGCCTTGGCGGCCGGGGGTGATGGGGAGCCAACGGCCGTTATATAAAATACGTTTAATACGTAAAACGCCATCAGCGGTGAAATGACCGTCGACAGATATAGGTTTATTCGTCATGGTATTATTTTAGCGGTTAGTGAGGAATAGAACAAGCATTCCGAGGGTTTAGGGATTGGGTTGTTCTTGATTTTGGGGATTGAGGAAGGAGAAGGCGGATTGGCGGCGGCGGCCGCGGCTGGTGTGATAGAAGAGCATGCCGATGATGATTAGAAAGATGCTGACGGCGAGCCCCCACATTTGTAGGGTACCGACGTAGGGGAGGTCAAAGTTGGGTTGGCGATGGGTGCCGATGCCGATGAGGTCGGAGAGGCCGGTGACGTAGGCGAAGACGAGGCCGGTGGCGCCGAGGCGAAGACCGATATCGGCTTGGAGGGATTTGGGGGCTTCATTGGGGCGTAAATTGTAGAGGAAGATGTAACCAGCGATGGTGAGGAAGGTGATGCCAGCGAGAAATTGGGCCATTTGGAGGATACCGAAGCCGGGGGAGATGTCGAGGCCGAGCCAGGGGGCGAAAAGGGCTAGGCTGGTGAGGAGGAGACCTAAAAGGAAAAGGGTTAGGTTGAGGTAGGGGAATTGAGGGGCGTTATCTTGATTGTGGTCAACCATGTTATGCTCCTTGTTATTTAAACATAAAACGCCGCGTTTAACGCGGCGTTTTGTCTTTATGGTCGGGGCAGCGGGATTTGAACCCACGACCTCTTCAACCCCATTGAAGCACGCTACCAAGCTGCGCCATGCCCCGAACTTACTTAAGACAGTTTTTTATTATAGCAAATTAGTGGGATGGGGTCAAGTTTTATTCGTTGTCTGTTTAAATAAAACTGTTTGTTGCAGATCGATAATGAATTAAACCTGTGAATGAGTTGGTTAATGTGTTGTTAGGGTAGATTTCTCGACTTCGTTCAATCCTTGATGTTGAGGCGAGGTGTGTTCGGTGTGAAGCGGATTGAACTACGCTCGAAATGACGTTGGCAAGAGGGGGAATTGTCGAATTCAGGTTCGTTAAATGTAGCCTTGGATTAATTGTGATGTCGTTATGGTGGGGGGTGTTTAGCAGATGGTTGTGGTGTTGGGGGTGGTGTGGGGGTATTGGGGGAGGATGAGGGGGGTGCCGGTTTGGGGATGGGGGATGACTTGGATGGGGGTGTCGAAGATGGCGGTGAGTTTGGTGGGGGTGAGGGTTTGGTGGGGGGTGCCGATGTGGTGGAGGTGGCCTTGTTTGAGGAGGGCGATGCGGTCGGCGTAGTGGGCGGCGAGGCTGAGGTCGTGGAGGACGATGAGGATGGCTAATTGTTGGTTGGTGGCGAGTTGACGTATGAGAGTGAGGAGGTGGGTTTGGTGGTGGAGGTCGAGGTGGGTGGTGGGTTCGTCGAGGAGGAGGACGGGGGTTTGTTGGGCGAGGGCGCGGGCGAGGAGGACGCGTTGTTGTTCGCCGCCGGATAGTTTTTGGAGGGGGCGGTTGGCGAGGGAGGTGAGGCTGGTTTGTTGGAGGGCCCAAGTGACCCGTTTTTGGTCGGTGGGAGAGGCTTGGCCGAGCCAGCCGAGGTAGGGGGAGCGGCCGAGGAGGACGGTTTGGCGGACGGTGTAATCGGCGGGGAGTTGGCGGGCTTGGGGGACGACGGCGAGTTGGCGGGCGCGTTGTTGGGGGGTGAGTTGTTGCAGGTCGGTGTGGTTGATGCTGATGTGACCATTATAGGGGATGGTGCCGCTAATCGCTTTGAGGAGGGTGGTTTTGCCGGCCCCGTTGGGGCCGACGAGGGCAAGGATTTGACCAGGGGGGATGGTGAAGGAGGTGGGAGCGAGGATTTGGTTGGGGCCGTAATGGACGGTTAGTTGGTTTAAAGTGAGCATAAGGATTTCCTTGCGGGGTTATTTGGTTCGTTGTGAGCTGAAAAGTATCCAGAGAAAGAAGGGGGCACCGGTGAGGGCGGTGACGATGCCGACAGGGAGGAGTTGGGGGGCGAGGGCGATGCGGGCGATGAGATCGGCGAGGAGGAGGGTGGTACTACCGGCGATGGTGGCGATGGGGAGGAGGTGGCGGTAGTCGGTGCCCCAGAGGATGCGGGTGAGGTGGGGGACGATGAGGCCGATGAAGCCGATGATGCCGGTGAAGGCGACGGCGGTGGCGGTGGTGAGGGAGGCGGCGAGAATGATGATGCGTTGTTGACGTTTGACGTTGAGGCCGAGTTGGTGGGCTTGTTCTTCGCCGAATTGGAGTAAGTTTAGGGCGTGGGTGGAGAGAAAAAGGGCGGTGATGCCAATGGTTAGATAGGGTAGCATGGTGATGACGGGTTGCCAGCCGCCGAGGAGGGCGCCACCGAGTAGCCAGCCGAGGGCACGGCGCATCTCTTCATCGGAACGGAGCATGAGGTAGGAGGTGAGGGCGGTGGCGAAGGAGCTGATGGCGACGCCGGCGAGGATGAGGCTGTGGGTAGCGTCGCGACCGGGGGTGTAGGCGAGGGTGTAGACGATGAGGACGGTGATTAGGGCACCGCAGAAGGCGGCGAAGGGGATGATGTAGAAGCCGAAGGGGGTTTGGGGCCATTGGTAGGACATGGCGAGGACGGCGCCGAGGCCGGCGCCGGAGGCGACGCCAATAAGGTAGGGGTCGGCGAGGGGGTTGCGAAAGAGACCTTGGTAGGCGGCACCACTACTGGCGAGGGCGGCGCCGGTGAGGGTGATGAGGAAGGTGTGGGGGAGGCGAACTTGCCAGATGATGGTGGTGTAGCTGGTGGGGGCATCGAGGGGGAGGTTGATGAGCGGGGCGAGAAGGAGGCGCAGAATGGTATCGGGGGGGATGAAGACGGAGCCGAGGGCAATGCTTAAGAGGAAGGCGAGGCCAAAGATGGTGGTATTAATGATGTAGGGGTGTTGTTTAATGAAAGGCATTGCTTAATTTGTTTGGGCTGGGGCTGAGCATTATGCTCAGCCCCGATATATTTTTTATTGGAAGAGGTCGGGATGGAGGATTTGGGCCATGCTTTCAAGTCCGTCGATGAGACGGGGGCCAGGGCGGCTGGCGAGATTGTCATCGAAGGTGTGGACTTGGTCATTTTGGACAGCGGTTAAGCTTTCCCAACCTTCGCGGGCGGCGACGGATTCAGGGGTGACGCCACCCCAGACAGCATCGCCGAGGAGGATGATATCTGGGTCTTGGACGAGCAGTTCTTCGATGCTGATTTGGACCCAAGCGGAGTCGAGGGAGGCACCGACATTTTGGCCGCCGGCACGGGTGATGAGGTGGTCGATGAAGGTGTCTGGCCCGGCGGTCCAGGGGGCATTGGGTTCAGTGGCATCTAATTCGTAGAAGACGAGGGGTTTTTCTTCGACCGTGGCAATTTTGTCGGCAACAGCGGCGACACGGGCTTGGAGATTGGTGATGAGTTGTTCAGTTTGGTCTTCGGTGGCGGTGATTTGGGCGAGGGTGCGGAGGCGGTCATACATTTCTTCGAGGGTGGTGGGGTTGCTGAGGGTGTAGACGTTGAGGCCGAGGTCTTGGAGTGCTTGGACTTGTTCGGGGGGGGTAATATCGGCGGCGAGGATGAGGTCTGGTTCGAGGGAGAGGATGAGTTCGTTGTTGAGTTCAGTGAAGCCACCGCCGACATCGGGAAGGGCTAGAGCGGCTTCGGGGTAGTCGGAGAAGGTGTCGCGGGCGACGACGGCGGAGCCGGCGTCGATGGCGAAGAGCATTTCGGTGTTAGAGGGGGCGAGGGAGACGATTTTGGCGGCGGGGGTGTCGAGGGTGATGTCGTGGCCGAGAGAGTCAGTGAAGGTTTGGGGCCAGGCGGGTTGGGCGGTTGGTTCGGTGGTTGGGGCAATGGTTACTTCGATGGCGGGTGAGGTGGTGGGCTCAATGGGGGAGGTGTTGGAGGTGTCGGCGCCGCAGGCGGCGAGGGTTAAAGCGGCTACGAGAAGTAGCCAGAGGGTTAAGCGTTTCATGAAAAGTTCTCCTAGAAATATGAGGCGAGTGATTGAAGGGGAGCAAGAGGGGGATCGGCCTCATGTTATTTATGTTATTTGAAAATTGGATCAAAAAAACCTGCCGAGGGCAGGTTCCGTTGCGGTCAAATGATTTAATGGTTAGGTTATCATTTGTGCCATGGTGCCACCTCCTTTGTCCACGAAGTGTGTGAGCATATGAGATTAAGGTGGTCGACCTGGCTTTCTCGGGGAGAGATTACAGTTGCGGGACAGCGCCGGACTAGCGGCCGAGGGGGCCGAGCACCGGACTTCGCCTTTAAACTTGCCCATCCGGGGGCAAAATCAAGCGGGAGGGCTTGATTTTTTTGACATGGTGTGAAGCAGCATGTCAAGAAAAGTACCTTAATCTAAATGTAGTTAATAAAGAACATATTGATCAAAGGGTAGTTTAGCAGAAATTGGCGGGTTGGGCTACTGTTTTTGAAATTGGGGTGGGGTTGATGGCGTCAAAATGGGTTGGGGAGCGTTGAGTAATAAGTAGATGTAGAAAGTTTTATATGCTATACGGAAAGGATGTAGCGTTTGCTATTTTGATTGTGTGTAGGAGGAAGGTTTAGTGGTTTTTGACGCGGATTTTGGGGATTTTGGGGATTTTTTTGTTGATGTAGAGGTAAGATTAGGGTTGTTCGGGTTATTAGTGAATAAGATGAGTTGTGACGGTAATTTTTCAGATTATTTAGTTTACAGTCTATTGCGTTTAAAGGAGTTTAATGATGGATGATCATGTGATGGCCGAGCGGGCGCGTGTGTTTAGTTATTTGACGCGGCATAGTTTTTTGCATATTGAGGATGCGTTGGCGATTGAGAAGATCCGGTTGTTTGCTGGATTTTATCGGCGGGGGCAAGGGGTGGAGAAACATGGGTACCATTTTATGGATGTGGCTGATGTGCGAGTAGTTTTCGATGCGTTGGCACGGGGGGAGGTGGGTTTTGTTTATCGGGAGTTTAAAGGGTCGGGTGGGGAGGGGGATCGAGCAGCGGAGAGTCGGGTGTTGAGTGTGGCGATTAAGGCGGATAAAGTGTATATTGAGTTAAAAAGTGGTCCTGGACGGCGGACAGCGACTGGGGCGATCACACCGATGGGGAAAGCGCGTGTGGCGGTTAATGTGGGGATGAGTTTATATGAAGGAAGACGTTTAGGGGCGGCGATTGTTGCTTATGTGCGGGCTTGGGATGTGGTACGATTGGGTGTGAGACGTAGATTGTAACCGAAAGGAACTGGGGCTATTGTGATAGGGTATAAATATCAGTTGTTTACTACAGGTGGACAACCGACTACGTTAGGTTTATAATTCTTAAACGGTTTATAATCATTAGACAAGTGGTAGCACAGCAGTGAATAAGTGCTTTGTAAACAAAGTTTTTAGTACTTCTTCTATCTGGTGGAAGTTAAGAAAATTTATGTTACGAAGGACTAAGTAGGTTTTAGTCAAAATCATTAATAATTATTGTTGTGAATTATCTCATATGTTAGGAGATTGATAATGTCGACCATCCCTATACCAGAAGACGAAGAAAGACGTTTAGCTATTTTACGAGAGTATGAGATATTAGATAGTGAGTCGGAGCAGTTATTTGATGATATTACGGCATTAGCGGCCCAAATTTGTGGGGTGCCAATTTCGCTTATTTCATTAATTGATGAAGATCGCCAATGGTTTAAATCGCGAGTGGGTTTGGATGCGGAGGAGACGCCGCGGGAGTTTGCTTTTTGTGCGCATGCGATTATGGATGACAAGATATTTGAAGTACCTAATGCGTTGGAGGATGAACGTTTTGTCAACAATCCATTGGTGACAGGGGATCCAGATATTCGTTTTTATGCGGGGATGCCGTTGGAGACGCCGAGTGGTCACAATATGGGGACGTTGTGCGTTATTGATCGGGAGCCACGGCAATTGAATGATGAGCAGAAGGCAGCGTTGGAGCGGTTGAGTCGGCAGGCGATTTCTTTAATGGAGGCGCGGATCAAAAATAAGCAGTTATCAAAGTTAACAACAGAAGCACAGAAAGCACGAGCGGAGGCGGAGCGGGCCAACCGGGCTAAGTCTGAATTTTTGGCGAATATGAGTCATGAGATTCGGACACCGCTGAATGCGATTGTGGGGATGTCTAGTTTGTTAGATGATACAGAGTTGGATGAGCAACAGGAAGATTTTTTAGATACGATTCGTAATAGTAGTGATAATTTGTTAACGATTATCAATGATATTTTAGATTTTTCAAAGATTGAAGCGGGGCAGATGGATTTGGAGATGGCGCCATTTGATTTGCATCAATGTATTGAATCAGCTTTTGATATTGCGGCGCCGAAAGTGACTGAGCCACTTTTGGTGGAGCTAGGGTATTTGGTTGATGAGGAGACGCCGTTATATTTAGTGGGGGATATTACGCGATTGCGGCAGATTTTGGTGAATTTGTTGAGTAATGCGGTGAAGTTTACGGCCGAGGGGGAGATTGTATTAACTGTATCCGCTAAACGGTTGACATCGACACATCATGAACTTCAGTTTGCAGTTCGTGATACAGGGATTGGGATAGCACCAGATCGGATTGATAGTTTATTTAAATCATTTTCACAAGCGGATGCATCGACAACACGACGGTATGGGGGAACTGGGTTAGGGTTAGCGATTTGTAAACAGTTAGTAGAGATGATGGGAGGCAAGATTGGGGTTAAAAGTGAAGTGGATGTTGGGTCTACATTTTACTTTACGTTGGTCTTAGAAGAGGCTGAAACGGTACAAAAACCAGTCTATTTTGATAATGATAATCCATTATTGGTGGGCAAACGAGTATTGGTGGTTGATGATAACCGGATTAATCGTAAGATATTAGAGTTGCAGACGAAAAAGTGGGGTATGGAACCATTATTAGCTGAATCTGGTATGGTCGCGTTGGAGATGTTAGAGAAAGAAACGGTTGATATGGGTATTATTGATATGCATATGCCGGAGATGGATGGGGTGATGTTTGCGGAGGAGGTGCGGAAAAAGTGGAATGATACGGCGTTACCATTGGTGATGCTATCATCTATAGGTCATATGGTGCGTGCCAAGCCAGGGCAATTTGCTACTATTTTAACTAAGCCGATTAAGCGAGAGCATTTGTATCAAATATTAATTGATTTATTTGCGCATCAGCAAGGGATGCCAGTGGTTAAGAAAGATGCAGATGAAGTTAAAGTGTTTGATGGTTCAATGGCATCACGGAACCCATTAACGATTTTATTAGCTGAAGATAATCGGGTTAATCAGAAGATAGCGTTATTGACATTGAAGAAGTTAGGGTACGATGCGGATGCGGTGGCAAATGGATTAGAGGCGGTTGAGGCGGTGAAAAGGCAAAAGTATGATGTGGTGTTGATGGATATTCAGATGCCGGAGTTAGATGGGTTGGAAGCGACCCGAAAGATTCGGGCGGAGATGGTTGAGCAAGCGCAACCCTACATTATTGCCATTACAGCTAATGCGACATTAGATGATGAGATGAAATGTTTTGAAGCGGGGATGAATGCTTATATTAGCAAGCCATTTCAAGTGTCACAGTTGGTGAATGCGTTACAGCAAGCATAGAACAATTTAAACTTTGGCACGTTGCTTGCCCTGTGTTATGATCACCATTGGCAATGGCGAAATCAGGTCATGGCTCGTGGTTATTTTTGTTTTGTTGTCTGGATGCAAATTGATTTGGTTAAGGGTACGAGTATGCGAACCGTTTATTGGGATTATGATGAAGATAAGGTAAAGCTGATTGATCAGCGACTTTTGCCGTGGGAGTTTGAGGTGGCGGCCTTTGATAGTGTCGAGGGGGTAGCGAGGGCGATTCGAGAGATGTATGTGCGTGGGGCGCCGGCGATTGGGGCGACGGCTGCTTTTGGGATGGTGGTGGCAGCGCAAGTGAGTGGGGCGAGCGAGGTGGGGGCGTTAAGAGAAGATTTGATAAAGGCTGGTGAGATATTGAATGCGGCACGGCCAACGGCCGTTAATCTCGCTTGGGCGGTGAAAAAACAGCTAAAACGGGCGAATGATCCGGCCTTGGATAGTTGTGAAGCGATTTGTGAGGCGTTGTTGGTGGAAGCGCAAGCGATAGCCGATGATGATGCGGCTCTTAATCGACGGATGGGTTTTCATGGGGCAGCGTTGATTAGTGATGGGGATACGATATTGCATCATTGTAATACGGGGGCGTTAGCGGCGGTTGATTGGGGGACGGCGTTAGGGGTTGTGTTTGCGGCGCATGAGCAGGGTAAAAAAGTGCATGTGCTAGTGGATGAGACTCGGCCACGGTTACAGGGGGCGCGTTTGACTTGTTGGGAGTTACAACAGCGAGGTATTTCTTTTGACTTAATTGCGGATAATGCGGCGGGTCATTTCATGCGTACGGGGCAAGTTGATATTGTGCTGGTTGGTTCGGATCGGACGGCGGCGAATGGGGATGTGGCCAATAAGATTGGGACGTATAAGTTGGGGGTGGTGGCGAAAGAGAACGGGGTGCCCTTTTATCCGGTGGTGCCCACAAGCACGATTGATTTAGCGTTGGCGCATGGGGATTTGATTCCAATTGAGGAGCGGGGGGCAGAAGAGGTGGTGTCTGTATTGGGTAAATCGATAGCGCCAGAGGGGATTTCGGCACGTAATCCGGCATTTGATGTGACACCGCATCGGTATGTGACGGGGATTGTGACGGAGGTGGGGATTGTGTATCCGCCATTTGTGAAGAATTTACGGGCGGCGGTGGCCGAGGCGCAGGGGGAAAGTGAGGCAAGCGAATGAATGAGTTAGGGATTCCGGTCGTGGTCCTGTGTGGGGGGCAGGGGACGCGGATGGGTGATATGTTGACCAAAAAGGAGCTAATTGATATTGGGGGGCGGCCGTTATTGTGGCATGTTTTGCGTATTTTTACGGCGTATCAGCATCGGAATTTTGTATTGGCGTTGGGGCATTTGGGGGATCAGGTGCGGCGGTATTTTTTAGAGTATGAGGCGATGTCGCGGGATACGACGGTTTATTTGGGGGCACCGGGACAGGATAACGGCCGTTCGCCACTTGAGTTTCATGGGACACCCACGCATAAACCGTGGCAAGTAACGATGGTTGATACCGGTTTGCAGACGGAAAAGGCGGGGCGAATTGCGCAGTTGGCACCTTATTTGAACGGTGAGCGCTTTTTTGTGGCTTATGGTGAGGCGGTGGCTAATATTAATTTAGATGATTTATTAGCATTTCATCGGAACCATGGCAAGTTGGCAACGATTACGGGGATTCAGGTGAGTTTTCAGTATGGCGTGATTAATGCGGAGGAAGATGGGTCGGTGTTTGGTTTTGATGAGAAGCCACCGTTGCCGTATTGGATCAATGGTGGTTTTATGTTGTTTGAACAGGCGGTGTTGCCGATTATTGAACAGGCGGCGCATGGGGATTTGGAGCGGGATGTGTTGCCGCAGTTGGCGGCGCAGAATGAGTTGGCTTTATATCGGCATACGGGGTATTGGCAGTCGATGAAAACGTTGAAGGATGCTTTGCAGTTGAAGGAGGCGTGGGAGCGGGATCGGCCGTGGCAGATGTGGTCGGAGATGTAGGTATTAGTTTAAAGACGTAAAGTTGCTTGGCGGAGAGCAGGGCCGAGTTTGAGGTGATTTTGGATGTAAATTCCTGCCTTCGTAGGGATGAATGACAGCGTGAATCGGGGGGATAACAGCCCCCGTTTTTGTTGGGTTGTTGTAGTTTGATACATATAAACAACAGTGAGGATTGAGTGAGGGGGGTGGACTTGGTTAGAGAATTGGGATATATTTTTAGGTTTTATAGTTTATTATAGTTATCGGAGTTTACTGTTGAATAATCAGTTTTGGAAAGATAAGCGTGTATTTGTAACCGGTTGTTCGGGTTTGTTGGGGTCGTGGTTGACGGCCGAGTTGTTGGCGCAGGGTAGTCAAGTGGTGGGTTTGATTCGGGACATTGTGCCTCATTCGGAGCTGTTTCAATCGGAAAATATTAATCGGATTAATGTTATTTATGGTGATTTGTGTGATTATGCGTTGATGGAACGGGTGGTGGCGGAGTATGAGATTGATACGATTTTCCATTTAGCGGCGCAAACGATTGTGGGGATTGCGAATCGGTCACCGATGTCGACATTTGAGACGAATATTCGGGGTACGTGGACGTTGTTAGAGGCGGCACGGCGTAATCCAACGATCGAGCGGGTGATTGTGGCGAGTAGTGACAAGGCGTATGGGTCGCAGGATGAGTTGCCTTATTATGAAGACGCGCCGATGCAAGGGTTGCATCCATATGATGCGTCGAAGAGCTGTGCAGATTTAATTGCGCGGACGTATGCACATACGTATGATTTGCCGGTGGTGGTGACGCGGTGTGCGAATTTGTATGGGGGTGGTGATTTGAATTGGAGTCGGATTATTCCGGGTTCGATTCGGAGTATTTTGCAGGGGGCGGCACCGGTGATTCGTTCGGATGGGTTGTTTAAACGGGATTATATGTATGTGAAAGATGCGGTACATGGGTATATGTTAGCGGCGGAGCGGGCGACCGAGCCGAAGATTCGGGGGCAGGCCTTTAATTTTGGGTTGGAGACGCCGGTGACGGCGTTAGCGGTGGTGGAGCAGATTATTGCGTTATCGGAACAGCCGGAGATCAAGCCATTGATTCTTAATGAGGCGAAGAATGAGATTGAGATTCAATATTTGGCGGCGGGTAAGGCGAACGAGTTGCTTGGTTGGCAGCCACAGTATCAGCTGGAGAAAGGATTGGCTGAGACGATGATGTGGTACGAGCAATTTTTACAAAGCCATTAGAATTTCGATGGCACGATTGCTGATTACAGGGGCGACTGGCTTTATTGGTCAGCATTTGGTTGCTCATTTATTGGCCGAGGGTCGCCATGAGTTGATTTTGTTGGTGCGTGAGGGGTATGGGGGGGAACGGACGTGGCCGAGGGCGTTGGCGGCATTGCGGACGCAGTTCGAGGTGGTTTATGCTGACTTGCGCAACTATAATTTGACGAGCCGGGCGTTGCGGCGGGCGCAGGCGGAGGTTGTGATTCATTTGGCGGCGGCGGGGGCGACGGATCCGTTTTTGCCGGTGAATACGGCGATTCGGTATAATTTGACGGCGACGTTAAATTTGATTCAGGCAAGTTTTAAGGGGGAAGCGAAGGTGGCGCAGTTGATTTTGGCGCGTACGCCAGGGGAGAAGACGTTGAGTAATCCGTATGCGACGAGTAAGGCGGCGGCATGGCAGTTTGCGCAGATGTATGCACGGACGGAGGGGTGGCCATTGTTGGGGGGGATGATTTTCCAGACATATGGTCCGCAGCAGCCGGGGCGAAATTTGGTGCCGGCGGCGATTGCGGCGGCGAAGCGTGGGGATGATTTTCCGATGACGAGTGGGCAGCAGGGGAAGGATTGGATTTATGTAACGGATTTGGTCGCAGGTTTGGGGGG
>DATHYN010000148.1:0-4616 GCA_035459145.1 Anaerolineae bacterium | reverse complement strand
CCACCCAACCCTATCAGCTCGAAATCGGTCTCTACCTAGCCAGCAACGGCCAACGCCTCCTCATCACCCAACCCAACCAACCCGATAGCGATGCCCTCTTCCTCCCCTTTCAGTAAGGGCACCCCATCACACCCCCATCTGCCTATACACCGCCTCAAACGCAGGCACAACCACCCGCCAATCATACCGTTTCGCCCACACCCGCGCCCGCTCCCCCAACGCCTCCCGCTCGGCCTCATCCCCCAACAACCGCACAATCTCCGCCGCCATCTCCGCCGCCCCATCCGCCAACACCAACACCTCCCCACCCATCAAATCAAACCCCTCCGCCCCCACCCGCGTACTCACCATCCCCTTACCCGCCGCCGCCGCCTCAATCAACTTCAACCGCGTCCCACTCCCCATCCGCAACGGCAAAATACACAACTTCGCCCCCCATAAATACGGCTGGATCTCCGGCACCCATCCCGTCACCGTAATCCCCGCCTCATCCCCCAACGCCACCACCGCCGCCACCGGTTTATTCCCCACAATCCCCCACGTCGTCCCCGGCCGCACCGCCACCACCAACGGCCACACCTCTTCCCCAAACCACCGCACCCCGTCCACATTAGGCCGATAATCCATCTTCCCACTAAAAACCAAATCAAACTGATACGCTTCTCCCACCCCCTCGGCCGGCGCCCCATACGCCTCCACATCAATCGTATTCGGAATCGCCACCACCTGCCGCTTTCCCCCCACCAACGCCGCCAACAACGCCGCATCCGTCGCACTCACCGCCGTCGTCGCCGCCGCCATCTGCACCACCCACCGCTCAAATCGCCGCAACCGCCGCACCTGAATCGCCGAATAAACCGCCGCCGCCCACCGCCGCGGTCGCCGCCAATCCGTCGCCAACGCCCGCTCCTGAATCGCCGTCTCCACATTATGCGCATCAAACAAAACACGAGCCTCTGGTTGCTCCTCCTCCACCACAGCCAACGCCCACGCCAACTCCAACCCCTCAATCTGCACCACATCAAACTCACTCCCCCGCAACATCTCGCGCAACGCCGCCACAAACCGCTCATCATACAACCGATGCGCCAAATCCGGCCACGAACTGCTCACCAACTGCCACACCCGCTTCCCCATCGTTCGCGACGGGGCCGCCACCGTCACTATCTCCGCACACAATGCCGGCAATTCCCCCCACTCCGCCTCCTCCTTCGGCTGTTTCGGCTCCAAATAACTCAACAAACTCACCTCATGCTTCTGCGCTACCCCTTTAATAATATGAAAATTACGCAAAATCGTTCCCTGATGCGGTGGATACGGCAACTGTGGCGTCAATATCAATATCTTCATCCGTAATACCCCCGATAAACGGCCAACGTCTGCTCCGCCGTCCGATGCCAATTAAACCGCTTCGCCTGCCGATAACCCGCTTGAATCATCTCCTCCCGCAATTGGCTATCATGCAACACCCGCCCTAACGTCTCCGCCCACAACCCGCTATCATCCGGCGGCAACAGCTTCGCCGCCTCACCCCCCACTTCTGGCAACGACGCCCGATCACTACATACAACTGGACAACCACAATGCATCCCCTCTAAAACGGGCAAGCCAAACCCTTCATAATGGGACGGTAAGGCCAAAACCGATGCCGCCGTATACAAATGAGCCAACATCCTATCATACACCCCCTCTAAATGAATCACACTTTCACTCAGCCCCAACGCCTTAATCTGCGCAAATATCTCATCATATAACCACCCCTTTCGCCCCACCAATACCAATGGCAATGTCACCTTCTCCTCCTGTCGTAACAAATAATACGCTTCTAACAACCCAATCACATTCTTCCGTGGCTCCAACGTCCCCACAAACAAAATAAATTCCTGTGGCAAATTAAACTTAGCCAATGTCTCCGCCACCACCGTCGCCTCAAAGGCGTCATGATACAACGGATTCGCCGCCAAAGGTACTGTCGTCACTTTCTCTCCCGGCACCCCTAACAACTCGATTAAATCTTGTCGGGTGTGCTCACTGTCCGCTAAAATGTGATCGGCAACGGCCGTTGCCCACCCTATCTGCTCCCCATAATACCGTCGACTCTCCGCCGTCAAAAACTGTGGGTAATGCAAAAAATTCAAATCATGCACCGTGATAATCCGCCGCTTCCCCCCACCTTGCGGCGGAATAAAATCAGGACTATGCCACACATCAAATCCCCGCCACCCAATCTCTCCCCATAACGCCCACCGCTCCCACCGATGATGACATGGCGTCCACGCTACCATCCGCTCAAAATTTGGCGCCTCCACCGGCAACCGCGACACACTGTCTCGACGACTATGAACCACTGTGTACCGATTTTGCTCATCAAGCTGTCCCAACGCCCGCAACAATAACAACACATACTGACTAATCCCCCCCATCTGATAGGCCGGTAACCGCGCATCTATCCCAATATGCATCTTTCACCTATCCTTTTAACCACCCTCGGCATCTCAATATTAACAATACGCTTACTCATCTACACTCAACCCACTAATCAGAACTCTTCCCTGTAATCTCAAAAATCACCGTCACAACTCACCTTATTCACAAATAACCCGAACAATCCTAATCTTGCCTCTAAATCAACAAAAAAATCCCCAAAATCCCCAAAATCCGCGTCAAAACCCACCAAACCTTACCCCTACACATAATTACAACAGCAAATTTTAGATTACTTTGTTTACAGTCTACCTAAGTTATTTATGGTTCTGCTCTATTAACAACTTTAACCAATCGCGTCAAAAAATGATGATAAGGTGCCAATACCACTCCGTCTTCCATAACCAATACTACATGAAACTTCTCAAATGATTTTACCACCCCCCTCTCTCCATCCAAATCTAACACGTCTCCTACCTTATAGAAATTCTTAACCTCTAAACCAGCTAGCAAATCACGATAATAATCACGTGTCCCAATCACAAAAACAACTCCCAAACCCACAAAAACAACCTGCAATCCAATCTCGATCACTGAACTCAAAAAAGAAAGCCGAAAACCAATCACCTCCAATCCCATAATGACAAATATCCCCCCAATAATTGCCGTAATCATCTCTTGCCACTTATCAATCTCTTTAAATCCGTACTCGCGTAGCCCCTGGCCAGCGCGCTCTCCACTTAGTTGCGCTAACTTAATACCAAGCCCTATGACAAATAACCCCATCACTACACGCCAAAAAAACGATACAACCACCCCAAAAGCGGTCGCCAAAGTAATAACTCCCATTACCTCGAATCCCTTCTCCATAAACACAAACATCAACCACCAAAAGAAAAGCTTAGCCCACAACGCCCATTCACCTCTTCCTCCCTGAATCTTCGGCCAAATATCTTTTAAGGCTGTTTGCCCCATCAATTTATCTAAATGAATCTCTTCAGCCCCTGACACCAATAACCCAGTCAAAAACCAAGCCACACTGATACCAACTAAAATAATTAAAACCCCGGTAAGAACTTCAGGCAAAGAGATTATTAAATTTTCAACAATTGTCTGCCATGTTTCTGCCCACAACTCATTCATAACAACCTACTTTATCAACTAACTATATCAATCAATCTGCTTTTGTAACCAATCCATCAACAATGTAAATGGCCCTAACCCATGAACAATCAAATCAATCATCCGGTCTTGCCCTCCCCAATCTTCAAATCGAAGCCGCAAATACAACACCAACAACGACACGGGCAAAGCAATTAACAGCCATAACGCCTCCTGATCTGTCCCGTACCATGAATAACCTTGTATATCATACCCTATAATCTCTTCAATACCATAAATCCCCACCCCTGCCGCCGCTACCACCAAGACCAAAAAAGCCAATGGCCCCATAATCAACTCAAATAAAATCATCGGCACAAACATCCCAATGCTCACCAATTGCCGTAACGTATCCAATACATGCAAACAGCTCACCACAACAAACATTTTGACCGATTTTATCTTCCCTTGTACCAAATCAACCCCCACCGCTATTACATGAACCACAACAAACAAGACTGAAAAGCCGTAAATAAATCCATCCTGTCTTAAAATCCACCACAAAATCCCACTGCCCACCACTAACAAGCCCAAAGCGAGATACGTGTACAAATATAAAGGGGATAGAAATTTATTCTTACTTTCTTTCTGCTCTTCTTGACGCATAATTCTGATTATAATACCAATCAATCTTTATTCACACCACTAACAAAGACCAAAACGCACTCAAACGAACTCTTTGGAGGTGGCGCGATTTGTTAAATCGCCAAACGTCCAACCAAACACCCCCTCCTCTTAGCAAAAAAACGGCACTATCTATTAAGTAACATATTTTCAAACACAATATTGACAATATTTAGTTTAATGCGCTTAATATGCTAAAATTGATCTTTTGCACATTATTTAATACACTTATCAACTTCAGAAAACTGATATACCGATTTTTATGACCTATTCTAAACAAATTTTACTTCTCAGCTTCCTAATAATCTTTTTAACCCAATGCCGTTCCGATAATGACATTCTCCCCAACCTCGGCCCCAACAACACCACCCCCATCCCCCTCCCCACCCCCACCCTCGCCTTCACCA
>DATHYN010000147.1:0-25050 GCA_035459145.1 Anaerolineae bacterium | reverse complement strand
GAGGGGGGTGTTTTGTTTGAGGTAGGGGCTGGTTTGAGTAGGGTTGGTGGGTTTTGACGCGGATTTTGGGGATTGGACGGATTTTTTGATTTGATTGGGGTGGGGATTAGATGAGGTTGTATTGGTTGGCGAGCCAGGTTTTATCGGGGTAGTTGGTGGCGAGGATGGCTTGGTGGTAGGCGGGGAGGGGGTAGCGGAGGCGGCGGAGGTCGACGTGGGTGTGGTTGGGGGTGTGGGTGAGGATGGCGTATTCAGCCCAAGGGAGAAGCTGGGGGGTGACGCCAGGCTGGGGGGGATGGCGGAAGGGGACACCGACGCTACCGGGGTTGATGATGAGACTGCCATCAAAGGGGCGTAACATTTGGTAGTGGGTGTGGGCGCCGATGAGGATGGTGGGGCGGGGGGCGGGGAAGATGATATCGAGTTGGGCGAGGGTGGTGGTGGGCAGGATGCCTTGGATATTGCTGTGGGGGGAGCCGTGATAGCAGAGGATATTGGGGTGAGGGGAGATGGTTTGGGGGGCGTTAGCGAGGTAATCGAGTTGGACGGGGGAGAGTTGTTGGTAGCACCATTCGAGCATGGGGCGGAATTGGGGGGCGAGGCTGTAGGCGACGGTGTTGTTGAGATTGAAGAGGGCGGCTTCGTGGTTGCCTTGGACGAGGGGGATGTTGTGTTGGATGAGGAGGTCAACGGCTTGGGCGGGTTGGGCGCCGAGGGTGGCGACATCGCCGAGGCAGATGATGTGATCAACGGCCTCGGCCTGCAACGCGGCGAGCACCGCCGTGAGGGCGGTGCTATTACCGTGGATGTCAGCGATTAAACCGAGCTTCATGAGGTCACTAATGATTTAAGATTTGGGAGAGGAAGAGGCGGGTCCGTTCATGTTTTGGATTGGTGAAGAAGTTTTCGGGGGTATTTTCCTCAACGATGAGGCCACTTTCCATGAAGATGATACGCTCGGCCACCTCGCGGGCAAAGCCCATCTCATGGGTGACGGCCAAGATAGTGTAACCTTCTTTGGCTAAGTCACGCATCACATCCAATACCTCTTTAATCATTTCAGGGTCGAGGGCGGAGGTAGGTTCGTCAAAGAGGAGGATTTCAGGTTCCATGGTGAGGGTGCGAGCGATGGCGACCCGTTGTTGCTGGCCACCGGACAGTTGGCCGGGGTATTTATAGGCTTGGTCTTTGATGCCGACGCGGTCGAGCCAGCGGAGGGCGGTTTCCTCGGCACGTTCGCGCGACCATTTGCGGACATGGATGGGGGCGAGGGTGATATTTTCGAGGACGGTGAGGTGGGGGAAGAGATTGAACTGTTGGAAGACCATGCCTACCTCGCGGCGGATTTCGGCGATATTGCGGATATCGTGGGTGAGGGTGATACCCTCGATGATGATTTCGCCTTCGCCATGTTCTTCGAGACGGTTAAGGGTGCGGATGAAGGTTGATTTACCGGAGCCGGAAGGGCCGAGGATAACGAGCACTTCGCCACGGCGAACGGTTAAATCAATCCCTTTGAGGGCTTCAAAATCTCCATACCAGAGATGTACATTACGGCAGATGATGACATTATCATTGTTTGACATGAGTTTTTATCCTAGTAACTAACGTGTGCCGACGCCGAGTTGGCGTTCGAGGCGACGACTATAACTGGCCATGGAGGCACTACCAATGAAATAGATAAGGGCGAGGAAGATGTATGGCTCGGTACGAACGTTGAGCCAATTTTGTTGGGCGGCGATACCGTTGGCGACATTAAGGATGTCCCAGATGCCGACGATGGAGACGAGGGAAGTATCCTTGAAGAGGCTGATAAATTGGCCGACGATGGCGGGGATAACAAGCCGTAAGGCTTGGGGCATGATGATGTAGCGATATTTGTGATAGGTACTGAGACCGAGCGCATTGGCGGCTTCATATTGCCCTTGGGGGATAGCTTGGAGACCACCACGGATATTTTCGGCGAGATAAGCGGCGGAGAAAAGAGCGAATGCCCAGAGGATGCGGGTGGTGTTGAGGATACGTACGCCAGGGGGGAGGAAGATGGGGAAGAGGATGAGGGAGGTGAAAAGGACAGTGATGAGAGGTACGCCACGAACGATCTCAATGTAGAGGGTGCTGAAAGCGGCGACGACGTTGCCGTTGTAGATACGTTGGAAGAGGTAAGCGATGACGGGGATGAGGAGAGGCCAGTAGGCGAAAACGAGTTCGATGCTGTTGCGGGCGGCTTCAACATTACGGGGAGTGCTATTGGTGAGTTCGTAGATGGTGAAGGCACCGGCGAGGGAGTAGGTGAGCCAAGCGGGGATGCCGGTGATTTCGCTACGACGGCCGAGGGCGAGGGCAACGCCGAGGGGGAAGGAGACGACGATGGCGAAGACGGAGATGAGGATAGTGAGAAAGAAGCCACCCCAAGCTTCATCGGGGTTGAGGGGGGCGAGGATGCCTGAGCCTTCAACAGTTACGGAAGCGCTTAAAGGTTGGAAGATAAGCATGGCGCCAGCAACGATAACGGCAAAGCCCCAAATAAGGATGAGAAGCAGAGAGCGCTCTGTTTGTCCTTCCATGCGACTAATGTATTGGGAGAGGAAGTAGGCGGCGATGAGGGCGCCGAGGGCGAGGAGACCGTTACCTTGCACGTCCGTTTCGGGGATACCACGGATAAGGGCGTAGATGGCGAGAGGGGAGAGGAGCCAGAGGTAGGTGAGGACGGTGCGGAGCCAAGAGGTACGGAATTTTTCTTGACGGTAGATGAAAAAGCTGGGAACAGCGAGGACAACGATGATAGCGAGACTGGCCCATAGGCGGTCGGTGTGATCTTTCATGTTGCGGAGAAGGAGGTTGAGAACATTGGCACGGACGGCACCCCAGCGGGCACCATCCGTTTTATCACCGACTAAGCGGGAGAGTTCGGGGTCGGTGGTGAAGGCGGCGGTGGTATCGAGGGCGAAGTCGGAGGTTGATTTACCAATTTCTTGGTTATGGGCGATGAGGGCGGCGCGTAGTTCAGGGTCGTTGCTATTGGCGGCATTGAAGTAGGCGTAGTTGAGGAAGCCACGAACGGTAGAAAAGATGAGGAGGATTAAGAAAAGGGTGACGAAGACGTTGTTGATGGAGCTGTACAGGTTTTCTTTGAGCCAAAGCGTGTAGCGATGATGTTTTTTGGTGGCTTCATTGAAAGCGGTCCATAAAACGGTAACGGCCCAGAGAATGAGGACGATGGTGGTGAGGAGGGGCATGGTTACGAGTTGGGCGCGGGTATAGGTGAAGATGATCGTGCCAAAAATGAGTAACCAGAGGGTGAGCCACCAACTACGGGTGATGTTTTCATCAACAAACTGTTGGGGGGTGATATGGAGTTGACGGTCTGCGGGCAAGATTCGGTTTAGGAATTGATGTAAGTTTTCTAGCATAATTATCTCTCCACCAAAGCGATGCGACGGTTGTACCAGTTAAGTAAGAGGGAGATGGAGATACTGATACTGAGATAGGTCGCCATAACGATAACAATAAGTTGAATAGAGCGGCCAGATTGATTGATGGTGGTATTGACCACGGCCCAGAAATCGGGGTAGGCGATAGCGAGGGCGAGGCTGGAGTTTTTGGCGAGGTTGAGGTATTGACTGGTTTGAGGCGGGATGATGACGCGGAGGGCTTGAGGGAGGATGACGAGGCGGAGGCGTTGGCCTTCGGAGAGGCCGAGGGCGCGAGCGGCTTCGGTTTGTCCTTTAGGGACGGATTGGATACCAGCGCGAACGATTTCAGCGATATTGGCGGCGGTGTTGAGGACGAGGCCGATGAGGAGGGCGGCGAATTCGGGGGTCATTTTACCGCCACCGACGAAGTTTAGCCCTTCGATGCGGGGGGTGGAGATGCGGACGGGGACTTCGGGGATGGAGACAAGCCGTTGGGCGGCGCTATTTTCGAGTTGTTCCCGTTCGGCGCCGAGCCTGGCTAGCGTAGAGACATAGATGTCACAATCACCAGCGGCATAATCTTCGGTGGCTTGGTCAGCGCGGTTGGAGTAAGCGACGGAGTAGGGGATGCCGAGGGTGTTGAGTTGAGCGGTTAGATTTTCAACCTCAATGGCTTCGCGGATAGCGCAAATCTGAATAGCGCCCTCGTCAATTTGCATTTGGGCGGCGGTAATTTGGTCGCGGGTGTAACCGTTTTCATTATAGGTATTATCGTCTTGGGGTAATGGTTGTTCGGCGAGAGCGACAATATCTTGGATATCAAGTAGTTCTTCGGCATCAAAACGACCAACGGCAAAAGCTTCGATATCATCAAATTCGCGGATACGGGTGGATTGGTGAACCATAATGGCTTGGGTATTGACCGTTTTGCTAGCGGCAATCCAACCGATGAAGACGATAGTTACAAAGGAGAAGATGGCCCAGCCCATACGATTATATTTGGCGCCTGTTTGCTCTTCTTGTCGTTTAAGGAGTACCCAGACAACTTGTGCTTGGATAACACCTAGGACGATGAAGGCGAACCAGACGGGGAAGGCGGGCATAAAGACAAACCAAGGGTAGTTGATACCACGTTGGCTAATGAAAACGACATCAAAGAAAGAGATCGCTTCACGAATGCCGGGTAGATTTAGGAAGATGGCAAAATAGATAAAGACTAATTGTAAGAGAAGGGGGGTGTTACGAAAGAGGTCAACATACCAACGGGCGACGGTTCTAACCAACCAGTTTTGGGAAAGACGGGCAATACCGACTAATGTTCCGAGAATGGTGGCGAGGATGATGCCGAGGGTAACAACTTTGACCGTATTAAGGGCCCCGATCCAGATGGCATACCAGTAGCTATCAGTTGTTTTGTAATCGAGGGCGGTTTCGGCGATATCGAAACCGGCGTCACTGCTCATAAAGTCAAACGAACAGCGCAGGCTGGATGTTCCATCACGGCAGATAAACTGGGCTTCACCTAGTCTGCTGATATTTTCGGCCGTGTTGCTTAAAAACCAGCTGGCACCAATATAGACCAGAATGACAAAGCCTATTTGGAGAAGGATACCTAAAACGCGAATGTCATAAAGTCGACTAAAGATGGCGCGAGGGGAAAAACCGTTTTCATTGTCAAGCATAGTCTTATCTCCTACTTACGGTTAAGCGCTTAACCGTAACCTTCGCAAACAAATAAATTGAGAAAGATGTTTCATTTTATTGATGAAACGGGGCCAGAGTGATATTGGAAAAGATCAGAAATAGGAGCCCAGAGATTGGGCTCCTATTTCGGGATATGAAGGGTTTAACTAAAAATAGTTAAGCCCTTCATTGTTGGCCAGGTTTACCGGAATGGTGGTGCGTAGAGCAAACCGCCATCGGTCCATTGGGCATTAACACCACGATCGAGGTTGAAGGGGGTGTCTGGGCCGAGGTTACGGTCGAAAATTTCGCCGTAGTTCCCAACTTGTTTAATGGCTTGGTAGCAGAAGTCGTTGCTGAGGCCTAATGGTTCGCCTAAGTCACCAGCTTCACCTAATAAGTTTTGGATAACAGGGTCATCGCCACCTAACATATCATCAACGTTAGCGGAGGTAATGCCGAGTTCTTCAGCTTGGATGGTGCAGTTGATGGTCCAGCGAACAACGTCACCCCAGTTATTGTCACCATGGCGAACGAGAGGGGCCAAAGGTTCTTTGGACATAGTTGCTTCGAGGATGACATGGGCATCTGGGTCGCTCAAGGTTGTTTTGGTAGCGAGCAAACCGGATTTGTCCGTGGTGAAGCCGTCGCAAGCACCTTCGTCATAAGCGGCGGTGGTGGTTGCGTTGTCAGGGAACACTTTTGGTTCGTAGTTGACACCTAAGGCGTTCATGACGTCAGCCAAGTTTTTCTCCGTGGTTGTACCAGCTTGGACACAGATAGTGCCGCCTTCGAGGCCCTCAAGCGTGGTGATATCGGACGCGGCACGAACCATCATACCTTGACCATCATAGAAGGTGACGGGCATGAATTCGAAACCTAAAGCGGTGTCACGGCTAATGGTCCAAGTGGTGTTACGGGAAAGCATATCGACCTCACCAGATTGCAAGGTGGGGAAACGGGAGGTACCGGTGGTGGAGACAGCTTCTAATTTAGAAGCATCACCTAACACAGCGGCGGCAACGGCGCGGCAGAAATCGACATCAAAGCCAACGAATTCATTGGTGTCTGGGTCTGGGGCGCTGAAGCCGACGAGGCTACCGCTGATACCACATTTGAGGACATCACGGTCGCGAACGGCATCTAAGGTGTTGCCACCAGCGGGTGCGGTGGTGGTGCCACCACCGTCACCACCGCCATCAACGACGCGGGTCACTTCAACTTCAACAATGCGGGTTACTTCGACTGTTTCACCACTGCCACCACAGGCGACGAGCAAAACAGTTAAGAGTGATAAAACAAATATTAGTTGTTTTTTCATATGTATTCTCCTCCATATAGAGATTGTCAGAAAAAATAAAATAGAAGATAGGAGGTAATGCATAGGGATAACGTGTAAGGTTATTCCGTTGAATACCTCTTATTGCAATGTAGGATAAGGCAGTTACATTGCCTAATTGCTTCTTTTTAAGTATAGCGACGAACGGAAAATGGGCAAGTGGATTTTTTAGGCAAGTATGGGGCAAGGTTATAGAAACCTGAGTTCAATAATGAATTAAACCTATGGATGAGTTGGAGAATGTGTTGTTAGGGTAGATTTCTCGGCTTCGTTCAATCCTTGACTTAGAGGTGGGGTTTGTCGAGGGCGGGGCGGATTTAACTGCGCTCGAAATGACGTTAGGAAGAGGGGGGGATTGTCGAACTCAGCTTATAGAAAGCAACTTATGGGGATAGGCAATTGAGTGGTTGTGGCCTAGCCATTGGCTTTGTTTGTCTTTTGGGGTTGTTGAGTAAACTGGAGAAGGGGGATAGGGTGCTGAGGCTTCTGGGGAGTAGGGTGAGAAGCCTCAGCGGCTAAGTGTATTAAACTAAAGATTGTCAACATTTGATCTTGAAAATGTGCCGTTTAATACGTTGAAGTTGTTGATCTAAAAGTGTGAAATCTTTAAGTTAAACAACTTAGAGGAAATTAGAATTCGGGTTGTTCTGGTTTGTTGCCAAGGATTTCGTCGATGCGATCCATAACGTCAGCCGTTAGTTTGGGGAGGAGTTCGATCGCTTTCATGTTATCGAGAACTTGGGAGACGCGGGAGGCGCCGGTGATCACGGTACTGACGTTAGGGTTTTTGAGGCACCAAGCGAGAGCAAGGCGAGCCATATTGGTATCGAGATCGTTGGCGACAGGCACAAGTTCCTTGACGGTGGCTAAACGTTGTTGACCTTCATCGCTGTTGAGCATTTCTTTAAGCCATTCGTAGCCGGGTAAGTTCATGCGGGAATCTTCAGGGATGCCGTCATTGTATTTGCCGGTGAGGAGGCCGGAGGCGAGGGGGGACCAGATGGTGGTGCCGAGGCCAATTTCGCTGTAGAGGCGATGGTATTCGACTTCGAAGCGTTCGCGGTGGAACATGTTGTATTGAGGTTGTTCCATGGTGGGGGGGATGAGGTTGTATTGGCGAGCGACGCTGTAAGCTTCCATAAGTTGTTGGGCGGACCATTCGGAGGTGCCCCAGTAGAGGATTTTGCCTTGTTCGATGAGGGTGTTCATGGCGCGGACAGTTTCTTCGATGGGTGTGTTACGGTCTGGGCGGTGGCAGAAATAGAGGTCGAGATAATCGACTTGGAGGCGTTGGAGGGCTTGGTGACAGGCTTCGATGACGTGTTTGCGATGGAGGCCGCGTTGGGTTGGTTTGGCATCATCGACAGCGCCCCAGAACACTTTGCTGGAGACGAGGTAGCTATCGCGCGACCAATTAAGTTCTTTGAGGGCGATACCCATTTGAATTTCGGCTTGGCCACGGGCATAGACTTCGGCGTTGTCAAAGAAGTTGACGCCGTGGTCGTAAGCGGCGGCCATGCATTCGATAGCGGTTTTGTTATCATGTTGGTTACTGAAGGTGACCCAAGCGCCGAAAGAGAGGGCGCTAACGGGGAGACCTGATTTGCCGAGGCGGCGGTATTCCATGGGAAGACTCCTTGTATAGTTCGTTTGGTAAAAAATAGGCGTTGTGAACTGAGGGGAAGAGGGGGGAGGTTCACGAACGGCACAAAAGTTAGTATTGATTGTAACGGCCGTTAAGCTCGATTACAAATTACAGGATTGTAATAGATAGAGGTGGTGCGCTGGGCTAAACGCACCACCTCCAGAGAGAGAGGTTTTTATGGTTAGGGTTGGAAATTAGGAGTCGGGTTGTTCCATAATTAATCAAGCCGATGTGAGCGTTGATTAGGGTGTTGTTAGAGTAGATTTTTTGATTCCATTTTACCCGGTGTCGATTGGTGGGTTCTAAGTGGGGAGGGAAGATGGTCATAGCTTTGGTTGGGATTGAAAACGAAGTTGACAAAATGAAATGGCTCGCGTAACCTTCTAGCCATCGGTTTAAGTAATCACCGTATGAAATGTGTCGTTTAAACAAATTAAGGAGTAAAAATGTCCTATCTTCAAGTGCCACGAATGATCTTTTCCGGTCTGTTTCAGGCGGATGTATCGACAGTCAATAATGATCCCCTTCATTATGACACAGCTGATTTTCGGTCTAATTATCAATTGCCGGGGCCGGGGGCGAGTAATGGTTGGTGGAACCCGCAGGGAACAGGGGCGTGGCGATTTACAGATTGTACGGTGAAGCGGGTTTATTATCGGGATGGTGGTTGGTGTGGGCAGGCGGGGGTTGATCCGGTGGTCGGGGTGGCGATTAACGGAGCGGATAATCGGGTTGAGGGGAAGTTGGTTGATTTAGATCCGGAACAGCAAGGGGTGTCTGAGGTGTGGGGGTTTCAATTTTTGTTGGGAAACCCGCGGCAGGGGCAGGGGTTTCGGGCTGATTTTGAGGTGACGCCATTCACTGATATGTGGATTCGGTATCCGGAGAAACATTCAGACACCCGTTTTGGGGCTTTTTACCAATCGATCTTGACCAATATTGGGTGGCAAGAGGATCTGTTTTCATCACGATTTTTGCAGGAGTTAGTGGGTGAAGGGGCGCCGGAAAAGTTATCGATTCGGTTTAATGTGGACCGGTTTTGTGATGATAGGCTGGCGGCTAATTTCACTTATGGGCGGGTTGTGGGGGCGATTGGTTTGTATGATGAGGCTGAGCCGCGTAAGTTTGTGCGTGGACGGCATTTTTTCCCAGCGGCGGGGCAGAAGTTGGGCCGAGGGGCGGCGCTTCTTGAGAATCAAAAAGTTTATTTAGATTTGGGGAATAGTGTACCGACGGTAGGGGAAGAGGGGGCTTTGAAAGATTTAGGGGAGTTGTCATTGGTGATTTTACCACCGAAAGATAAATTGGATTTAGAGAATTTGTCTATTCCCGCGGGTAATATTTTGGGGGCGATACAGTATCAAGCGCCGGGTTGGTATGAAGAGACGGCGGGTATTCAAGTGATAACGATTAGTAAAGAGCAGTGGAAGCGGGCGAAGACGGCGTCGTTGGGCATTGTGGTAACGGATAGTTCTGGCCAAAAGAGGTTGTTGTGGGAGGAGTCGGCGATGTATGCGCGGGCAGATGCATTTGTGTTTCGGTTGAATTGTGGGGATGTGGCCGAGACGACTTTGTATGCGACTAAGTGGGGGCAACCGTTAAAGGATAAGCGTGTTAAGTTGGTTTTGTATAATGATATGGTTGTGTTGCCGCCAACGGAAGGGCCGCCGGCGGGGACGCCGGCTGATGGGTTGTCTTTTCCGTCGGAGGTAAAAACGGATAAAGAAGGCAAAGCGATATTATCATTTAAGGGTGGGTCGGTGCATAATCCGCGCGGGTATATTGATGGGCAGGTATATGGTGTTCGTTATATTGTTGAGGGAAATGATAGTTTGCCGGGGAGTTCGAGTGATATTTGTAACTTTTTAGTGTGGGATGATTTCAAAGCGCCGGAAGAGCCGACGTGGGTACGTGATATCGCCCCTATTTTCCAACAGTATGCTAATTTGTACCCGATTATGAAGCCGATTGTTGACTTAGGCAATTATGGGAGTGTAAGTGAGCGGTTGATGATTTTGAAGACGGTGTTTGATTTGCCGATGTCGCATCCAAACTATATGCCGGTAACACGGGATTTGTCGCGGGGGAAGAGTGAGATGATCCGGCAATTTTTGGATAAGCCGATTTATTGGCAGTGCGAGACGGTGGATGATTTGAAACAGGCGTTGCAGTTGGCGATTGAGTTGGAGCATGCGACGATTCCGCCCTATTTGACGGCGTTGTATTCGATAAAGCCGGGACATAATGTGACGGTGGCGAATTTGATTCGTAGTGTGGTGATTGAAGAGATGTTACATATGAGTTTGGCGTGTAATATTTTGGTAGCGATTGGGGGGCATCCGGTTATTAATCAGCCGGAGTTTTTGCCACGTTATCCGGGGTCGTTGCCGGCTGGTTTGAGTGCGGATTTGACGGTGCGGTTGCGCCGCTGTTCGATTGAGCAGATTCGGGATGTGTTTATGGCGATTGAAGAGCCGGAGGAGACGTTGGATGAGAGCCGAGGGGATGTGCGACCAGGCGACCAAGATGAACATCATAATTATACGATTGGTTGGTTTTACACACAGATTGCGGAAGGGTTAGAAAGGTTGTCTGAAGCGGGTGAAGTGACGTTTGGGCATGAGGATGAGCAGGTGGCGGGGATGATTGGGGAGCATGAGTTGTTTAAGATTGATAGTTTGGAGAAGGCACTGGAGGCGATTGGGGAGATTATGGAGCAAGGGGAGGGGGCGTCGGTGTTGGATCCGACGGAAGGGGATGATGAGCTGTCGCATTATTACAAGTTTGCCGAAATTGTGCATGGGCGACGGATTGTGATTAAGAAGAAAGGGTTTAAGTATAGTGGTGAGCAGATTCCGTTTGATAGTGATGGGGTGTATCCGATGATGGATGATCCGGACATGGCTAAATTACCAGTGGATTCGCAGGCTTATAAGTTATCGACGCAGTTTAATGAGGCGTATTTGGCATTGTTAAATGGGTTGCATGAGACATTTAATGGTGAACCGGAGCGGTTAACGGATGCGTTGGGGTTGATGTATACGTTGGATTTATTGGCGCGGCGGTTGATGGTGACGCCATCGGGCCGAGGGGATGGGACGACGGCGGGGCCATCTTTTCAATGGCCGTTGGGTTGGTAAGTGGGTTTGGGGGGGGATGGTTTGTTTTGCTTGAGGGAGGAGGTGGTAGTGGTTATGTTTGGTGGGTTTGGCTGCGGATTTTGGGAATTTTGGGGATTTGGCGGATTTTTTGTTTGATTTGGGGTTATTGTTGGGATGGTTTAAGGCGATGACAACTATTTCATCGGCTGGTATAATGATGGTTGGATTATGAAGCGCATTATAATAGGTTTGTGTTCGTTGGTCACAAACTGATGAAAATTAAAAAAACGGATGAGATTAGATGAGGAGTGTAGAGAGACGATGGATTTAGAAAGACCGGATTTGAGCGATGTTGAGGATGAGGTAGTGGCGTATATTGAGGCGTTGGAGATGGCTTTGCTAAATCAGGGGGAGGGTGATAAAGAGGTGGCGGGCCGAGGGGAGGTGGAGCCGAGTGAGCCGGAAACGACATTGCAGATTATGACGATGAGTCAGATGGGGGTGGTGAAGCGGACGGCGCGTCATTGGTATGGTCGGCAGAAGCGGGCGGGGATGGGGGTGTATGATTTACAGGTTGATGAGCCGGATATGCCGGATTTATTGGTGCAGGCGGATGTTGAAGCTGAGATTATATTGTTTAGCAATTTAGGACGCACATTTCGGGTGCCGGTGTCGGTGTTGAGTGAGGGTGAGGTGCGTGATAAAGGGGAGGTGTGGCCGTGGCCATTGGCACCGTTGGCGGGAGAACGGGTGGCGGCGGTGTTACCGGCCAATAGTGATTTACCGTATGTGACGTTGGTGAGTGAGCGGGGGTGGGTGAAACGGATTCGGGCGGAGTATGTATCGGCGAAGATGGTGCAAGGGAATCGGTTTCATGATTTGAAAGATGGGGGCGAGGTGGCGGCCGTGGCGTGGACGGGTGGGGATGATATTTTTATTGCCTCACGGAATGGGTTAGGGATTCGGTTTCCGGCGTCGCGGATACCGACGCGGGGTTGTTTAGGGATTCGGTTAGATTTAGATGATCGGGTGGTGGGGGTGGCTGGTGTGAATGAGGACAGCGGGGTTTTCTTAATTAGTGAGAATGGGAAGGGGACGATACGGTTGATGAGTGGTTTTCGGCAGAATCAGTCGCCGGGGGCGAAGGGGAAGGTAGTGATTAAGACGGATCGGTTGGTGATGGCGGCGGAGGCCGAGGGGCGTGATGATATTTTCTTGATATCGCAGACGGGGAAGATGATACGGTTTAATGCGGATGATATTCCGGCGAAAACGGGGGTGGTCCAGGGGGTTATTTGTATGGCGTTACGTAATGATGAAGTGGCGGCGGGATTAGTAATTAAAGGATAGATAGATGAGTGAGCAGAAATTGCCCCATTGGGATTTGGAATCAGTTTATAGTAGTTTAGATGGAGAAGATTATCGGCGGGATCGGGTGGAGATAGAGCGTTTGATTACCGGATTGCAGGGGCGATTTGCGGCAGAGAAGATTGAGCGGCGTGATGATGTGGTGACGGATGGGGAGACGATCGCTTTGTTCGAAGAGTTGTTGGGGGCGTATAATGAAATCGGAATGTTATCGTTGGTATTACATCCTTATTTGTTTGCATTAACGGCGGTAAATACGCGGGATGAAGCGGCACAGGCGGCGCTTAACTCGTTGGATCAGTTGATGGCGAAGTTTTCATTGATGGGGACGCAATTTGTGGGGTGGCTGGGTTGTTTGGATCATGATGAGTTGAAGACGGGGTCGGCGCTGGCGCAGGCGCATGAGCATCTGTTGCGGCAGGCGCAGGTGCAGAGTGAGCATTTGTTGGGTGGGGAGACGGAGAGGTTGTTGTCCACCTTGCGGTTAACGGGGAGTGGGGCGTGGTCGAAGATGGGGATGAATTATATGTCGCAGATTGAGGCGACGGTGTGGTTGGATGGGGAGGAGGTGGAGAGGCCGTTGTCGATTGCCAACAGTTTAATGAGTCACGAGGAGCGTGAGGTACGGCGGCGGGCGTATGAAGGGCATGTGGCGGCGTTGGCGGCGAATGAGTTGCCGTTGGCCGAGGCGTTGAATGCGATTAAGGGGGAAGTGAATACGATTAGCAAGGCACGGCGTTGGGAAAGTCCGTTGGCTGGCGTTTTGTTTGAGAATGTGATTGATAAAGCGACGTTAGAGGCGATGTTAGCGGCGGCGAAACGGTCATTTCCTGATTTTCAGCGGTATGCGGATATACGGGCTGAGGCGTTAGGGATACCGTATATGGCGTGGTACGATCGGTTAGCGCCGTTGGCGAAAGGGGGACAAAGTTGGGCGTATGAGGAGGGGATAGCGTTTGTAGCGGAGCAGTTTGCGACCTATTCGCCACGGATGGCGAATTTAGCGGAGCGGGCATGGAAAGAGAGCTGGATTGACGCGGAGCCACGGTCGGGGAAGCGGGATGGGGCATTTTGTTTGCCGATGGGGCGGTCTGATTCGCGCATTATGGCGAATTACAAGTCTAACTTTAGTTCGGTGGGGACATTGGCGCATGAGTTGGGGCATGCGTATCATAATCTGAACTTGGCGGAGCGGAGCTATTGGCAGAGACAGGTACCGATGACGTTGGCGGAGACGGCGAGTACATTTTGTCAGAAGATTGTGGAGCAGGCGGCGTTGAAGGTGGCGGGGCCGGAAGATAAGATTTTGATTTTGGATGGGTCGTTGGAGTATGCGGCGCGGGTGATACAGTTATCGACGGCCAACTTTTTGTTTGAGGATTGGTTTTTTGAGGATAGGGAGAAACGGCCGTTATCAGCCAAAGAGATATGCGTGTTAGCGCTTAAATCACAAAAAGCGGTATTGGGTGAGTATCCAGAGGCGGATCGATATCATCCGTATCGGTGGGCGTATGTGCCCCATTTTTATGTGCGCAGTTATTATAATTTTCAATATACGTTTGGGTTGTTGTTTGGGTTGGGGTTGTATGCGCAGTATGAGGCGGATGCGGATAAGTTCCGTGGTGGGTATGATGAGTTGTTATCGTTAGCGGGGATGGGGATGGCGACGACGTTGGCCGAGCGGTTTGGGATTGATATTCGGCAGGAGTCGTTTTGGGAAGCGAGTTTAGATGTGTTGCGGGGCGAGATTGAGGGATTAGCGGCGGCGTTGTCAGTGGAGGGGGAAGGAGATTAATGGAAGCGTGGGAGAAGTTACAAGCGGAGATGCGGGCGTGCCGTTTATGTTTGGAGGCGGGGCATGATATTGTGCCGGGGGCGGTGTTTGCGGGGTCGGCGGGGGCGCGGGTGATGTTGATTGGGCAGGCGCCGGGGGTGACGGAGGTGGAGGCGAAACGGCCGTTCAACGCCAGTAGTGGTCGGCGGCTGTTTAAATGGTTGGGGGCGGCGGGTTGGCAAGAGGATGATTTTCGGGGGCGGCATTATATGACGGCGGTGACGAAATGTTTTCCGGGGAAGGCGGCGGGGGGGAAGGGGGATCGGGTGCCGAGCAAGAAGGAGCAGAAGTTGTGTCGGCCGTTTTTGGAGCGGGAGATTAAGCTGGTGAGTCCAGAGGTGATGATTTTGGTGGGTGGGTTAGCGATTAAGTTATTGTATCCGCGGAAGTGGAAGTTGACGCAAATTATCGGAACGGCGGTTTATTGGTCTGATGAGCAGTTGGCCGAGGGGAAGTTATTTGCGTGGAAGAAGGGAAAGTTGATGGATCATTATCGGCCTGATTGGCGCGGGGGGCGGTGGGTGGTGCCGTTGCCGCATCCATCGGGGGCGAGTTTGTGGCCGAATAAGGAGTCGAATAAGCAGTTGATTCGGCGGGCGGTGAGTATGTTAAGCGAGATGCGCGAGGAAATGACGTTATGAGTGATGTGAGTTGGGCTGATGTGGCCGAGTTGGAAAGTTGGTTGCGGGCGCGGGAGGTGACGATGGCGGGTTGGGGAGAGGGGGAGGCGAAGACGGTGGAGAATTTATGGCATGAGGTGCAAGGTGGGGAGACGTTGTTGGTGGAGGAGGGAGATATGGTGTTGCGGTTGGTATCGTTTGTGCAGGTGATTATTCGGCGGGGGGATAGATGGTTGGTGGAAGCGGAGCAGGTGTTGGCGGATGGGCGGGTGCGGCGGCGGGCGGTGTTGCCGAGTGAGAAATTTAAGCGGGGGGAGAGTTATGCGTTGGCGGCGGGGCGCTGTTTGGCGGAGGAGTTGAATGTGGGGGCGGGGGAGTTTGAGTTATTGACGGAGACGTATCGGTGGCGGAAAGAGCGAATGGAGCGGCCGACGTATCCGGGGTTGGAGACGTTGTATACGTTTCATCAGGTGGAAGTGGTGGTGGCTGGTTTGCCTGATGATAATTTTGAAACAGAGAATCGGTTGGCTGGGCCGAGTGATCCGGTGCGGATTCATCGGTGGGAATGGCGACTGGTAGAGGGAGATGGATGGCATTATGAATAATCAATTTTTACGACCGGGGCGGGTGTTGGTGTATGCGCATCGTGGGGGCGGGGGGTTGGCGCCGGAGAATACGATGGCGGCGTTTCGGCAAGCGGCGGAGATGGGGGTGGATGGGTTGGAGTTGGATGTGCATGTGACGGCGGACGGGGTGGTGGTGGTGAGTCATGATCCAGATTTGGGGCGGATGACGGATAGGGAGGGGGTGATACGGGAGATGACGTTGGCCGAGGTGCAGGCGGCGGATGCGGGTTATCGGTGGAGTGATGATGGTGGACAGACGTTTCCGTTTCGGGGGCGTGGAGAGCGGATACCGACGTTAGAGGCGGTGTTAGGTGAGTTCAATCATTTGCCGATGAGTATTGATTTGAAGCAGCATGATGAGGCGATGATTGAGCCGTTTGTGGCATTGGTTAAGAAGTATAAGATGGAAAACAAGTTGGTGGTGGGGTCGTTTGATCAGAAGACGTTGCGGCGGTTTCAGGAGGTGGTGCCGCAAGTGGTGCCGGCGGCGACGTTGCAGGAGGCGCGGCGGTTTTTTGTGATGCATAAGTTGTATTTGAGTCGATTGTATCGGGGCCGAGCGGGGATGTTTTCGATACCAGAGACGAGTGAAGATGGGAAGATAAAATTATTGAGTCCACGGTTAGTAGCAGATTTGAAGCGGCAGGGGTTACCGGTACATATTTGGACGGTCAATGAGGAGGAGCAGATGGAGCGGTTGATTACGTGGGGGGTGGATGCGTTAATTACAGATTATCCGGATCGGGCGTTGCGGTTGTTGGGGCGGGCAAATTTTGCTTGAAATGGGTTCTGATTGTATCATGATGGGTGGTAAGTTATTATAAAAATGGTTGGGCGGGTATGGCTTGACATAAAGTAGAAATATTTAAGATGAGATGATTGGTGATTCGCACATTAATCAAGAAGGGATTACATAAACGATGAAAGATATTAAGGTAAATGGACCAGCAGATTTAGCGACAGCTATAGATGAGACAATCGCTAAGATGGTTGAAGGGAATGTAACACAGCGTATTTGGGAGAAGGATCATACGGTGTGGGCACCGGAGCCGGCGGAGATTAGTAATCGGTTGGGGTGGTTGGATATTGGGGAGCGGATGGTGACCGAGGTGGCGGGTATTATGGCTTTTGTGGATGAGGTTGAGGGAGCGGGCATGACGGATGTGGTTTTGCTGGGGATGGGTGGGTCCAGTTTGGCACCGGAGATGTTCTACACCTTTTTTGGTGGGGAGCGGTTGCGGGTACAGGTATTAGATAGTACACATCCGGACGCGATTGCGGCGTTAGAGGGGTCGATTGATTTAGAGAAGACGCTGTTTGTGGTGTCATCGAAGTCTGGGGGGACAGTGGAGACGTTGTCATTTTTTAAATATTTCTTTACGCAGATGGTGAGGGCCGTGGGTGAAGCGGAGGCTGGAGCGCATTTTGTGGCGATTACAGATCCGGGGTCAAAGTTGTCGCGGTGGGCGGAAGAGCTTGGGTTTCGGAAAGTGTTTTTGAACGATCCAGATATTGGGGGGCGGTATTCGGCGTTATCCTTTTTTGGGTTGGTGCCGGCGGCGTTAGGGGGAGCGGATATTGGTTTATTGTTAGAGCGGGCTAATCGGGAAGCGGCAAGTGGTGGGGAGTCGATTGTGGATGGTGATAGTCCGGCGGTGCAGTTAGGGGTCTTTTTGGGGACGGCGGCGCGATTAGGACGAGATAAGCTAACGTTAGTGACATCGGCGGAGCTAGCCAGTTTTGGTTATTGGGTAGAGCAATTGGTAGCGGAAAGTACGGGGAAGATGGGGGTTGGTATTTTGCCGATTGAAGGGGAAGCGTTGCGGTCGGTGGATGCGTATGGGGAGGATCGGATTTTTGTTTATTTACGTTTGGCGGGGGATACGACTTATGATGAGGCGATAGCTGAGTTAGTTGAGGCGGGGCAACCGGTTATTCAAAGTGATTGGCCGGATAAGTATGCGTTAGGGGGAGCGATGTGGCGGTGGGAGATGGCGACGGCGGTGGCGGGGTATTGTTTGCAGATTAATCCGTTTGATCAACCGAATGTGGAGTCGGCCAAGGTACAGGCACGTAAAGTGGTAGCGCAGTATACGGAGACGGGGTCGTTGCCGAGTGAAGAGGCGTTGGTGAGTGAAGATGGGCTGACGATTTATGGTGAGGGGAAGGGGAGTTCGGTGGCGGATGCGTTGGGTTCATTTTGGGGGCAAGTGAAAGAGAATGATTATGTAGCGATTCAAGCGTACTTACCGATGCAAAAGCGAAATGAGCAAGCGTTGATGATGTTACGGGAGACGATTGGGGCGACGCATGATGTGGCGACGACAGTGGGTTATGGGCCGCGGTTTTTGCATTCGACGGGGCAGTTGCACAAAGGGGATGGGGGAAATGGTGTTTTCTTAGTGATTACGAATGAGCCGGAGGCGGCGCGTGATATTCCGGCCGAGGCGGGGAGTGAGGAGACGGAGATGCCGTTTGGGGTGTTGATTGCGGCGCAGGCGATGGGGGATATTGGGGCGTTGCGAGAAGCGGAGCGGCGGGTGATGCGAGTGCATATTGAAGAGGATTTATTAGCGGGATTGGCGAAGATTACGGCGACGTTGTAATTATTTAAGGAAGGGTGTGATGGGACGATGGCGATGGTTATGGATTATGGTAGTTGGTTTGTTGGTGGGGTGTGGTGGTGATGCTGAGGTGACGCCGGCGGGGGGGGAGGAGGCGGTTGAGGTAACGGCGGAGGTGACGGCGGAGGTTGTGGCTACGGCAACGGCGGAGATGGCGACCTTTGAGCCGAAGGTGGGGGAGCATTATTGGTGGAACGATCGTGTCTTTTACGAGATTTTTGTACGTAGTTTTTATGATAGTGATGGTGATGGGGTGGGGGATTTGGTTGGTTTGATTGAGAAGTTGGATTATTTAAATGATGGTGATCCGACGACGGATGATGATTTGGGGGTGACGGGGATTTGGTTGATGCCGATTATGGAGTCGCCCAGTTATCATGGGTATGATGTGGTCGATTATTATCGGATTGATGAAGAGTATGGGACGCAGGCAGATTTTTTGCGGTTTATGGAGGAGGCGCGGGCGCGTGATATCAAGGTTGTGGTTGATTTGGTGATCAACCATACGGGGTCGGGGCATCCGTGGTTCCAGCAGGCGCAAGATGAGGCATCGCCGTATCGGGATTATTATGTGTGGGCAGAAGAGCCGATTGAAGGGCAGGAAGCGTATTGGCATCAGCGTGGTGGTGGGGATTATTATTATGCCTATTTTTGGGGGGAGATGCCGGATTTGAATTATCGGAACGAGGCGGTGACGGAGGGGATGTATGAGGTGACACGTTATTGGTTAGAGGAGATGGGGGTTGATGGGTTTCGGATGGATGCGATTAAGCATTTGATAGAGGTGGGGCGGTCGATTGAGAATACGGATGAGACGCATGAGTGGTTAGAGGCGTATCATCAGTTTTATAAGGGGATTAATCCGGAGGCGTTGACGGTGGGAGAGGTATGGAGCACGACGGATGATGTGGCGCCGTATGTAGAAGATGAGATGGATATTGCGTTTGATTTTGAGTTGGCCGAGGGGATGTTGGAGAGTAGTTTTAGTCGGCGGGCGGTACATATTGAGCGGGCGCAAGCGAAAGTACAGGCGGCATATCCATTGAATCAGTTTGCGACGTTTTTAGCGAATCATGATCAGGAGCGGACACGGTCGCGTTTATTTAATGATGAGCAGGCGAAGTTAGCGGCGGCGTTGCAGATGACGTTTGGTGGGGTGCCGTTTATTTATTATGGAGAAGAGATTGGGATGCAGGGGAAGAAGCCGGATGAGAATTTGCGGCGACCGATGCAATGGTCGCCGGAAGCGGGGGTTGGTTTTACGACGGGTACGCCGTGGCGTGAACCGTTTGAGGATTATGATGAGCGTCATGTGGCGGGGCAGACAGCTGATAGTGAGTCGCTATTAAGTTATTATCGTGGTTTGATTCGGTTACGTGGTGAGCATGAAGCGTTACGGCGAGGGGATTGGGTGCCGGTGATGAGCGACAATCGAGGCGTTTATGCATTTTTGCGTTATACTAGTAGTGAGCGGTTACTTATTGTCGTGAATTTTAACAAAGAAGCGGTGGAAACGTATCAGTTAGAGATGGCATTGGGGCCATTAACAGCGGTTGAGGGGGCAAGTTTGGTCTGGGGGGAAGGTGAAGCGGTGGCGCCGATAGTGACAGAAACGGGGGGATTTGTTGGGTATCGGCCGCTGGCCTTGCCGGCGGAGACAGCGGTGGTGATTAATTTAGAATGAGCGGGCGTTATTGATAGGTAATTGATGAGTGATGTAGCGGTATTAGAAGCGGCAATTGAAGAGGCGGGGACGGGGGCCGAGCGAGCGGCGGCGCTTAATGCGTTGGCGTGGGCGGTGGTGCGTCAAGATCGTGAGCGGGCGGTGGCATTGTGTATGGAGGCGGAGCAGTTAGCGGAAGAGTTGGAGGATTGGCGGGAGATGGCGGCGAGTTTACGGACGCGGTCATTGGCGGCGGCGTATGGTTCGGAGTATGGGGTGTCGTTGGCGACCGCGGAGCGGGCGTTGGATATTTTGGACAATAAAGTTCAGGCGCCGGAGTTGTTGCCTGATGTGTTGAATATGGTGGCGTCGATGTATCGCAAGTTGGGGAATGTATCGGAGGCGTTGGATTATCAGTTGCGGCAGATGAAGATGAGTGAGGAGTTGGGGGATCGGCAGAGTTACGGGCGGGCGTTAATTGGGATGGGGTTGGGGTATTATGATTTAGAAGAGTTTGAAGAGACGTTGGTTTATTTTGAGAAAAGTTTGAAGGTATTTCGGACGTTGGAGGATAGTTATTGGATTGCGTTGGCCTTGAATAATGTGAGTGGGGTGGCGACGAAGTTGGGATTGTATGATAAGGGGTTGGCGACGGCCGAGGAGGGGGTGGCGATAGCACAAAAAGATGGGCATCAGCGGATGGAGATGACGTTATATAATACGTTAGCGGAAGCTTATTTCGCGATGGAGGATTATGAGCAAGCGCGTATTTATGCGGAGAAAGCGTTGCCGTTAGCGATTGATCAGAACCAGTCTGATGCACATATTAATGGGTTGCGTATGGTGGGGCGTGTTTTGATTGCGGAGGGGGATTGTGAAGCAGCATTGCGTTATTTGGAAGAGGCATTGCAATTAGCGGAGGGGAGTGAAGCGTTGCAGTTAGCTTATTTAGCGCATGAAGAGTTGGCCAATGCGCATAAAGCGTTGGGTAATTTTGAGTTGGCTTTGAAGCATTATGAGCAGTTTCATCAGTTAAAAGAGTCGATATTTAATGAAGAGAGCAGTCAGAAATTACGTAATTTAGAGGTTTTATATCAAACGGAGGCGGCACGTCAGGAGGCGACCTATTATGCTGACTTGTATAGTAGTGAGCAGACGCGGCAAAAATTGACAGAGATTTTGCAGGAGTTGGGACAAGCGTTATTGGGGCAGATGAATTTAAGTGAGGTATTGAACACAATTTTGGCTCAATTGGGGGATTTAATAGCGTTTAAGCGAGGGGCGGTATTGTTATGGCGGGAGGAGATGTTGGTGCCGGTAGCGGTGTGGCCAGAAGTTGTGGGGATGTTAGCGCCATTACGGAGGCCTCAGATTGAGGGGATGGCGTTTGGGGAGTTATATAAGGACAAAGTGCCATTGTTTCGATTGAATACGGCGAATTATGCGCAAGAGCCGTCATTGGCGTCTTATTTTGGAGAGGGGGCGTGGTTAGGGGTGCCGTTGTTGCGGCAGGATGAGGTGATTGGGGTGGTGACGTTGGCGCGGGATGAGGAACGGCCGTTCAGCGATGAAGCGATTCAAATGACGGTAGCGATTGCGGCACAAACAGCGGTGACGATTGAGAATACACGGTTGTATCAACAGTCGGAGCAACGGTCGGAGGCGTTAACGACGTTGTCACAAGTGGGGCAAGATATTTTAGGGTCGCTCGATTTGCAAGTGGTATTGGAGCGGTTGGCGCATCATGCGCATCGGTTGTTTAATGCGATTCAGACTGTGTTGTGGTTGCGGGAGGGGTATACAGCATGGTTTGAAGCAACAGTGGCGATTGGGGATTATTCGGAGGAGATTCGGGCTGATAAGATGCGGTTGGGTGAAGGGTTTGCGGGTAGTGTGGCGTTGCGCGGAGAGGCGGAGATTATTAATGATATGGAAACGGATTATCGGGGGAAACATGTGCCGGGAACGCCAGAAGTGGAAGATACGCCAGCGGCGGTGATGTGCGTGCCATTACAGACGCGGGGGAAGACGATAGGGGTATTGGCCTTGTATCGGCAAAAGGCGGACGGGCGCTTTACGCAGACTGATTTAGATTTTCTGATTGGGTTGGGGCGACAGGCGGTAATTGCGATTGAGAATGCGCGTTTATACGCGCAAGTACAAGCATTTAATGAACAATTAGAGCAAGAGGTGGCGTTGCGGACGGCGGATTTGCAAATTGCGTATGAACAGTTAGAGCGATTGGATCGAACCAAGTCAGATTTTATTCAAATTACGGCACATGAGTTACGGACACCGATTACGGTGTTACAGGGATATGGGCAGTTATTAGAGCGGGATCCATTATTTAAGGGGCATGAGTACCAACAAAACTTGGTAGAGGGGATGGTGAAAGGGGCGCAAAGGATGCATGAGATTGTCAATACGATGTTGATGATGATAAAAGTAGATAGTCGCTCATTGGTGGTTCATCCAGAGCCGTTGGCGATAAGCCGAGTGGTGAAGGCGGTGGTGGAGGATTTGGAAGCGAATATAAAATCAAGGAAGCAGGTGGTGGAGATTGGGGATGAGTTGGGGAAGATGCCGTTGGTAACAGGGGATATCGAGGCGTTGGTGATGGTGATGCAGAATTTGTTGACGAATGCGATCAAGTATACGCCTGATGGCGGGGAGATTACGATTAAGAGTCATTATTATGAGACAGATTCGCCCTTGGAGGAAGGGAAGCCGGCGGTGGAGGTGTTGGTGACGGATACGGGGATTGGGATATCGGCCGAGGCGATTGATTTGATTTTCACGAAATTTTATCAGACTGGTGAAGTGGCGAATCATTCGAGTAGCAAGACACAATTTAAGGGTGGCGGGCCTGGTTTAGGATTGGCGATTGCGCGGGGGATTGTGGAGGCGCATGAGGGGCGTTTATGGGCTGAGAGTGCGGGGTATGATGAAGAGAATTTGCCTGGTAGTACGTTTCATGTGGTGTTGCCGGTGGCTCAAGAGTTGGTGAATGAGGAAGGGTAAGAATTAATAGGGATAGGTTGCGATAACCTGAGTTCGAGCGTGAATCAAGCCGAGGTGAGAGTTGGTTCGGGTATTGTTTGGGTAGATTTCTCGACTTCGTTCAATCCTTGATTTTAGAGGTGGGGTTTGTGGAGGGTGGGGCGGATTGAACTGCGCTCGAAATGACGTTTTTGGGGGGGGTTTTGTAGGTAATCTGAGTTCGATAATTAATCAAGCCGAGGTGAGAGTTGGTTCGGGTATTGTTCGGGTAGATTGCTCGACTTCGTTCACCTTGATTTAGGGGAGGGGTTTGTGGAGGGTGGGGCGGATTGAACTGCGCTTGAAATGACGTTTTGGGGGGGGGTAGTGAATTGTCGAACTCAGGTTAGGTAGAGTCTGTTAAAGGGTGTGTTTGAATTCAAACACACCCTTTGATAAATATCTGTAGGGGGGGGTATTAGTCGCCGAAGGAGATGCCGAGGTCGCGGGCGGTGGCCATGGTGTCGCAGTCGAGGGGGACGGTTTTCATGCGGCTGGTGGCTTCGGCGAGGGGGACGTAGCGAACGGTGGGGGGATCGAGGGCGACCATACAGTTGAACTGGCCGGTATCGAGGGCGCGGACGGCGGCGGCGCCGAAGCGGAGGGAGAGTAGGCGGTCGCGGGCGGTGGGGTAGCCACCACGGAGGAGGTGGCCGAGGACGACGGAGCGGGTTTCTTTGCCGGTGACGGCGGCGATGCGGTCGGAGACGAGTTTGCCGATGCCGCCTAATCGTTTGATACCACCATGATGTTCGACTTCGAGCATCTCTTCATCTTTGAAACTGGCACCTTCGGCGACGATGACGATGGAGAAATGACGTCCTTTGCTGGTGCGTTGGTTGATTTTTTGGGCGACGCTGTCGATGGTGAAGGGGACTTCGGGGATGAGGATGACGTCGGCGGTGGCGGCGAGGCCAGCGTGGAGGGCGATCCAGCCGGCGTAGCGGCCCATGACTTCGACGACGAGGACACGGTTGTGGGAGTCGGCGGTGGCGTGGAGGCGGTCGAGACATTCGGTGGCGAAGGTGACAGCGGTATCGAAGCCAAAGGTGACGACTGTTTTATCGAGGTCGTTGTCGATTGTTTTGGGGACGCCAACGATTTTGACGCCCATTTTGGAGAGGTTGTGGGCGATATCCATCGAACCGTCGCCACCGATGGAGACGACGGCATCGATGTTGTGGGCTTTGAAGGCGTCGACGAGTTCTTGGGAGCGGTCGATTTCGGTGATGGTACCATCGGGGTTGGTGATGGGGTAGGCGAAGGGGTGGCCGCGGTTGGTGGTGCCGAGGATGGTGCCGCCGAGGTGGGTGATGCCGCGAACGGCATCTTCATCGAGGTTGATGGTGCCACCGTTGGGGAATTGATCGGGGTCGAGGAGGCCGGCGTAGCCTTGGCGGATGCCGAGGCATTTCCAGCCGCGGTTAAGGGCGGAGAGGACGGTGGCACGGATGACGGCATTGAGGCCGGGGGCGTCGCCGCCGCCGGTGGAGATAGCGATTTTTTTAATTGAGGACATGAATTTGCTCCTTCAGTTATAATTTATAGTAGGTAGTATAGACTGAGTTTAATAATTAAGCCGATGCAAGCGTTGTTTGGGGTATGTTTAGGGCAGATTTCTCGATTCCATTTTACCCTTTGACGCCTGGTAGGTTCTAAATGAGAAGGGCGGGTAAAATTCCACTCGAAATGACGTTGGGAGGTGGGGTGAATTGTCGGACTCAGGTTAGTATAGTAAATTGAAGGGAAAAGGCAAATATGTTGACAAAATTGTGGTGGCGGTTGGTGGGTTTTGGGTTTCGGTTGTTGTATTATGAAATGGCGTGGACGTATGATGTGGTGAGTTGGGTGGTGTCATTGGGGGCGTGGCGGTCGTGGGCGCGGGCTGCTTTGCCGTATGTGGTGGGGAAGCGGGTGGTGGAGGTGGGGCATGGGCCGGGGCATTTGTTGGCGGATTTGGCCGAGGTGGGGTATGAGGTGGTGGGGGTGGATTTGTCACCGTATATGGGGCGGTTGGCGGTGCGGCGGTGGGGGAAGCGGGGGTTGGCGGGGCGAGCGCCGGTGGTGCGTGGTCGGGGGGAGGGGTTGCCGT
>DATHYN010000146.1:0-4378 GCA_035459145.1 Anaerolineae bacterium | reverse complement strand
CCCCACCCCTAAATCAAGGATTGAACGAAGTCGAGAAATCTCCCCTAACAACACATTAACCAACTCATCCAACGGTTTAATTCATTATCAAACTCAGGTATCTATCAATTTTGTTCACATCCCCCTCTTGACATCTCCCCTCATTTCTATTAAAATTTTAATTGAACAAGCATTCAATCAAAAAACGGAGATTATCACCACCATGCCCCGTACCCCCGCCCAAAATGAACAAATACGCGCCGCCACCCAACAAAATATCATCACCGCCGCCCTCACCCTCTTCGCCCAACACGGCTTCGCCCACACCTCCATCCGCCGCATCGCCCAACAAGCTGATATCTCCGTCGGCCTCACTTACCACTACTTCGCCAGCAAAGAAGCCCTCCTCCAAGCCGTCATCGATCATTGCATGCAACCCATTCACACCGCCTTCAACGACGCCTACAACCCTGATGCCCCGCCCCAACAACGGCTCACCGCCACCCTCCAAGCCATCTTCACCCTCCTCGGCCAAAACCCCCACTTCTGGCAACTCTTCTACATGCTCCGCCCCCAACCCGCCATCGACGTCCTCCTCGGTGACTATTTCCGCCAATGGACCACCTCCCTCCGCGCCTACTTTGTCATGGACCTCACCGCCCTCGGCCACCCCCAACCCACCATCGCCGCCTACCTCCTCTACAGCCTCATCGAAGGCACCATCCAACAATACCTCCTCGACCCCGATAACTACCCCCTCGCCACTGTCTCCCAAGAAATTATCAACCAATACACACAAATCAACCCATCCACCTAGCATATAACCCAGCACTCTGTCATTCCGGCGCAGGCCGGAATCCACTTATCATCTAACAACATGTGCAACTTACCACAACAACTTAATTCAACACCTTTAAGGAGTAAACAATGTCAACCTACCAAGTATCCGCCTCAGCCATCATCCCCGCCCCTCCCGCCACTGTCTACAATTTCCTGATCGATTACGAAAAACATGCCACCATCCTCCCCCCCCAATTCTTCAAAAACATGACCATCACCGCCGGTGGCGTCGGTGCCGGCACAGAAATCACTGTCGACATGGAAGTCCTCGGCACCAAACACACTTTCCACCTCCACGTCACCGAACCAGAACCGGGCCGCATCCTCAAAGAAACTGACCTCAACCAAGGCACCGCCACCACCTTCACCTTCGACCCCCACCACAACGGCCAACAAACAAACCTCACCATCGCCACCGACTACCGCCGCAAACCTGGCATCGCCGGCCTCATCGAAAGCTGGATCAATCCCCCTATCGCCCGTCACATCTATAAAAAGGAACTAGAACTGATCGCCGCCGCCTTCTAACTCGCGCCGATTTGACACCTATCCATTTTCATCTACAATCCCTCCCCATGACCAATACAAAAATTATCACCACTGACCTTGAAGGCACGCTCACCGCGGGCAATACATGGAAAGGACTCCGCCACTACCTCCAAAACCACGGCCGCGCCACCGATTTCCGTCTTTTTTTCCTCCGCCAACTCCCTCCTCTCCTCCTCATGCGCCTCGGCCTCCGCGACCGCCGCCAAACCCGCGCCCAATTCATGATCGACCTCCTCACTCTCTTCACCAACACCTCCCTCACCGACTTCGACACCATCGCTACTTGGGCCATCGACAACAGCCTCGCCCCCGGCCTCTACCCAGACGTCCTCCACGAACTTCAACAACAACGGGACCAAGGCGCCCGCATCATCATCATCTCCGGCGCCTTCCAACCCGTCCTCGATAAACTAGCTACCCAACTCGGCTTCGAAGCGTTCGGCACCCCCGTCGAAATCGAAAACGGCCGTCTCACCGGCCGCATCGCCGCCCCCATCAATACCGGCCCCCACAAAGTCGAACGCATCCAAGCCATCCTCGGCCCCCACACCCCCATCCACACCGCCTATGGTGACACCATGCCCGACCTCCCCATGCTCACCTACGCCCAAAACGCCGTCGTCGTCAACCCCCCGCCCCCCCTCGAACAACACGCCCAACAACACAACTGGCGCATCATCAAAACCACCTAAACTACCCCCTCAACCTACATCCCAGCCTGCTGTCACCACTCCCCTACAGCCCGATTAGGGCTGTCATCCTCGCGAAAGCGGGGATCCACTCCTAAAATCACCTTTAAATCCACCTCGTTCTCAGCAAATCCTACCCCAAACTACAAACACGATCCTAACCCATCCCCAAAACAAAAAAAATCCCCAAAATCCCCAAAATCCGCGTCAAAAACCACCAAACCTCATCAAACGAACCTCTTCCTCAAGCATAAAAACCGCCAATTCCCCCACCCAAAATTCTTGATCTTTACGTAAATCACCTTATAATCAAAAATAAGGTACAATAGATGTATACTAAAAAAAATTTCTGCCTAATAACAGTAAGATAGTTATTAAGCTTGTCCGAAACTGTACGGAGCAATCATTATGTTAGAAAAAATCGCCCAAGTTGTCGGCCGTTATCGTGAACTTGAACTGCAAATGAGCGATCCACAAGTTCTCGCCGATTATACCCAGCTCACCAAACTGGCCCAAGAACGGTCAGATATCGAGCCACTTGTTAACGCCTACAACCAATATCAATCCGCCCAAGAAGAACTAAACGAAACCAAAGAAATGCTCGAAATTGAGAGCGACCCTGACATCTTATCGATGGTCAATAACGAAATCAAATCCCTCGAAGCTCAACTCGAAAAACTCGAAGGGAAAATGCGCCGCCTCCTGGTCCCCAAAGACCCCCGCGACGACAAAAATGTCTACATCGAAATCCGCGCCGGCGCTGGCGGTGATGAAGCCGGCATCTTCGCCGCTGACCTCATGCGCATGTATACCCGCTACGCCGAAAACCGGGGCTGGCGTGTTGGCGTCATGGACGAAAACAGCACCGGTGTTGGCGGCTACAAAGAGGTCATCCTCACCGTCAAAGGCAGTAGCGCCTACTCCCGCTTCAAATACGAAAGCGGCGTCCACCGTGTCCAACGCGTCCCCGTCACCGAATCCCAAGGCCGTATCCACACCAGTACCGCCACCGTCGCCGTCATGCCCGAAATCGATGATGTCGAAATTACCCTCGATGAGCGCGAATTAGAAATTACCGCCACATTTTCATCAGGACCGGGTGGTCAGCATATGCAAAAGAATGCCACCGCCGCCCGCATCGTCCATAAACCAACCGGTATGATGGTCAAAATCCAAAGTGAACGTAGCCTCACCCAAAACAAACGGGTCGGTATGGCCATTATCCAAGCCCGCCTCCAAGAAATGGAAACTGAAAAGCAAGCCTCGGCCATCGCCGCCGACCGCAAATCACAAGTCGGTAGCGGCGACCGCAGCGAAAAAATCCGCACCTACAACTACCCCCAAAGCCGCGTTACCGACCACCGCATCGGCATGAGTAGCTATAACCTCGCCGCCGTCATGGAAGGCGACCTCGATGATTTCATCGATGCCCTCGTCCTCGCCGATGAAACCGCTAAATTAGCCGCTATCGAACAAAACTAAGAGAGATATTATGAGTAGTAAACCAGCCCATAAACCCCGTGGCCTCTATTTTGAACAATTCAATGAAGGGGATACCATCGTCACCGCCAATCGCACCATCACCGAAACCGATATTGTCAATTTTGCCGGCGTTTCGGGTGATTTCACCGCCCTCCACACCGATGACCTCTTCGCCCAAACCACCCCTTTCGGCAAACGCGTCGCTCATGGCATGCTCGTTCAATCAATCGCCACCGGCCTCGCCGCCCAACTCGGCATCCTCGAAGGCACTATCCTCGCTTTTCGTGAACTTGAATGCAAATTCAGCCAACCCATCTTTATTGGCGATACCATCCGTGTTCAACTAGAGGTCACCGGCAAAAAAGCCTTCCGCCGTCTCGGTGGTGGGAACATTTTCCTCAAAGTAAACGTCATTAATCAAGCAGATGAAGTCGTTCAACGCGGCCAATGGACGATGCTAATCCAAAGCCAACCAACTGATAACGAATAATTGGAGTACATATTACTGTGACTGAGCAATCAAATCCTGAACCAATTGAAACACCATCAGATGACCAATCCCTATCTGAATCGCCACAGGCTGATGAAAACAGCCTGCCATCCCCAGCAACGGATATAGCCAATAATGCCACGCCCCCCGACGAATCCGCATCAACACCACCAACTGACTCAACCGAACCATCCATCGTTGCTCATGACACCAATACAGATATAGACACATCACCCCCAGCCTCTGTCGACACCCCCGACGAAGATGATGAGGAGGACATGCCCTCAACCATTATCTCTCCGGTTGAAGAACCCCCCCCCATCCCATTCCATCATCTATCTTCTTCTGC
>DATHYN010000145.1:0-5287 GCA_035459145.1 Anaerolineae bacterium | reverse complement strand
CAGCAATTCGAAAATTGCTGAGGGAAAACAGGGAATCGGCTAAAAGGGGAAAGAAGGGGCAGAAAAAAGGGGTAGAAAATAGGCCGATGAAACGAAATTCGTGTTATCGGTGGTTTAAACAGGGTCGGAATAACAAAAACAAAATCAAATTTGGGGCATAACAGGCAAGCATCACCCACCTTAGTGCAAGCCAAAGTCCCCAAACAGAATCGCGTCAAAGGAAAACATAGCGTTTATTGATATTAAGGGGATGAACCCAACTCTAAACCTTCAAACATGAAGGCAATGAGAGCTTCCCAACTCTCGAAAATATGCCAGTTCATTAAAGAGCGACTATTTTCAAAAAAAACGCGCCGGGCACCTAATGCCTCTCTAATTTGTTGATAATGCCAGTCGGCAAGTTCAAGAAATGTGTGCAAGAAAAAGGCTAACATATTAAGAGAAAATAGAAGGGTCGTCAACGTTTCTTGGCCATGACCAAAATTGTGTTTAATATTATATCCGCGAGTCGTCAGGACGTTGTGCCCTTCATTTTCATGTTTCCAACGGGCACGACCTGCATGAGTAACGGGCATAACAATTTCATCATCTAGTGGAATAGAGGTGACAAAACTGTTGTGATAAAGGCGCTCATCTGTATCTTGATGCGTGACCGTTAACTCACACCAATTGACCCGCAAAGCATCATCCCCTGCCCGCAGGGGGACATCATTAAGATAGCGATATCGCCAAATTTCCCCATGCCGACCATTCCAAACTCGACGGCTCTTCTCTGGGATACGACCGCCACGGTCAATCGCTTCCACCCAAGCATACAGCGTTTCATGTGAGGTGGGCTTGCATACTAAAATAAAATCCAGCTGTTTAGCCAACACGGCTTGGCAAAATGGTTGGTGGCTAAAGAGGTCATCTCCTAAAATAACCCCTTTTTCCCCCTGGAGCCAAGCCTCATGTTTGCTTAGCCAGCGTTTAGCGGCAGCTATCTCGCTATCTTGCTTATCAGCCCCATCCTGCGGCAAAAGAAATTCGGGCTCGACTGGTAACACAAAAGGCTGCTCTGGATGAACGACCAAGGCGGTTAAAGCTCGGTGCGTATATCTAATATGTCCATCATGCTCTTGCTGACTACATTGCTCGCACTTTATCTTAGCGGATGAAAAAAATTGAATCCCATCTATACCTACCAGCAATCGCCCCCCTAATGTTCGATACCCTGATAGCAGTTCCTCTTTGACGAGTTGTTGCCACAACCATTTATAAGCATCCCCTAACTGGCTAGCTGGCACCCCATCTAGTAGGTTCTTGATATGAGTATCTGTTGGTATTGTCTTCATTTTAAACACACTTTCTAGGTTACTTCGCCCCTTTCGCTTGGCCAATAGCCTCTGGTGCGCTAAAAATGATTCACTTTGCATATGAAATAGGGAAAATGCCCCTAACAAGGCATCTTTCATACTATAGAGTTGATTGGGACCCCCTTTGCGGCTATCTGGCATTGTTTCGGCCAATTGGCCTAATTGTTGGATAAATTGACTCACTCGTGTTTTGATTTTCATAACCCATACCTTGTTCGTTTTGGTTATGTTATCTTTTTCTCCCCTTTCTTGCCAATTTTACACTTTTCGAATTGCTGGACCTCTACCAAACCTATTGAACAATCATTAATTTAATGATACGATACCCGGAGTTTAGCAATTCAACGTCAACACCTCCTCCCAACGTCATTTCGAACGGAGTTTTGCCCGCTCTGCCCCATTTCAAACCCACCACGGCAAAAAGGGCAAAATGGAGTTGAGAAATCTGCCCTAACAACACATGAACCAACTCAGCCACAGGTTTAATTATCAAACTCAGGTTACTTTAATCCAGCTTTATTCTCCGCCACTCACCTTCTCCTTCATCTTAATTCGTGCTAATTGGAATAACTATTATGAACCGTATACCTCCAATAACCATCATCCTCTTTATTGTTGCCGCTACCTTAACCAGCCTCTTCTGGCTCGGCCACGCATCCGGCCAACACCCAACACCGACACAAAAAGAAACACTCCACCAGCCAAACGGACTATCCCCTAACGACATCTACACAACCGTTACCAACCTCCCCCTCGTCGTCAACTCCCCCATCAGCACCGTCTTAGCCAACGACAACATCATCATCACGGACAGCTGGTCAATGCCCACCACCAATGTCCATACCGGCACCCTCTCCCCCTTATGGGACATCGATATGCTTATACGCGATGCCTTTGACTACAAACCATCTTTTCTTCTCGTTCAAAACAAACCCGCCCTAGCCTATGTGACCCCCATCAATAACAATTGGGGGGTTTACTATATGCGCGCCCATGACGAGAATGGACAAAGTTGGCCCGCCCCAACCCTAATTGCCACCTTAGCCGCCACCGAAACAGAACGTATCAACAGCCCACTTATCCCCTCTCTCACTATCATCCAAGGCAAACCCGCCTTAGCCTATTACTCCGATACCTATATTTACTACACCTCCGCCACCGACACATTGGGTGACAATTGGCAAACCCCACAAATCATACGACCGACTGGCTTTTCAGTTGTAGATTTACATCTTCAAGAAGTCGCCAACAATCCAGCCATAATCTACGCTCAAGAACTCGAAGCCTTCTATTTTATACGTGCCCTTGACACCACAGGCCAATCATGGGCGAATCCTGTATTCCTTGGCGATCTCACGACTGTCGTCCTCAATCTCCCCCACATCCAAGCCACTATCGTCAATAACCACCCCGCCGTCCTCTATAAAGGAAAAGACACCGATCCTCTCTTTTATCGGCGTGCCTTAGATGCCGAGGGCGTAACATGGGGGGCCCCCTTGACCATTACGGTTGGCACCAGCATAAACCCCCTATTACAAACAAATACAGCGGGTGAACCACTCATTGTCTATAGCGATGACCAACGTACCTATCTCTTAACCAGTTCCGATAACGGAGCCTCTTGGCTAACGCAAACCTTAATATCCACCGCAACCGCCCCTTTAATCCTATTAAAAAGAGGTGATCAACACACGCTTCTGCATCACTCCCTTGATTTTGATGCCTCAGCCCAAATTTATCCTTTGTTTTACACCCAATGGCAAGACGCCACCTCCCATAACCCCATCACCATACCACTCATCCACATAAATTGGTCTGATGTTACCGCCGCGCTACCGACCAAAGGCGGACTCCTCCTAGCTGACAGCATTACCCCCGAACAGGCTATCGATCTAGTTTTAGCCCAATGGGAAGGCAATTTCATTTATGATCCCCCTCTCAATTACACCGGTATCGTCACCTTTACCTACCATAACTACCTGACAACAACCATCCCCAACGACAATCTAGTCACTATAAACATCACCCCCAATTCCCCACCGCAAACGATGCCCGATTTATACGAAATACCTATCAATGATCAATTAGTCGTTGACACTTTGGCCGCCAGCCCCCTAGTCAATGACCATGATGACAACAATAACCAACAAGCTCACATTGTTAGCCACCCCATTACTGGCCAATTAAACTATGCCGGTTCCGCTCACTTAATAGCTGACTATTTTGATAACCAATATATTGATTGGCAGACACGCACACAAGCCCAATATGTCGCTAACAAACCCGCTATTACCTATGCCACCAGTGACGCCTTATATTATCTACACGCCACCGACACCCTCGGCCAACAATGGTCCCCCCCCATCACCATCGATGACGGCCTTATCCCTTGGCACTCCTTCCAAAAATTTGGTGATCATATAGCCATAACCTATTTGCATCAGACCGCTATCGGTGCGGAAACAGACTTGAAATACACCTACGCTCTTAATCCTCAAGCAACAGAATGGAGCGATCCTATAACTATACTAACTGAAAATATAGATCATGACATAGCCATAATGAGTGTAAATAATGCCCCTGCAATCGTCTATGGCGATATGCTCACCCATGACATCAAATATATTCGCGCCACCGACCACACCGGTACCTCCTGGAGCACCCCCCTCACTTTAATGACAACGAGCGACGCCAATCACATCAATTTCATTGCCCTGACCGCAGACAATGGATCCATAGCCGTCGCCATCTCAATATTAAACGATGGCAGTTACTATCTGCAATCAGTCGATAACTTGGGAACAGTATGGTCGGCACCCTCTCTTATTCATAACATGGACAGTAGCTTCCATCTATCACTAATTCCTACACCAACCGATCCGGTTATCAAATACACTGTATCCTATCTCCCAACCAGTTCAATCTACTATATGCGCAACAATGGAGGCAATAATCCTCTATGGCAATTCATCCCCGCCAACCCACAAAGCCCCCACGATTTAATCAATATTGAACATTCTCGCATACAAAAAGTTAACAATCAGCTACTCATTTTTAATAGTAGACCCCAGCAATTTTATCAATACCAAGTAGCACTCGATCCTTCAGGGCTTCGCTGGCAACTACCCATCAACCTTCGTCTCCAATGGGAGGATAACCAGTCTGACCATAACAGCCAAACCAGTCAACAAATCGCCAATGATACCGGTGATACCGGTCTGTTTTATAAAACAAGTCACCAACTAACAGCCAACAACTTTAGAACGCGATTATATTACAAACCATTGCTCCCTTGGGATGGCCTATTCACTTACCAACCACCTGTCGGATTTACTGGTATTGTCACCTTCACCTATCAACTAAATGATGGCTACGCTTTATCCGCAGAACAAGTTGTCACCATTACCGTCTCAGACACAAATCAACTACCAGTTGGGCAAGATGATTTCTATTACTTTCCAGAAACAGAAGCTGCGTTGCAAGTTGATTCGGCCGAGGGCGTCCTAGCTAACGATTTCGACGCTGATGGTGATACATTGCAAGCTGAACTGGTAACAGATGTCTCTGAAGGGTTATTAAGTTTAGCTTCAAATGGTGCTTTTATCTACTTACCCCCCGGCGATGGCAGTTTCGATTCCACCTCTTTTCAATATCGGATTTATGATGGCCGCGGTTGGAGTGACGCGATAACGGCCGTTATCACCCGCCACCCCAACCAAATATACATGCCCATCACTATCAGCAACAACCAATAAATCCCCCAAAATCCCAGTTCAGTTCAACAGATTTAATTAAGTATCAAATCCTGACTATTTAAGCTGATTGACTGACAAATCTTACTTAACATAAAAAATAGTGTTCCTTTTTTGAGATATACTTGTAATTGCTCAAAAAACAAGACCAAAAAAGGAAACACTATGACTAATAATAAC
>DATHYN010000144.1:0-11046 GCA_035459145.1 Anaerolineae bacterium | reverse complement strand
GGGCGGTGCCGGTGCATTTGGGGGGAGGGATTTGGGGGACATTGGCGGTTGGTATTTTTGGCCGAGCGGATTTGTTGGGGACGGGATTGAGTTGGGGAGGGCAGGTTGGGGTTCAGTTGTTGGGGATTGTGGTTTGTTTTGGGTGGGTGTTTGGGCTAACGTATTTATTTGTCCAGCTATTAGATAAGTGGATGCCATTGAGAGTATCGGCTGAAGATGAGCGGATTGGGCTTAATGTGTCTGAGCATGGGGCTTCGACGGAGCTGTTGGATATGTTTTTAGTGATGGAAGAGCAAGGGAAGACAGGGGATTTGAGTTTGCGGGTGCCGGTGGAACCATTTACAGAGGTGGGGCAAATTGCGGCGCGGTATAATCAGCTTATGGATTCGTTGGAGGAGGTGGTGGGGCGGACGCAGGCGATTGTTAATCGGGCGATGGATGGGATTATTACGTTTTCGCAAGAAAGTTTATTGGTGACGCATGTTAATCCGGCGGCGGAGATGATTTTTGGGTATCGTGGGGCGGCTTTGGTGGGGGTAGCGGCCAATGAGTTGTTGTTGGTTGATGAGACGACGGGAAAGCGGTTGCAGGATTGGTTACAAGTGGCGGTGCGGGAGGAACAGTCGTATGAAATTGAGGGGAAGCGACGGGGCGGGTCGATTTTTCCGTTAGAGACGACGATTACGGAAGCTGTTTTAGGTGAAGAGAAGATATTTATCGGGACGTTGCGGGATATTACGGCGAGGAAGGTGTATGAGCAGGGGTTGCGGGAGGCGAAGGAGGCGGCCGAGGCGGCGAACAAGGCGAAAAGTGCTTTTTTGGCTAATATGAGCCATGAGTTACGGACGCCATTAAACGCGATTATTGGGTATAGTGAGATGTTGGCGGAGGATGCGGTTGATTTTGGGCATGATGATATGGTGCCTGATTTGGAGCGGATTTTGCAATCGGGGAAGCATTTGTTGGGGTTGATTAATGATGTGCTTGATTTGTCGAAGGTGGAGGCGGGCCGAGCGGATCTATTTATGGAGTCGTTTTTGGTGCAAGATATTTTGGCGTATTTGGATTTCACGATGAAGCCGTTGGCGGCGAAGCAGGGAAATCGTTGGCTCATGGTAACGGAAGATGAGTTAGGGCTTATGCATGCTGATCAGCAAAAAGTGAAACAGATTTTGTTGAATTTGGTGAGTAACGCCAATAAGTTTACGGAAAATGGGGAGGTGACGTTGACGGTGCGGCGACAAGCGAATGCGGTGGATGGTGAGGGGCAAGGGGATTGGTTGATTTTTGAGGTACGGGATACGGGCATTGGGATGACGGAGGCGCAGTTGCAGAAGGTGTTTGAGCCGTTTAAACAGGCGGACGAATCGACGACGCGTAAATATGGGGGGACTGGTTTGGGGTTGGCGATTAGTCGGCAATTTTGTTGGTTGATGGGTGGGGATATTGGGGTGGAGAGTGTGGAAGGTGAGGGGTCAGTGTTTACGGTTTATTTGCCGGTTGATGTGCAAGAGGCGATTCAGATGGTATTACAGCCGGTACCGGAGACGTTGGTGGGAATAGAGGAGGGGGTGGTTGTGGCTGATGGTGTGGTTGAGGATAGGGAGAGTCAGGCTTTGATTTTGGTTATTGATGATGATCCGATTGCGCGTGATTTAATTCGGCGCCATTTGGTGAAGGCTGGGTTTAGGGTGGAAACGGCCGTTAACGGCCTCATCGGGCTAGAAAAAGCAGCGATATTAAAGCCAGACGCCATTACATTAGATGTGTTAATGCCCAAAGTAGATGGCTGGTCTGTATTAGCTCGTTTAAAGATGTCGCCGGAATTGGCGCATATTCCGGTGGTTATTGTTAGTATGATTGCCGATCAGAAAAAAGGGTTTTCGATCGGGGCGACCGATTATTTATTGAAACCGATTGATCGTCAAAAATTGCTGTCAGTGTTGCGTCGTTATCGTGGTGATGAGGGTATAACTGCTGGAGGGATGGTTTTGGTGGTAGAAGATGACGAAGCGACGGCGAACTTGTTCCGGCGAACATTGGTTGATAATGGTTGGCAGGTGATGATGGCGGCTAATGGAGTAGAGGCTTTGGCACAGTTAGAAGTTGACTTGCCAGAGGCGATTATTTTAGATTTAATGATGCCGGAGATGGATGGTTTTCAATTTTTGCAGTATGTGCAACAGAATGAAGCGTGGTCAAAAATTCCAATTATTGTGGCGACAGCCAAAGATTTAACGGTTGAGGAGAGAGCTATACTAAATGGTTCTGTGGAGCGTGTCTTAGAGAAGGGATATTATGATACAGGCAATTTATTACGCCAAATTCGAGAATTGGTAGATTTATCAATTCGCCAAAATAGGTAAATCAAGGGTATAATGAGCAAGATATTATTGGTTGAAGACCATGATATGAATCGGGATATGTTGAGTCGTCGTTTACGTCGTAAAGGGTATGAGGTGGTAACGGCTGTTGATGGGGCGATGGCCATTACGATGTCGACAGAAGAGAAACCGGATATTATTTTAATGGATATGAGTTTGCCGGTTGTGGATGGTTGGGAAGCGACACGGCATATTAAGGGGACAGCGGAAACGGCAGGGATACCGATTATTGCGCAAACGGCACATGCAATGATGGCAGATAAGCAGAGATGTTTTGATGCTGGTTGTGATGATTATGTGACGAAGCCGATTGATTTGCCTTTGTTATTAGATAAAATAGTTGCTTTATTAGCTAGTGAGTAAAAGATGAATACCCCTCCACGTATATTAGTTGTTGATGATGGTCAGTTGAATCGAGATTTGTTAGAGCAGAGATTGTCGCGTGATGGGTATGAGGTGGTGTTAGCGAAGGATGGGGCCGAGGGGTTGGAGGTGATGCGGTGGCAGTCGGTTGATTTGGTTTTGTTGGATATTATGATGCCGGTTTTGGATGGGTTTGGGGTTTTGGAAGCGTGCCAGCAGGATCCGGCGTTAATGGATATTCCTATTATTGTAATTTCGGCGGCGGATGATAAAGAGAATGTGATTCGGGGGATTCGGTTGGGGGCGATGGATTATTTGACGAAGCCATTTGATCGGTTGTTGTTGCAGGCGCGGGTGGAGGCGGCTATCAAGCAAAAAGCGATGATGGATAAGCAAAAAGCGTACATGAGTGAGTTGTCGGCGATTGAGCAAGTGGGGCAAGAGCTAGGGGGGACGTTGGATGCGAATGAGAGCATGGAGATTGGTTTGCGGTGGGCGTTGGCGCAGGCAGGGGGTAGTGTGGGGTTAGTGGCCCGGCGGGAGAAGGATGATTCGTGGGGGGTGCGGGTTCGTCAGGGGGATAGTGAGGGTGTTTTGCCGGAGATGTTGGTTTTGTTTGCGTTGCCGGATAGTTCGGCGTTGGTGCAGGCGGTAGCGACGCGGGAGATTGTTTTTCAGGAGGGGGCGATGTATTGGGCCGAGGCGGTGGGGCATTTGGTGATACCGCTTATTTGGGATAAGCAAGTCCAAGCGTTGCTGATGATAGAGTGTGAGGAGCGAACGAGTTGGCCGGAGAGTTCGATTAATTTTCTTAAACGGCTGGCTGTTTATTTGGGGTTGGCACTGGCGAATGCGGAGATGTACACGGGGTTGATGGCGGCCAATGCGGCTAAAAGTGAGTTTGTCTCTTTTGTGGCACATGAGTTAAAGGTGCCGATGACGAGTATTAAAGGGTATGCTGAGATTTTAGCTACCGGTCGTTTGGGTGAGATGAAAGCACAGCATGTGTCGATTTTGGATACGATTCGGGGGAATGTTGATCGCATGGCGACCTTGGTGTCTGATTTGGATGATATTTCACGGATTGAGGCGGGTTATTTGCGTTTAGAGGTTGAGCCGGTGCCGATGAAAGGGGTGATTGATGATGTGTTGATGACAGCACGAGCACAAATTGGGGCGCGGCGACAAGAGATTGTGGTGGATGTGGCCGAATATTTACCAACGGTATCGGCCGATCGGTCACGGATGATTCAGGTTTTGACGAATTTGGTTAGCAATGCGAATAAGTACACACCTGATGAGGGTAAGATTACGATTGGAGCCCGAGCTTTGAATGAGGGTGAGCAGAAGATGGTGCATGTGTGGGTGGCTGATACGGGGTTGGGGATAAAAGAAGAGGCGCAGGCGGCTATTTTTCAGAAATTTTACCGTGTGGATGATGCGGAGGCGCGTAAATCGCCGGGGACGGGGTTGGGTTTAGCGATTACGAAGCAGTTGGTGGAGATGCATCAGGGGCGGATATGGTTTGAGAGTGTGTATCGGGAGGGGACGACTTTTCATGTTTTGTTGCCGGTGTCGGCGGGTTAAGTGGAAAAGGGAGGTAGTTCGATTTAACAAATCGAACTACCTCTAGATAGTTAGTTGCCGGGGGTGATGGCGTAGGTGAAGACGCCGTGGTGTTTGAGGGGGGCGGAGACGAGGCCAGTGCTATTGACCGAGAGGACGTAATAGAAGTAGTTTTGGTTTGCGGTGCCGGCGGCATCAGTGTGTGTGTAACTGGTGAGGGTTTGTTGGACACAGGTGTAGGGGGCGGGGGTGGCGCAGGTCGTGGGGGTGAAGTAGGGTTCGTTGAGACTGCGCCAAGTTTGGTAGGTGGTGGCATTGGGAACTGAGCTCCACTCAATCATGGCGTCGTTGCCGCTTAGGGTGATATCGGTATTGGGGGCAAGAGGGGCACCTTCTTCGACACCAATGGTGACGATGCTGGTGGTGGAGACACCGGCTTCATCACGGTAGATGCTATTGATTTCGGTGAAGGAGAGAGCGCGATCGTAGATACGGATGTCATCGAGGAGGCCGCCGTAATTGGTTTCACCGGGGAGCCCTTGACCGATGATGAAATCGGAGGCGATTTGATTGTAGAAGGGGCCGGCATTATTGGTGGCGACGAGGGAGCCATTTAAGAAGGATTGGATGTCGTTAGTGGTGTTATCGTAACGGGTGGTGACATGGACCCATTGGCCGACATAGGGGCTGAGGTCGAAGGAGTTGAAGCCACCGAAGAAGATACCAAATTGAGCGGTGGTGCCACTAATGAGCCAGTGAACACCGTTGTTGGAAGTGGTGTCACCCATGTACATGATGTTGCTACGGCCGGCGACGATGTTGTAGTTCATCCAGAAGGAGACGGTCCAACTGTGTGTGCCGGCGATGGTGGCGGGGGTTGAGGCTTGGATGTATTGATTGGTGGCATCGAAACTGAGGGCGTGGGAGTTGGGGTAGGAAACTGGAGGAACTGTGGTGGTGTAGGTAGCGTTGTTAATGATGGTGCCATCGTTTTGGGTGAGAGATAAGTCCCAAGTGGTGGTGCCGGAGCCTTCGTTGAAGTTCCAGTAGCTAACGAGATCGGTCATTTGATTGTCGAGGAGGTGGTAGGTGAAGGTGGAGATGCCGGTAAAACCGAGGGGAGGGGTGTAGTGGAAGGAGCCATCGGGGGTGAAGATGAGGGTGCCGGTGATGGGAGGGGTGGCGAGAACGGCGCTGAGGGTGGTGCCGGTGTCGACATCAATATCGTTGGCGATGACGCCGGGTGAGGGGATGGTGAGGGGGGTAGTGTTGGTGGTGGTGTAGGTGTCAGGGGTCGTGACAGGGGCGTCGTTAACGGGGTTGATGTTGACGGTGACAGTGGCTGCGTTAGAGTAGCGGCGTGTGCCTTGGCCATTGAATAGGGCACCTACTTGTGTGGGGGTGAGGGGGATTTCATAGAGGTGGACATCATCAACATAGCCATCGAAGAACTCGGTGCCAACGGAACTAGAACCGATGGCGGTGCCGGTGCCGGGGGTAACGATATTGGCATTGCCACTAAGTGGGGTGAGGACGTTGTCGAAGTAGAATTGCCAGTCGTCCGCGGAGCGAACCATAGCGATATGGTGCCAATTGTTATCGGTGATAGTTAAGCCAGTGCCGATAAAAGTGACACCGCCATGGAGGATAAGCAGGTTATTGCTGGGATCGAGTACGAGGGCGTAACCATTGGCGCCGGTATTACCGTTGACAAAGATTATTTGATAATTACCTGTCGGACCGTTTGATTTGAACCAAAGGGAGAGGGTAATGTTGTCGATGGCGGTGGAGGCAACGGGGCCGATAACGGAGCCAGCGGTGGCATTGAGAGATGTCGTGCTGTCACCTAATAGGTTGGTGGGGATGGTTGGTGCCCAGGTGGGGGAACCGTTATTGTTTAGGTTGTTGCCATTGCCGGAGGTGTCGTCACCATTGAAGTCGAGTGGCCAGCGATGGGCATAGGGAGGCCATTGGGTGGCACGATAGGTGAAGGTAATGGGGGTGTCTTGGTTAAGTGGGGGGGTGTAGTTGAAGGAGCCATCAGGGTTGAAGATGAGGGAGCCGTTAGCGGGTGGGGTGTGGAGGAGAGCGGTGAGGGGGAGTCCGTTGTAGCCGATATCATTGCTGAGGACGCCGGTGCCGGTGATGACGAGGCTACTGTCTTCATCAATGGTGTAGGTATCATCGAAGGCGGCGGGGGTGGCGCCGAGGCGATAGCTGATGACAAGACGGGGGTGGTCGGCGGTGTTGGCGTTATCTTTGGAGATAAAGCGGAGGGCGTTGCCACCGGTTGTTTCATCACTATTGCGGATTAGCCAGCCAAAGTTGTTATCGGGGTTGGTGTGCCAATTGCGGACATCGGCGAGCATTTGTAAGCTGGTGATGGTGTGGCCGCCATTGCCGGGGAGGAATTGGGTGGCGCTGGCGTTAGGATCCACGTCGCCACCAGGAGTTGACCAGAAGGTGGTGTCGTAGAAGGTGTGGTCCCAAGTGGCGTCGCCAGTGGTGGCGGGAGCGCCACCAGCTTCACCACCGGGAGCATGGGAACTACCTTCGCCCCAATCTGATTGGAGGGTGTGGAGGTTAATAGTGCCACTGTTATTGGAGCCGATGCTAGCGGTGAGGTGTAAGGAGACGTCGATTATTTCGGCACCAGGAGGCAAGGCGTCAGCGATGTTGAAGGCGAGCAGGCCACGCATGGGGCTATTGCCACCGGTCGCACCGTTGACGCCAGCGAAGAAGAAGTCGCCACGGCCGTTACTCAAATCAGCGGTGTCGTTGTCATAAATGGTGTTATCTTTGATGGGTGTGAGGCTCAGGGTGGGATAGGTAGCGGGCTCGACATCGATGCGGACATTGGCAATGTTGGAAAGAGCGGGGCCGCCAGGTGTTGTTTGAATGTCGTTGAGTTCGGTGGGGGAGAGAGCACGATCGTAGATGCGGAAATCATCAAGACCGCCATCGAAGTACAAGTCACCAAGTTCAGTGCCAAAGGCGGAACCGATGCGGATGAGGCCGGTGCCGATGTAGGGTGAGGGTGGATTATCAGAGGCGAGGGCAACACCGTCACGATATACGGTACGAACATTAGTAGCGATATCATAGGTACAGGCCCAATGGTGCCAGCCTAAATCAGTGGAGGGGATGTTGAGATCATTGGCCCAGAAGGCACAGGTGAATTCGTTGTTAGGGCGGAAACCGATGTGGAGGGAGCCATTGGTGACAAAGCCGGTGTTTTGAGACATGACAAAATCACTCACGTTTAAATTGTCACGTCGGGCCCAGAAGGCGATGGTGAAGGAGCGGTTAGCGATATTGATGCCATTGATTTGGACTTCATCATCATCATTGAAAAGAAGGCTGTGTGAGTTGTAGTAGTTGGTGCTGGTGGTTATAGGGGTGGTGGTGGTGTAGGTGGGAGTATTGACGAAGGAGCCGTCATTGTTGTAGCCGCTTAAGTCGGTGGCGGTGGTGCCGGAGCCTTCGTTGAAGTTCCATTGGCCGAGGAGGCCGGTGTCGAGTTGATAGGTAAAGGTATCGATACCGGAAAAAGCGGCGTTAGGAGTGTAAGTGAAAGCACCATTGGCGTTTAGGGTGACAGAGCCATTGGGAGGTGGGTTGATGAGGTTGAGGGAAGAGTCAAGGGTTGTGAGTTGGTCATTGGCAAGTAAGCCAGGTGCGGGTATGTTGAGGGTGGTGTTGGTGGTTGTGGTGTAGATATCGGCGGTGGCGATAGCTGTTTCGATGACGGGTAATATATTGAGAGTGACGGTAGCGGTGTTGGAGGTTAAGCTACCATCGGAGGCTTGGTAGGTGAAGGAGGTGGTGTATTTAGAGCCGAAGGTGGGGGTGTAGGTGAAAGAGCCATCGGGGTTGAGTTGGAGGGTGCCGGTAGTGGGGGAGGTGAGGAGAACGGCCGTTAGCGGATCATCATTAACATCATCATCATTGCTCAAAACGCCAGGGGCGGAGATGGTGGTGGCTTCGCTATTGGATAGTGAATAGGTGTCATCGTTGGCGACGGGGGGCGTGGGGGGATAGATTTCAACGATGGTTGTTTGGACGGAGGTGATGTTGAGGGGGGTGGTGACGGTGCTGGTGTAGGGGCCGAGGGGGTCGGTGGGGGAGCTGGCATAGGCACTGTTTTCAAGGGTGATAGAGGCGGTGAGGGTGGCGATGTTGGTATAGCCAGCGGTCACATTGGTGTCGGTGCAGGTGTAGCTGAAACCACCAGGAGGGACAGGGCCGCTGAAGTCACAGGTGGGGAGATCGGAGTTGGTGACGTTGACGATGATGGGGGCGGAAGTGGGATTGGTGATATTGACAGTGAAATCGACATCTGTATTGGGGAATTGATTGGCATCGGGGCCGTGGTAGAAGCCCACGGTTTGGCCGGCACAGGTGTAGATAACGGTGTCATTCGGGGCTAGGAAGTGGTCGGTACCGGTGGTGACATCGCCAGCAGGGGTGGGGGAACCATTGAATTGGGCGGTACAGTTGTTTTGGTGGGCGGGTAAGGGGTCGAGGAGGGTGGCGGTGCCGGAGATGGTGCCGATATTGGTGATAGCGAGGGTGTAAGTGACGTAGCTGTCAGTGGGGTTGAAGTCGGCAGATTTGGTTAAGTGGAGTTGAGTTTGTTCGATGAAGACATTTTGGGAGGCGGTGGTTTGGCCGAGGCCGTTGGGGGTACTGTTTTGGGCGATGACGGTGATATTTTTGTTGATACCGGCGGGCCAACTGTAAGAGACAGAATCGGTGAGGCTGTTGACGACGTTGACGATAGGGGGTTGGTCAGTGGCTTGCCAAGTGAAGGTGATGGGGAGGGTGGCGGAGGGGTTGCTGACAGTGGCGGTGTAGACGTAAACAGTGTCGTAGGTGCCAATGGTCGGGCCGGTGAGGAGTAGACTGCTGACGGCTTGGGGGTCGAGTTCAACGGCGCCTAGTTCACAGCCGACGCCGATGGGGCGTGATACGCCACGTTGGTCGGTGGTGATGGTGCCGGCAGCGCAGTCACCGACGTTGATAGCGGGGCTAGAGCCGGATGGGGGAGTAGTTTGGGTGGGGCCGCCGTTGTTGCCGAGGGGGAGGAGTTGGGGGTCGGCGGAAGTGAGGACGAGGGCGGGGTCGGCGGCGATGGCATTTTCGACAAGATTGAGGGTGCCGGTGATGGAGCCGTCGCCATTGCCTAAATCGTAGGTATTGCTGTTGGCGAGGATATTGTTGGTGATGGTCATATAGCTGGCTGGGCCAAAGTTTAAGACGGAACCGGCGCCGATGGCACCGCCATTGTTGCAGCAACCGCCACCAGGGGCACCACCGATAAGGGTGTTATCGGTAAAGGTGTTGTGGTGGACAGTGGCAAAGCCATCCCAGTTGGTGATACCGCTACCACTGGCGTTGCCGCCATTGCCACCAGTGAAGGTGCTGGAGGGGTTGTTGCCGCCATTGCCACCGACGGCGATGTTGTGGGCAAAGGTGTTGTTGGTGGTGTTGATGTGGCCGAGGTGGTTAAAGATGCCGATACCATAAGCGAAGCCGCCATTACCAGGTCTGGTTCCGCTTTGACTACTGTGGCCGCCATGACCGCCATAAATTTCATTGTAGGCGAAGGTGGAGTTGGTGACGGTTAAGGTGCCGGTATAGTTGTAGATGGTGCCGAGGGCGCCGCCGCCGCCGCCGCCACCACCACCATTGCCGCTACTGCTAAATGGGGTACCGCCAGTGCCGCCACGGCCAACATTGTGGTCAAAAGTACTGTTATTAACGTGGATATCCCCTTGGTAGTTGAAGATGGCGCTACCCATGGCGGCACCACCACCACCACCGGCGTAGCCACCCGAGGCGCCATAGCCACCACCGCCAGCAAAGAAGCCACCGGGGGTGTTCGGTAAGCTACGGCCGCCGCCACCACCGCCACCATAGCCGCCAACGCCAGAAAGGTTGTCATAACCAGCGCCGCCGCCGCCGCCGCCAAAGCCACCAGGGGCGCCGTTGCCGCCGGGGCAGCATTGGCCACCGCCACCGCCGCCGCCGCCGCCAAAGCCACCAGGGCCACCGTTTTGGTTTTGGCCGCCAGCAAAGCCCCCATTGGGGCCGCCACCGACGCCACCAATTTGATTGCCTTGTTGGCCACCGCCATCAGCGTTGAGACCCCCACCACCGCCGCCACCGCTGTTGTTAGAGTCGCCAAAATGGTAGCCCCCATTACCGCCATTGGCTTGATTTTGGGTGAAGTGGGTGTTGTTAATGGTGATAAAGCCTTGATTATTGAGTAAAGCACCCCCTAGACCGGCGGCGCCACCACCCATATTCATGGAAGGGCCACCATTACCCCCTTTGGCATTACCGTCCCTAATGGTTAAGTTGTTGATGGTGAGATTACCAGTGGGCGAGACGTAGAAGAGACGGAGACGTTCGACGGCTGGGTCGCGGGCGATGGTGATGTTTTGGTTGGGGTCGGCGTGAAGGGTGAGGGTGGAGGAGATGGCGAGGGCGGAGGGGCCGAAAGTGATATCGGCGATGGTATTGAGGTAGATGGTTTGGTTATTGAGGGCGGGGTCGAAGGTGATGGTATCAGCGAGGGAGCCGGGGGGGCAGGCATCGACGGCCGAGTCAGTATTGGCGGCGGCGATGGCTTCGCGGAGGGAGCAGTCGCTATCGGCATTTAGTTCATCATCAGTGGAGTTAACGGTGATGGTGTTGTTGGTGTCGAGATTGGGGGTGGTGGTTGGGG
>DATHYN010000143.1:0-10346 GCA_035459145.1 Anaerolineae bacterium | reverse complement strand
AAGTAAAATGGTTCCATTGGTTAGCATTGGGGCGATTTTAATTGCTATTTTCACTTTTTTGGCATTGAGGTCATTTGTTAGTGGTGGGGATGATACCGGTGATGACCAGCTGGCGGTACCGACGCAAGCCGCAACGGCTGTATTAGGGCCAGAGAATGTAGGTGGCGTGACGCAGCCAGATATGAGTGGGGCTGATTTGGTGGCGCAGATGACACAAACGGCACAAGCAGCCTTTTTTGATCCGAATACGACGGCGAATGTCGTCATGCCAACGGTTGATACAGTGGCGACAACGAATGCGGTGATAGCGACTAGCCAAGCGCAACAAGCGTTGCAGGCACAACAACAGCAACAGCAAGCGGCACCAACGTTGACGCCATGGCCAACGGCTACGCCATGGGTACAGCAAGCGGCACCGACAGCGATTCCGCCAGTCAGTAGTGGCGGGGTTCAGTTTATCAATCATACAGTCGTGGCTGGTGATACATTGTTCAGTATTTCGCAGAGATATGGAACGACGATTGAGTTAATGGCGGAGTACAATATAGCGGCCAATGATTTAGTGCCTGGTCAGATTTTGCGTATACCAACGAGTGGTGGTGGTAATTGTGGAGCCAATACCAGTCATATTGTGAGTCCTGGAGACAATGTTTTTCGGATTGCGTTGCGGTATGGAACGACATCGGCGGCGATTCAGCAGTTAAATGGATTAAACGCTAATTATTTAATTAAAGTGAATCAAGTTTTATGTATACCAGCGAGTTAAACAGATGATTACACATGATATGGTTGTTGATGAGATTTGGCCGGTGGTAGCGGATGTGATTATGGCGACGATGGCGGGGGAGGGGGAGCTGATTCCGCCGAAGCTGTTTCCGCGCCGTCAGGCGGCGCGGATGTATGATTTGTATGGTATGCATATTTTTGAATTGTTGTTAAAGGTGGTGTTACAGAGAACGCAGTTAGGGTTGTCGCGCGTGGTGGAGACGAGTGAAGGGAAGGAGGTTTTATTAGAGTATGCTTGGCCGAATGAGGAGACGGGCGCTTATACAGCCGCGGATACGGTAACTGTGCATTTACGGCCATATCGGGGGGAATGGCGGATAGTGGGCATTAATCCGGCAGTGATTGATACACCATTGACGGAAGCGGGGGCGACGCGGATTTTGGCGACGCATGATCTGAGCAGTACGGCGGAGAAGTTAAAAGCGGAGCCGTGGTTGTTACCGGTGGCGGTGTATGCGGGGGCATTGCAAGTGCATGTGCGGCCAGAGGCGATAGGGGATGATGTGGAGAAAGGTTTTTTGGAAGGGATGCAGAAGCGTTCATTTGGGGTGGTATCGCAGATGAACGGCCGTTCGTTATGGCGTGATTTCAAAAAGAAGATTAAGCCAACGATGGAATATCCGGCAACATGGGCGGCGGCAGTTGAGTTTATTATGGGTGAGCAGGGGGGGCGGAAGTTAGAGGCGGGTAATGTGGCGCAAGAGTATATGGCGAGTGTGACGTTGATGGGGGAGCGGGTGGCGGAGATTAGGAAGAAGTTGGGGGTCGAGACGTTTGATCCGCGGTATACGCCGTTGCAGGAGATTAAAGTGGAGTGGGAGTAGTAATCTTGTGTGAGGTAGCGGGTTGGTTTGATGAGGTTTGATGGATTTTGACGCGGATTTTGGGGATTTGACGGATTTTTTGGTGTTGGTGATGTGGGGAGGGGTGTTTAGTTGGAAGGGTTGTGGTTGGGGAATGGGTGTGTCTGGGTTGAGTTGGTATGTAACCTGAGTTCGATAATGAATTAAACTTGTGGATGAGTTGGTTACTGTGTTGTTAGAGTAGATTTCTTGTATGGTAACCTGAGTTCGATAATGAATTAAACCTGTGGACGAGTTGGTTAATGTGTTGTTAGGGTAGATTTCTCGACTTCGTTCAATCCTTGATTTAAGGGTGAGACTTGTCAGGGGTTGGGCGGATTGAACTACGCTCGAAATGACGTTGAGAGGAGGGGAGAGAATTGTCGAACTCAGGTTATGGTAGGTTTTGTGGGGGTGAGACGGATTGAACTGCGCTCGAAATGACGTTTGGAGGGGAACTGTGAATTGTCGAGCTCAGGTTCGTTTAGGTTGGTTTGGTGAGGACGCCGACGAGGTGGATGTGGTAGTGGGTGGGGAGGGCACGTTCAAAGGTGGCGGAGAGATGGTAGAGGGGGGCATTGAAGGCGAGGTAAGTGGGGTCAGGGATGTAGTCGAGGTGGGTGAGGTGGAGGCCGGTTTGTTGGGCGAGGGTGTGGAGCTGGGTGGGACTGTTGGCGCGGTAGTAGGCGGGGAAGGTGTCGGTGGCTTGACGGCCGTAGAGGGTATCGATAAGGTGGGTTTGCCAAGCGCCGAGGCGGCTAACGATTTGATTAAAGCGAAGCAAAGGGTGGGCTTTGTTGGGGGTGATGAAGATGAATTGACCGCCTGGGGCTAAAATGCGGCTGATATTGGTTAAATCTTGTTGGGGGGTGGCTAGATGTTCGAGGACCCAGCTGGCAAAGATGAGTTGGAAACTGTGGGGGGCGAAGGGGAGAGCGTGGCTCCAGCCGACGGCGCGAGGGAGGGGAAGACGGTGTTCGGCGAGGGAGAGCCAATCGGGGTCGAGGCCGATGAAGCGATTGAGAGGTAGATTGAGTTGTTCGATGAGGCCGCCACGGCCACAACCGAGGTCGAGGATAAGTCCCTCGGCCGGCAAAGAGCGGCGGACTAAAGAGGCATATTGCTCAGTAGCTGGTTGCCAATGTGGATGACGGGCGCGATGATATTCGCGCCATTGATTTTGCCGATCTAAATTTAGCATGGGTCGATATTGACAGAGTCGATGATGGCGACGATGACAGCACGGACGGGGGCGCTGGGGTCGTTGAGCAGTTGACGGGCACTGCTACCTTCGTCGAGGATTAGAACCTGATCGCCGGGGCCGGCTTGGACGAGGTCGAGACAGATATCGTAGGGGGGTGAACTGTTATCGGGCTCAGTGGAGAGGAGGGGGGATTGAGAGACGAGGAGGAGTTTGTGGCCGTGGAGGGCGGGGTGTTTGATGGTGGCGGTGACATTGCCGATGACGTAACCGATATACATGGGTGGTACCTATAAGGGAGGGAGATGGAGGTCATCGACGAGGCCAACGATGGCGAGATCGACGGGGACAAAATGGTTAGGGAGGGCTTGGGCGGCTTCGCGACTGGCGACGGTGAAGACGAGTTGGTTGGGGGCGGCTTGGGTGGTGGCATCGGCGGCGACGAGGGGGGGGCCGAGGGGGGTTTGGTCACTGGTTAGGGGTTGGACGAGGAGGAATTTGATACCGGTAAGGCCAGGGACTTGGGTGGTGGCGACGAGGGTGCCGATGACGCGGGCGAGTTTCATGTTAGGTTGCCTGCCAGTTGTAATGGGTTCCGAAATGGGCGGGGGGGATGAGATTGGGGAGCATTTCAGGGTGGAGTTGGGGAATGATAGTGTGGCGAAAGAGATGGTCGCCAGCGGCGGTGGTGGCGAGGTCACGGGCGGCTTCGACGTCGGCGATACGGCCATTGAAGAGAGCGAGTCCTTTACCGCCGAGGCCATCGCCGAGACGCAATTGCCAGAGGATGATATCGGCGCCCTTGCAGGCGGCATCGGTGGCGCGGATGGCGGCGGCGACGGTATGGGTTTCGATGATGGTGAATGCTTCGCCAAGAGTGGTGGTGGGGGTGTTATTTTGGAGGGCATTGACGATAGCGGGATGGGCAAAAGGGAGAAAGAGTTGGTCGCGACAGGGGTGGGGAGTGCCGGTTTGGGCGGCGGCGATTTGGCCAGCGGCGAGGGCTTCTTCGACGGGGGCGACGTCCCCGATAGCGAGGAGGAGGTAGTGGCCGGGGTGGATGGTACCGGTGTAGAGGTGGGTGAGAGGGGCTTTTTTGATCATAGCGTCGCCGACGAGGATACCGTGGGCGATGCTATCGAGTTCGAGGAGGCCGAGGGCAGGAGGAGTAGACACAGCCACGCCGTTTATAGTTCGCCGCGGTCGACCCGTTGTTGGATCATTTCAGCCATGCGAACCATACCGGCTGGTAGTGGGGATTTGGCATTGGAGAGGGTGAGGGGGGCGCCGGCGGAGATCGCTTTGGCTTGATTGGTATCGTGGGCGATTTTGAAGGGGATACGGGTTTTGAGGGCACGTTCGACAGCGGTGGGGGGCATGGGGGATTCGATTTGATTTTGGTTGAGCAAGTATGCTTTTTGTTTGACGCCGTCCTCTAAATCTGACAGGAATTTGCTTGTTTGTTGGGCGAGGTGGACGGAGATGACTTCGGGGGCGAGAACGTGGAAGGTGAGATTGATATTTTGGAGAAGGAAGAGGGTATCGGGGTTGAGGTTGGAGGGGAGGTCGACGACGATGTAATCGGTGTGTTGGGGCAAGAGGTTGGTGAGAGCGGCGGCGAGGTCGGTGCGGGAGGCTGAGGTGGGGAGAGTGGGGGCGGGGAGGAAGCGGAGGCCGGAGCGGTGGGTAACGATTTGGGCATCAACTTGGTCCCAAGTGAGATTATCGGGGTCTAATTGCCCCCAATGGGTGGTGGGGGAGTGGCGGAGGTAGACGGCGGCGGGGCTGCCGGCCGAGGACATGTCCCAGAAGCAGACCTGTTTGTCTGAATGTTTGTGTAGGGCAGCGGCAAAGTTAAGGGCCATGGTGGTGGTACCGACACCGCCACGCAAGCTGTAGAAGCCGATAATAACACCTGGTTGGTGGGCGGGGGCGGGAGATTTGGCGGCGATCAGTTCTTCTAGTTTGGCGATGAGCTCTTTGGGCATGACCGGTTTGCGCATATATTCATCGGCACCACTATCGAGGGCGGCTTTGCGGTCGATATTTTGGGAGCGAGCGGTGAGGATGATGATGGGGAGGTCGGCTAAGTCTGGGGTTTCACGAATTTGACGGCAAAGGGTATGGCCATCTAAGCCGGGCATCATGACATCGAGGATAACGGCGTCCGGCTTCGATTTTTGGAGCTCATCAAGCGCCTTGCGGGGGTCATTAATGGTGGTACTGGCGTGACCACCGCGCTCAAGCATAACAGAGATTAGTTGTAACAGTTGACGATCGTCATCGATAATAAATATATGAGCCACAGTTGCTCTCCTTTGGTTTGGGATTACTGTTTATGGGTATTGACACCAAATATCGAGATACGGGATTTTTGAACGAGGATAACAGCGCCACTATAACTGATATCGGGGTAAAGGGCGGCTAAGGCTTTGGCATCATAGACGAGTTGGAAAGCGCCAACGCTATTGCGAATCATGCTCGCTGCTTGAACAGTACCTTCATGTTTAATGATACCATGAATTTCAAAAGAGGGAACGGAGATAAAGACATCGTAATCTTTGCCCCGTTCAAAGACGGAGCGGCTACGTTGGTTGCTAGTGGCGACCGCATCGCTTTTGTTTTGCATGACAAGAAAGTTGATATTATCTTTATTAAAAGCACATTCGCTATAGCTGGCGATGATGGAAGCGGGGGTATGAATGCGGGAGATGTAAACATTAGACATGGTCATATAGCGAGTATTTTGATCGCTGAGGACAGCTTGGACACCACCGGCACCTACTTTGACTTCGCCAGTGACACGATAGGCATCAGTAAAGAGGTCAGTGTTAATCGTTTTTTGATGAGAGTAGCCAAAAGACATAATAGAATCCTTATTTAGACAATACGAAAAGCATCCACAAGTGTACAACGGCGGATACGGCTAAAACTACGTGGTTCAGTTAACCCTTCGCCGGTGGGGCTAGCGATAGTTAAGGAGCAAAAGCCCTCACCGCCGGCACCAAGGCCAGCGATATTGGGTCCATTTTTAACAAAGATACTGCAATTGATAGTCCGGGCCATGGTACTGAGGTTATCGAGATGTTTGGAGTGCATGATGGCGGTATGGCGGTAGCCATGTTCAGCGGCGACGGCGAGTTCGATGGCGCGTTGGGTGTGGGGGACACGAACGACAGGCATGAGGGGCATCATTTGTTCGGTCCAGACAGCGGGGTGGTCGGCGGGGACCTCGGCCACAATTTGGCGAATTTCGGGGCCAGCGTTAATGCCGATGGTAGCGAGAAGGTGATGGGCATCTTTACCGATAAAGTTTTTGTTCATGTCGGCGGGTTGATTGGGGCCGCGGTCTTTGGTGGTGACAGCGCGCCAGAGGCGATTGAATTGCCAGCTAGGTAGGTGGAGGGCACCGTGAGCGGGCATTGCTTGGAGAAGTTTGTCGCAGATAGAGGCGACGGCAAAGGTTTCTTTTTCGGTGGTACAGACGATATTGTTATCGAAGGAGCCCCCGTGGACGATATCGCGGGCGGCTTGATCGATGGAGGCGGTTTCGTCGACGATGACGGGCGGGTTACCTGGTCCGGCGCAGATGGCGCGTTTACCGCTGGACATGGCGGCACGGACGACGGCAGCGCCGCCAGTGACGACAAGGAGGCGAATGGCGGGGTGGTGCATGAGGGTGGTGGCGGATTCGAGGGTGGGGTGGGCGATAGCGGTGAGGAGGTTGGGGGGGCCGCCGGCGGTTTGGATGGCGCGATTGAGGAGTTGGATGGTGGTATTGGTGGCCGTTTTGGTGGTGGGGTGGGCATTGAAGACGACGGCGTTGCCGGCGGCGACCATGCCGATACTGTTGCAGATGATGGTGCTAGTGGGGTTGGTGCTGGGGGTGAGGGCACCGATGAGGCCGTAGGGAGCGAATTCGACGAGGGTGAGGCCATTGTCACCGCTCCAGCTGGTGGCGGAGAGGATTTCGGGGCCGGGGGTTTTGGTAGCGGCGAGGAGGTTTTTGCTAATTTTATCATCGAGACGGCCCATACCAGATTCATCGAGAGCGAGCTGGGCGAGCTGGGCGGCGTGTTGTTGGCTGGTTAGGCGCATCTGGTTGATGATGGTTTGGCGTTGGGCAAGGGGGAGGGCGCTAAAGTGGCGGAAAGCGATTTCAGCGGCGGTGATGGCTTCGTCGAGAGTGGTGAAGATGCCGTCGTGGCCGGGTGAGGGTGGGGTGAGGGTGGAGGGAGTGGTGCAGGCGCAGGAGGGGGTGGCACAGCCGCAGGTGGTGGGTGTGGGGGAAGGGGAAGATAATTGACGCATAACTTGAGCGACAATGGCTTCGACTTGGTCGTGATTAAGTTGGGGAGGTTTATTTACGGTATTTTTCATCACCTTGAATTTCCCAAGAATCGACGATAGCCATAATAACAGCGTCACAAGGACGTTTATCGGTGAGGGTGGTTTGGCGGGCAGAGCTACCGGTAGCAATCATGACGACCTCATCGGGGCCAGCGCCAACGGCGTCGATGGCGACGACATATTGGTCGGTGGGGGAGGCGTCAGTGGTAAGGCGTTGGACGACGAGGAATTTGAGGCCGGTGAGGGCATCATCTTTATGGGAAGCGACGACGGTACCGATGACTTTGCCGAGGTACATGATTACTCCGTGGTGGTGGTGTTGCGGCCGAGGGGGAGGATTTGGTCGACATTGGTATGGGGGCGGGGGATGACATGGACGGAAACGACCTCACCGACTTTTTCGGCGCCGCGGGCGCCGGCATCAAGGGCGGCTTTAACGGCGGCGACATCACCACGAACGATAGCGGTGACGTAGCCACCGCCGATTTTTTCGTAGCCGACCAGTTCAACACGGGCGGCTTTTACCATGGCATCGGACGCTTCGACCATAGCGGCGAAGCCTTTACATTCTATCATTCCGAGAGCATCAGCCATGAGGGACTCCTTTTTGTTGAAGTTGTTAAGCTAAAAGTACGGACTATTTAGGTTAGACAACTTACAGACGATCTATTAATAAGTTGAGGCCACGATCTCACAGGAGATGAGGAAGGGGGGGATTAGGTGAGAGGGCGGCCGGTGATACTATCAATGGCATCGAGGGCGGCTTGGTAGCCGGCCATAATATCTTGTTCATCGCCGCCGAGGTAGAGGCGGCCAAAGCTACCGAAGGCATGGACTTCGAGGATGTTGAGGTTGGCCGCTTTTTCGGCTTCGTTGGCGGCGAGAGCGGCGTAGGCGGCGGGTTGGACTTCCATGACGTAGAGGGTTTGGCCGGCGAGGAGCATGTGGCCATGGCGCATGCGGTTAATGAGTTGGACTTGGAGGGGGGCGACGTTGCGAATGATTTGACTGGAGACGACGCGGGGTTTGAGGCGGTCGGTTTGGTTGAGGCCGAGGGCGTCGAGGATAGCGGCGCCAGCGGCGCGGACTTCGCCTTGGCTGGTGGCGTGGATTTCGAGGAGGCCGTAGAGACGTTCGACGATTTGCATGCCGGGGGCAACGGCCGTTGCTTTGAGGGCGATATCGGTGATACGGTTGATTTCGATACCGGGGGAGATTTCGATCCAGAGGGAGGCGTCGCCAGGGAGGGGGAGGAAGCCGCGCGCGACGGTGCCGAGAAAAGCGGCATGTTGGGGTTGGAGACTATCTAGGAAGACGTAACTGCGAAGCTCAACGGATGACATGGGAGAAAGTCCTTAAAAGAGAGGGATGGGAGGGGGTAAGAAGGCGGTGGTATTGATATTGGAGAGGTCTGGGTGGGAGTAATGGGGGGCGAAACGCCATGCTTTGGGGTCCCAGTAGATGAACCAAGCGCGGCCGACGATATTTTCACGGGGGAGGAACCAGCCATGGCGGGAGTCACTGGAGTTATTACGATTATCACCAACGACAAAATAGTTATTGGCGGGGACAACCCATTCGCCACTACCATTGGTGGCGGCGAAGATATAAGGTTCATCGAGGATGACACCATTGACAGAGACTTTTTGGTCTTGGATGATGACGGTATCACCGGGGAGGCCGATGACACGTTTAATGAAGTCACGGTTGGGGTCATTGGGGAAGTGGAGGACGATGACATCGCCTCGTTCTGGTTCATTGAGATAGTAGCTTAATTTATTAACGATGACATATTCACCTTCGATGAGGCCGGGCAACATACTAGAGCCTTCGATGCGGAAACGGCCGGTTAGTGTGTTGACTGCCCAGAAGATAAAAATCATGAGTAAAATCGTTTCCACAATTTCGCGGATGATGAGTTGGGATTGGGTGGTGGGGTTAGGCGGTGGGGGGGGATCATGAACGGGCAAGAGATAATCTAACTCGTCATAATAGGCCGCTTGTGGAGCGGGTGGATAATTATCATAATCGTGCGTTATATAATTTGTTTCTGGTACCATAGAGAGAATTATAAGGGGGTGTGGGAGGGGATGCAACTAAGAGAGGGAAATTTTCACGGTAAATTAGGGTTTGGGTAAAAAAGGGGGGTGAAAAAGGGGTGTTATGTTCTGATTTGTATCCCTTTCTGGTTTTTGTAAGGTCGCTCATGGATTCTGATTTTCATTAGAATGACAATTGTAAAGGAATTAATGAACTACCCACCCCTCAATTTCAAAAAAAGTCTTGGCAAGCAAGATTTAATCTGCTATAATATTGCTTCGTTGTGGACTATTAGCTCAGCTGGCAGAGCAGGTGACTTTTAATCACTTGGTCGGGGGTTCGAATCCCTCATAGTCCACAGAAAGAGCATCTTGAAAGAGGTGCTCTTTTTTTTGTTTTTTGGGGGGGAATAGGGGGTGTTTTGGGGAGTTTTTGTGGACTTCGGCCTTCATCGTGTCTCTATACTTAACGACAGGGTATTAAACTAAATATTGTTGAGATGTGATCTTGCAAATAAGTTGTTTAATGCGTGCACGTTGTTAATTGTTGTTGTGGGAATGATGGCTGGTACAAAGGGGAATTGGTTGTTGTAACCCGTTGATTGGGCCAGGGGAGGGACGTTTTTGTGTGTGTAGTAACCAGACATGTATCCCAAGTTGTCTATAGAGAGGTTGTACGATGGACGAGAAAGTTTGGGATGTGGTGATTTTGGGTGGGGGGTTGGCGGGAACGACATTGGCTATTCAGTTGAAGCAGGCGCGGCCGAGTACGGAGATAGTGGTGATTGAAAAGCTGCTTTATCCGGTACCGGAAACGGCGTTTAAGGTGGGGGAATCGACGATTGAAGGGGGGGCGTATTATTTGCGTAAGGTGGTGGGGATGGATGCGCATATTCGGGAGCATGAACTGGTTAAGATGGGGCTAAGGTTTTTTATGAGTCAGGGGGATAATAGCCAGATTGAGCGGCGGGTGGAGTTTGGACCACATAGTTTAGCGAAAATTACAGGGGATTTGACGAGTTGTCAGCTTGATCGGGGGCGGTTTGAGAATGCGTTGCAGGCGCGGGCGGTCAGTTTGGGGGTCGATTATTGGGATGGGAGTAAGGTGAAAGCGATTACATTGGGTGA
>DATHYN010000142.1:0-4440 GCA_035459145.1 Anaerolineae bacterium | reverse complement strand
CACCAAGAATCAATCCTTTGCGATAATGCATCCATGCCGTTTTATAAGTAACACCAATTCGCTTCGCATAATCTGATAATTTCATATTCGATATTATACCATAAATTTCTATAAAATACTACATAAAACTATAAAATGAATGAGGTTTTATGATACGCCATTTCATATAATAATTCACTGCATAAATCGATTATCTACCTGCCGTAAAAAACCACACCCCCACACATAACCCCAGTTAATAATATCAACGTCGCCAAGCCACCCCAAACAAAAACAGCCGCAATAGGCATGACCGTCCAACCAAATTGATACGCGACCACAAGTCCCAAAGCACTCACATATCCCAACAAACTCAAAGCTAACAACGGACTAATTCCCACTAATACCACCGCCACCCTATCTCGTCCCGTAACCGTCAGTCGCCGCCCAAACCACCACCAAGCCCCCATAAACATCACCCCGTACAGTAAAAACAAGATCGGATAGGGAAACGGCCACGGCCGTGCCCCCCCATCCGCCGCCAGCCGCCAATGGTTCACCGCCGACAACCCATACAAAACCAACAAAAAACTAACCCCACTAAAGCCCGCCACAACAGCGTTCAACCCCGCCAACTGCCAACCCAACCGCCAATCAACTTTATCGGCTGGCAACAAATTCATCACTTTCATTTTGTTTCTCCTGTTAAAAGTCACGTAGAGTGTAAACAAAGTAATATCACAATTTGTCATTCCGGCAAAGGCCGGCATCCAGTAACAGCATGACAATAACCAGACCGGTTTCTACTGCGAACAGCTTTCACCCTTACCTACAAACGGCTTTATTTCTGTACCGCCTGTTTAGCCTCCCCATCAATCGTCCAATTATAATAATCAGCCGGTCCAAAAGATGGATAGTTACGTGTCAACCACGACTGGGTAAGATGCGAATTACTATAATGATAAATAGGAATGTAAGCCGCTTCATCATAAGCCAATATCTGCTCTGCTTCGGCATATAACGCCATCCGTTTGTCTGGATCTATCTCGCTACTAGCCTCAACCGTCAACTCATCAAAACGACTCGGTTCACGCCGCAAACGATTGGCACCAATTTCCGCATTAAAAACTTCATGCACCCAATTATTTTCGTCCGGATAATCAGCACACCAACCCAAACGCCAAATATGGGGTACATCTTCAAGCGGTGTTGTCGGGTGCAGCGTATCCAAGTAAACGGCCCACTCCTGATTTTCGATCCGAACCTCAACCCCCAAAACATCTTTCCACATCGCTTGCACAGCCTTCGCAATCCGGGAATGTCCCTCACTCGTATTGTGCATTAACACAATATCCATACCATTAAACTCTTCAATTGTCATCCCTTTTTCATCAAGATACTCTTGTAATAAAGCAACCGCTCCCTCTGGATCATATTCGACACCAACAATGCCAGGCACTGGAGCCCCAAACATCCCTGGCGGAGCAAATGAACTAGCTGGACTTTGACCAGCCTTCAAGACATTATCAATCAATGATTGACGATCAAATGCTTGTGAGAAGGCTAAACGAATACGCCGATCATCAAAGGGTGGTTTGCTATTGGTCATGCCGTAATAATATGTACAAGCAACCGGTGCGCTATAATATTGGGCGCTTAATGTTGAATGAGTTTGAATATGGTCTAAAGCACCGACAGACGCCAGAACAGTATCCAATTCGAAGTTTTCATACGCAGCCAAAGCCGTGGCAAAATCAGGGATGATAACCCCACGAATACGTTCAATTTGAACATCATCCGCATGAATCCAGAATGGATTTTTGATCATGGTTAATTCACGGCCGTGATACCAATTCTCCAAAACATACGGCCCACTCGTAACAATGATATTAGGCTCAGTCCATTTATCCTCCCAATCATAAATCGTCGCTTCATGCACAGGATAAGCGGTCCACATACTAACAATTGAGGGGAAGTAACCAGCTGGCTGTTCCAATTCAAATTCAATCGTCGTTTCATCTATGACCCGCACCCCAAGATCATCTAGGATAAAACCATCTTCACTATGGTTAATAGCCGCCGCATTCTTCAAAATATAGAAAACGTAGGCATAAGGGGCGGCCGTGGCCGGATCAATCGCTCGCTTCACAGCATATTCAACATCATACGCATCAACAAAGTCTACATCCTCATCTGTTAACGGCAATAAGGTAGCTTCACCAGTGGCCGGATCATGTTGCCGCCAAGGGTCATGTTTCGATACGCGGGCAACCTCACCACTGGCAAGATTATATCGCACCCAAGGTATATCATCGCGCAATTTAAAGGTGTAGACAGTACCATCTTCATTGACAAACCATTCAGTCGCCAAATATGGCTCAACGTCACCTGTCACGGGATCAATTTTAGTCAAACCAACAAACAGATTGCCAATAATATCAATGGAATTGGAACCAGTTGCCAAAGCAGGATCCAACGTTGGCGGCTCACTTTGCCAATTAATATTCAAAGTGATAGGCAAATCTTCTGTTGATTTATCATCAATAGGTTCAACCACACGCGTCACTTCTTGGGTGGGCATAGGCGTTGTCGTGACTTCAATAATGCGCGTCACTTCCCCAACTTCGGGTTGAGTAGTCACACGGACAGCGTCAAGAGTTGGCGGATCAGCAACAACACGGGTTACTTGTAAAGGCTCAGCTTCAGATTCTATGTTACCTGTTACTGTCCAAACAACATATAACACCAAAAAAATCAATATCAAACCAATAACAACATTAAGGAGGCTAACAAAAGAAGAGAATTTTTTATTCATATAAACACGACCTAAAATACAAAGACTATCAGGGGTAATACAAAGAAGCATAACATATCAGTCTAAGTCAAAAATCAATGCTCAACCGATGATTAACCGATGTAAATCATACCTTATCTACTAAACCGCAACACCACCCCCTCAAACGCATCCTCCAAATAAGCCTCCGTATCCGGCTGATGCTTCTCCAACTCAAACCCCAAATCTTCCATCTGCCGGCTAAATTTATTCTGCAATCCCCGATTCGGATCAACTAAAATCATCTCCCCATCTGGGGTACTATGCTGCTCGATAAAATCAACCAACACCGATATATTATAATCTTCATACAACAAATCACTCCCCACGATCAAATCAAACCGACCCAAATCAGTCGGCGGATCAGACCAATCCGTACGCACAAATGGCACCATCTCATCCCCATTCAACGCTATATTTTCACGCAAAAAAGCTTCCACTTCCGGATGATAATCCGTCGCCGTAATATCCGCCTGCAAATGATTTAATAAAATCGTCGTCATCCCTAAACCACACCCCACCTCCAAAATACGCTTCCCCGCCACATCTTGCCCCAACATATAATGCGCCAACACCAAACCCGACGGCCACACAATCCCAAACAACGACCACATCGCCGATGATATCCCCAACGCCTCTCCCGCACCATCCTCATCCTCAAACTCTTGCCGATCTCGTAACGCCCGTATATGAATATCAATACCACCAAACTCGTATGTCTGATAACGTACACGTAAACTCATTTTATTTTCTGCCTCTCATAACACCGCTTCTACCTTATGGCCACGCTTCCCCAGAAACGAGGAAATGCATACTTGATAACGGCTAAATTACGTTATTATGAGCAAAAATGATAGTCATCATTCACACCAAGCACAAAAGCTTACCTCTATTATACCTCTAATTTAATTTCTAGTTCTACTTTTACAGAACCATCAGCTTCATCGCTTATCATCATCCTCACCTGAAAAATGCCGTGCCCTTTACGCTATTGGTGTAAGTTTAAACAAATTCCCTTCGTATTGATTCCGCCCACTCCCTAACCCGCACGGCCGCCCCCTCCCGCCTACCAGCTAAATAAACATCCGCCACCGTCATCTGCCAATCACGTTTAACCATCACCCGATCAGCCACCTTACGCCGCACCCGCTTACTCCCCGCCGAATCCCGACCAACCCGCCGCCGCAACAAATAAACAGGCACTCCCTCATCAAGATGTTCAATAAATAATTGCCGCAACTTATCAATCGCCTCTTCCGTAAACTGCGCAGGATGCTGTAAATTATATGATGCCACCGTCAAAAAATGTTGCCGCATCAACTCAGGATCATCCCATTCCCAAGCCAATATCCCGCCTAATTGCTCCCAACAACCCATCCCATCAACTTGGCTAGCACCACATTCAAGACAGCTACTAGAAAAATCAATCATTGCATCACCACCTATCAACTAAGTAAAATCTAAAAAGTTTTCCAAATTAGAAAGGCATTCCAACCGGAAAATATTCCCTCGCCGCCGCATACCCCCTCGGCCCAATCAACGGCATCAAATCAACAATATCCATCACCTCCCCAATCCTCCCCCACCTTCAAAACCCGCCCAATCCCCCATCGCATACTCCCAAAAAA
>DATHYN010000141.1:0-3051 GCA_035459145.1 Anaerolineae bacterium | reverse complement strand
TGGTGGTAACGCGGGTGCGGTGACAGTAAACTACGATGGCAATGGCGGTCAGATTATTGCCGCGAGGGGTTCTGAAGCCAACGAGACAGGAGGACATGGCATTCAAGCGCAATCCATCGGCGGTAGTGGTGGTAATGGTGGCGTTAATGTCAGTGCCGGTTTATCCTTTACAAAATCTAGTGCAACAGGAGATGCCTTTGGTGTCGTCTTTGGCATCGGCGGTTTTGGTGGGGGCGGTGGTACTGCGGATACTGTAGATGTCACAGTGGCTGATACAACGGGCATCAACGTTATCGGGAAGGAAAGTTCCGGCATTCAAGCACAATCGATTGGTGGGGGCGGCGGTAATGGTGGCACCAATATCACTGGTGGTATTACCTCGGACTCTTCGTTGCTCATAGGTATCGGTGGTTCCGGTGGTGATGGCAATATTGCTAAAGCGGTCACTGTTGATGCAACTGTTAATATCCAAGCCCTTGGTGCACCAATCACTGCGCCAAACAATGACAAAGATCCCGATAAAGATGGCGTTCCAGACTTCTTTACAGCCGAATTTTTTGAAGAAATTGGGGTGACAGCGGTTGCTGCCCTCAAAGAATTCATTACGTTCTATCCAGACTCTGATGTCGATGTGGCTAGCAGTGCGGGGATTCTTGCCCAGTCCATTGGTGGTGGCGGTGGTAATGGTGCGCTCAATGTTACTGGCGGCATTATTTTAAGCAAGAGTGACCCGATACCCTCTGTTACTTTTGGTATTGGTGGGAATGGTGGCAAGGGGGCGATCGCCGGCAATGTCACGGTCAACCATAGGGGGACGATTTTTACTCAGGGTGATTGGAAGCATGGTATTGCAGCCCAGAGTATTGGTGGTGGCGGTGGTCACGGTGGCATCAATGTCAGTGGACAATTTAGCGGTAAAGACGCCGAAAACTCTGGTGGCATGACAGATGTGACTGTCATCGCAGGTATTGGTGGTAGTGCAGGCGAAGGTGGCACAGCGGGTAATGTGTCCGTCACGCAATCTGGTGCGATTTCGACGCAAGGTAAAAATTCCCGTGGTATTTTCGCTCAATCTGTTGGTGGTGGTGGCGGTACTGGTGGTGCTAATTTCTCCTTGTTTTACGCACAGGATAGTTCTCCTATTCAGATCGCAGTCGGTGGTTCTGGTGATAAAGGTGGTAGCGCGGGAAATGTCATCGTCAATCGCGGTACATTGTCTGTCACAACAGGGGATGGTCTGGCGATCGCCGCTAATACGACAGCAGTAACGGATGGGTCAGGTAACTTAACCAGTGCGGGCAGTATCACAAGGAGTGGGTTAGCAGCAGGCAAGATTATCACCAACGGTGATGGTGGACATGCTATCGAAGCCTCCAGTATTGGTGGTGGTGGTGGTGACGCTGGAATGAGTCTGAATGTAGGGAAAAGTGGTGTTGGTTCTGGGGATTCTGAACCGGGTTTTGCAGCCACTATATTGGTTGGGGGCAGGGGCGGGGAAGCTGATCATGGATCAACGGCGATCGTCAATAACTATGCTGACTTAGAAACACAGGGCAATGATAGCCACGGAATTTTAGCCCAATCCATTGGTGGCGGTGGCGGTAATGCCAACATCAATATCGCACTGTCCAATGCCAAAAGTAAGGATAAAGAAAAGAATACCCAAGATGAAAATAACGCCTTGGCTATTGGTATTGGCGGTGATACAGGTAATGGTGGCTTTGGTGACAAAGTAAAAGTCGTCCATGCGGGTGCGATCACGACATTAGGAAGGAACTCTTTTGGCATTCTCGCCCAATCCATTGGCGGTGGCGGCGGTAATGCAGGCATGACTATTGCGATGACCCAAACCAATGGCGGTGCTTTCGGTTTCACCCTAGGACAAAAAGGTGGGAAAGGCGGCTTTGGCTCCGATGTAAGTCTCTTCTCGGACGGCACAATTCAAACTCTTGGCGCAGGATCTTTTGGTCTGCTCGCCCAGTCCATTGGCAATGGTGGTGGCAACAGTAGTTCCACCTCCGTAAATCTCACTATTCCGAGTCAAGCAGAAGCAGAAGCCAACAGTAAAACCGAAATAAAAGTTGCTATTGGCATCGAAGGCGGTGAAGGTGGAAATGCAGGCAATGTCGTCCTTAATGCGTCAGGCGCGGTAAGTACCCAAGGCGAAAAAGCTCACGCGATCTTTGCCCAATCCGTCGGTGGCGGCGGCGGGAATGGTGGTTCTGGAAATACATTGGGTATAACCGCAAAAACCTTTGCTTTCGGCATGGGTGGTACTGGTGGTACTGGGGGCTTTGGTGGCAATGTTGCCATTACAAGTGATGCTAGTGTGCGGACTAATGGTGACGACTCTGTTGGGATTCTTGCCCAATCCATCGGTGGGGGCGGTGGTACTGGTGGTACATCTGCAACTGGCGGGGCAAAAGCGACATCGAATGAATTTAATGCCAGAGTGGCGATCGGTGGAAGCGGTGGCATCGGTACGTACGCCGGAAAAGTGAACGTCAGCAATAGCGGTGATGTAATCACTACCAGAGAAGGTTCCCACGCTGTTCTTGCCCAAAGTATTGGCGGCGGCGGCGGTAACGGCGGGATGGCGATTAGCTCTGTTCTTAAAGAAAGTAGCAGCCCAACAGACGCATCATCTGCCGCCTCAGGTAGCGGTGGTGGTGGTGGCTCAGCAAGTAAAACATCCACCGTCTCAGTTACTGTTGGTGGTAGCGGTGGTGATGGTGGTCGTGGAAATACCGTCACCGTTAACAATACTGGTTTCATTGGTACAGATGGTGCAAGCTCTGTTGGTGTTTTCGCCCAATCCATCGGTGGGGGCGGCGGTAATGGCAAGCTTGTACTGTCAAATCAATTAACTTCTAAGGACGGCAATACCGTATCGGTAACCATTGGCGGTGCTGGGGGTACTGGTGGTGCTGGGGATGTCGTTAATGTCAATAATTCAGCAACGATTATCACTACGAAGGAATTTTCCCACGGCATCATGGCGATGAGTCTGGGTGGTGGTGGTGGCAATGGCAGCACTGTGGTCTCCAATAA
>DATHYN010000140.1:0-5040 GCA_035459145.1 Anaerolineae bacterium | reverse complement strand
TCCCACCTCAACCCCCACACCACCATAACCGTTATTCTGTATAAATGAAGCCAATTTGTGACCGATTATCCAACCTGATTGAAGCTTCTTCCCCTTGAATTTGCTATCAATTTTTACATATGTTACCATATTCTTATAATTCAGCTTTACATATTATTAAAATCGGTCTATAATTGCCAAAGTAATGTTGTATTAGTAAAACAGAGAGATAGATGGTTTCTAAACGATTAAATTAAACAACATTAACTCACTTTTTAACTCCTAAATCTATCTCTTACGAAAACTGTCAACCTAATATTTATTTTCGTTTGTTATTAATTTTGGTAATCTTTGGCAAATTTTTTGATAATCATTTCTTATCCGAAAATGTCAATCAAACTAAATTGACAGCTAACATGTTAGAAGGGAATGCCCCATGAACATTAATCGTCGTGTTGTGGCTATCATCGTTGTGGTAGTGGGTTTGCTTATTATAGTGGGTGGTGTCGCTTTTGTGGCCCTGAATAGTGGTGGCAGTGGCCTTGCTGACAACCCCAATCAACCAGTTGTAGGAGAGGATGGTATCCCTCTAGAGGAGGGCCAACCAATTGCCCCTCGGCCCACCATCTCTGATACGGTCGAAGTCGTTATCTCTCTCCAAACTCTGCCTCGTGGCTATCAAATTACAGCCGATGTCCTAGAAACAGATATCCGCCTAGCCTCCAATGTTGGCCCTAATGTCATCACCGACATAGATGAAGTTATCGGCCTCTTCGCCCGTAACGATATCTTCCAAGGTGAAACACTCACCCGTGACGCCCTCATCCGTGATATGACCAATCTCGGCCAAGAAAATTACGGCCCCTCTTCCCTTATCCCCTTCGGCTATGTCGCTATGTCCGTCCCCATGGATCGTGTCTCCACCGTCGCCTATGGCCTCGATGAAGGTGATTTCATCGATATCATGCTCACCTTCTCTTTCTATGAAATAGATAGCGAATTCCGCACCCTCATGACCAACAACAATGTCTTAACCTTTATTGATGAGGCTGGCAATCCTACGCAACTCTTTATTGATATCGGCCGTGTCGAAACCTTAGGCACTGGCGACGAAGCCGTTGTCCTCCCCAGTGAGTTGCAACGCCCCCTCCCCGTCTCCATGATTGTCCAAAATGCGAAAGTCATTCAGGTCGGCCCTTGGGTCCCACCTGACCCCCTCGCCCTCCCCACCGCCACCCCTGACCCCAATGCCCCCACTGCTACTCCTGGTGGCCCCCCACCCACCCCAACCCCACCACCACCTGATGTCATCGTCATCGCTTTACCACCTCAACAGCAACTTTTTATTAAATACGCGCTAGAAAGTGACGCCGATATCGATTACGCTTTGCGTTCACCAGGCGACAATCAAATTAATGCTGTCCAAAATGTTGACCTTGACTACCTACTCCAACGTTTTAATATCGAGGTTCCCCCTGATATCAATTATGTGATCTCACCACAAGGTGGCATTAGCCTAGATAATACCGGGGGATCATCTTCCTCTGGTGAGGGCGATTCTCCTTAACTTTTATTATTCTGAGTCGGTGTAAATCGACTAGCTTATGCATCATACTGCTTTATTTTTAGTGACACATTGCTTAAGCGTTTACTAGAAAGCTAATCATAATAACGTATCACTTCTGATAACGGTTTAGATTGGCTAAGATTGTAACCAAAAGGATCCATTATGCGACCAAGAACATTTATCGCCATCGTTTTGGTACTGGTTGTGGTAGCGGCTGCCATTGTCGGGTTTTTGTTTTTCCGTAATCTTAATAATACACCACCTGTTGAAACAATCACCGAAGATGGTATTGTTATCACCGTTGCCCCAGGTGCTGTGGCCGGTCAACCAGCCACTCTTCCCACCGCAACTGCTGAATACGAATTAGTCCCCGTCGTTGTTGCCAGTATCGACCTCGATGTTGGTACTAAATTAACGGCTGACTACCTCGATGTCGAACGACGCCCCAGTAACAATGTCGCCATTCGTGCCAACTATACTTTTACCGATACGAGTAAATTGATCGGTCGTATCGTTGGTACGAATGTCAGTGAAGGCCAAGAAATCCTTGAATCGATGCTCGCTTTCTCCTCAAATGATATCACCGCCATGGGCTCTGATTTAGCCATCCAACTCGAGGAAGGTAGAGTCGCCGTCGCCTTCCCTATCGATGAAGATAACGGTGTCGCTTACTCAATGCGTCCCGGTGATCTTGTCGATATTATCATGACTCTCGAATTGCGCGACCTCGACCCTGTATTCCAATCAGGCCTCCCCAACAAAATTGCCCAAGTGAACCAAAACGCCTTGCTCGAAGGACGTAGCTTCCTCTTCCCCGAAACACCCGGCGGCCGTCTCGAAGTCATTCCTGGCCTCGACCTCATCGGCCTTGTCGTCCCCCAAGAGGGCTCTGAACCTTTACCTCGTCGCGTCTCCCAATTAACGGTCCAACAGGTCGAAGTCGTTTGGATGGGTACTTGGATTGACCCTCGTAAACAAGAAGAAGAAATCGAAGAAGATATCAACGCCATCGCCGTTACCGCCCAAGCCATTCGAAATAGTGATAACCCTGACCAACCTGTCCCCACTCTAGAACCAACGAAACAACGCCCTGAAGATGCTCCAGATCTCGTTATCCTCAGCCTATCATCTCAAGATGCTTTAGTCCTCAAATGGGCTTATGAAGTCGGTATCCAAGTGGACTTGGTCCTTCGTGCTCAAGGTGATGACCAATTCTTCAACGGAATTGTCAGCGTAAGTCTCCCGCAAGCGGTTCAACAAGGGGGCTTAACCATTCCAAATCCTGGTCCCATTGGCCTCTTTACCCGTTTTGAAGACGTGGTTCTACCCACACGCTTAGCTTCACCACCACTTAACGTCAATCCCTAACAGCGTATGACTGACTCATTAACTCTAACTCAATAATGCATTGAGAGGAGGTGTGCGCTATAATAAGCCACACCTCCTTATTTTTTCAATAAATATTTTCTCTACTAATTGTCATTAATCTTTACAACTTCATCCGACTACAGTTTAACTAAAAAGCTAACTCAAATGCCTGCCTCAACAGAAATTCCATCAAATTACGATCCTAATAGGTTTGAACGTCCTTCAGTGACAGTTGATGTTGTCATCTTCTCTTTGGTCGACGAAGACCTTCAAGTTTTGCTCAGCAAACGGCCCCACAAACCATTTGCCAATATGTGGGCCATCCCTGGCGGCTTCGTGCAGATGGATGAATCCCTCGACGATGCCGCCAATCGACAATTAGCGGCTAAAACAGGCGTCACTGATGTCTATACCGAACAGCTCTATACCTTCGGTGCCCCCCAACGGGACCCACGAACACGCGTTATCACAGTCGCTTATTTCGCCTTAGTCCCCTATACCGCCATCAAACAAGACCCCGCCGATAATATCAAAACGGATTGGTTCTCTGTCTACAACCCACCAGAACTCGCCTTCGACCACCATGAGATCATCGAATATGCCCTGCAACGCCTTCGCTATAAACTAGAATATACAATGGTCGGCTTTCAACTCCTCCCCGATGTCTTTACCTTATCCGAATTACAACACGCCTATGAAATCATCCTCGGTGAAGATCTCGATAAACGTAATTTCCGCCGCAAAATTTTAGCCTCAGGCATCTTAGAAAAAACCGGCCGCAAAAAGAATGAGGGCGAAGGTCGTCCCGCAATGCTCTACTGTTACCGTGATGATGCTGTTGCTGAAGTCAAAACGCGCCGCTTGTTCCCCTAACCCCAGCTCCCCACCCTCATCTACGCCGGCTGTGTCACCCATAACGATTTAGCCAACTCAATCCCCAAAACAATCTCATCACGCCCCAACCGCAACCGAATCGGCCCATTGAACGGCGCTCGGCCCACAATCTCAACCCCCGCTTCCGGAAATAACCCCAACGAAGAAAAATAACGCAACCGCTCCGGATCATGCGTCCGTACCCGACTCACCTGCCCCTGATAACCAATCGGCAAATTAACCAAACACGTATCTTCAATAAGCGGCAAATTCCCCTCACTGTCCGGAATCGGTTCCCCATGCGGACACCGAGTCGGATAATCAGTCATCGCCGCCATACGCTCCGTTAACTCATCATTAAGCCCCCGCGACAAATCATCCGCATGTTCATGCGTCTCATCCCAAGTAAAGCCCATCACTTCGACTAAAAATCTCTCCAAAATCCGATGACGCCGAATCTCTTTTAACGCTTCCCGCATCCCCAAATCAGTCAACGCCGCCCCCTGATATGGAATTCGTTTGACGTAACCCGCATTCGCTAAACGGCGTAACATGCGTGGAATAGCAGGCGCTGACACCCCTAACCGATCCGCCAACCGCGTCGTGCTCACCGTCTCTTCTTCCGGCGATTCCGCTTGCAACCGATACATCTCGGCCAAATATTCGCGCATAGCCGCGCTTGTCTCCATATCATTATCTCCTTTTACCTGCTCATCAAACCACAAACCAGCTTAGTTTCACCAGCTATCAATGGCCTAATAATTATTATCCATCTTGTCTATTCCGGCAAGTGCTGAATCGCTTTATTCATAGACAACTTCTTTTTTTTCGATTACACTTAATGATATGTTACGTATTCCTCAAGATAGGGTAACGGCCGTTATCCTCGGCACCGCCCAAGATGGCGGTATCCCCCACATCGCCTGCCACTGCCCCCACTGTCAACACGGCTGGACAACCCCTCACTACGCCGCCTGCCTCGCCCTCATCGACACCCGCCCTACCCAGCCAAATGTCTGGCTTATCGACGCCACCCCTGACATCAAACAACAACTTCACCTTCTCACCCACTGGCTCACCCCCCACCCCACCATGCCCCACCGCTATCAACAACCAACCGCCATCTTTCTCACCCATGCCCATTTCGGCCACATCGGTGGCCTCCCTCACCTCGGCCCAGAAACGATGCACGCCCAAAACCTCAACCTCTACGCCTCCGCCCCCCTCAATCACCAACTCCAAGCGATGCCCCT
>DATHYN010000139.1:0-3498 GCA_035459145.1 Anaerolineae bacterium | reverse complement strand
TTTGTAGAGGATGGGGAGGGTGAGGCGGTAGCCGGGGGCGACGGTCCAGGTGGCGTCGTTGTTGCTGTTGTTGGGTTCGGAGAGGGTGTGGGTGAGGGCGCCGGTGACGTTGAGCCAGTTGTTGAGTTGGGGTTGGGCGGTCATGCGGAGGGTGAGTTGGATTTGGCCGTTGGCTTGGAGGGGGTCGATGGTGCCTAAGTCCCAGGTTGGTTGGGGGGAGGTGGTGGTGGGGGCGGGGGTGGCGGCGACGAATTCGATGCCGGCGGGGAGGTCGAGGGTGAGTTGGGTGTCGGTGGCGGCGATGGTGTGATGGTTGCCGTAGTTAATGGTGATGAGGGCTTCCTCATTGGGGGGGACGGAGAGGGGGCCGCTTAGATTGAGCCAGAGGTCGGGGTAGGCGGTGCCGAGGTTGATTTCATCGATGTGGAGGGTGAGGTTGAGGTCGTTGGCGGCTTGGTCGAGGGTGAAGTTGAGGTCGATGGTTTGGCCGGCCCAGGGGGAGAGGTCGATATTTTTGAGGCGCCAAGGGGTTGATTGGGTGGTGGTGTAAACGGCCGTTACCCCCCCCTCATCAACCACATTAACTACAAAACGACTATCGCCTAAATCTTGCCCACCTTGTAACTCATAAACAAAAGAGAGATTGGGATTGGGCAACGTTGACGGAATGGTGACTGTTTGGGACAAGACGGTGGTCGTCTCCGTTTCGGCGCGACGAATGGTGGTGTATTTATATTGGAGATGTTCGGGATTGATTTGTCCCCACCAAGAAACGTGGAGATTTAAGTGGGCATCTAAAATAGCATTGGGAACGCCGAAGAAGGCTGGTTCGAAGAGTTGTTTCTCAACACAGGTGCGCGGGGCGGCTTGGGCGACTGGCTCGACTAATTGATAACATAGTAACTCTTTTTGGTCGCTCTGTTGATACACCGTATAAAAAAGGTACGGTTGGTCATTAATGGCTTGAAACCATGGTTGATTGGTTGAGACATAGCCAGCAGAGGTTATTTTTTGTAGTGGGCTCCATTGGCCGTGTTCATCGAGGGAACGATAGGTAATATCGTTTGAATTATAGTTGTTAAAGGCGAGATGCATACCATTCGTGGTGACAATGCTTTCCATATAGGTGTTGAACGCGTCATCGGCATTGACAAGAATAAAAGGATTGGACCAATTATCAGTACCTAAGCGTTGGCGATGATAAATGAAATCGTCATAACTAACAGATGCTTGCCAGACAACGTGAATGTCGTTGTCTGGCGTGATGAAGAGGGTTGCTTTTGAATTGAAGGATTGTGTGGATCCAAGTTCTTCTGGGGTTGACCATTGGCCATTGTTTTGTTGATACAGATAAAACAGTTGGTTGCTGCTGTGTAGGAGAGCGTGAATACGGCCATCGGGACCTACTTTGATTTTGTCTTGAGAATTGTAGTTGTTACCACTGTTCATCATGGAGATGGGGTCATTCCAACTGCCATTGCTATTGCCTGACATATAGATAAGTTGTGAGGGGTATTGAGTTTGATCGTTGATAACAAGGTGGGTTTTATTGTTGTCATCGATATGTATACCGGTTAATAGGAGATAGCCATTATCGGAGTCACCATCATAGATAAGTTTTGGTGCGGTCCAGTTGCCGTTGAGTAGTTGGGTTTGGGCATAAATCATGTTGCTGTCGGTGTTGTACTCTTGCCAGAGAAGTTGGATGAAGCCGTTGGGGTGTATATAGGCGAAGGCACCTGCGTAATGGTTGGTGATTTGGCGGAGGGATTGTGGGGTTGTCCAGTTGCCGTTGGCATCGGCTTGGGCGTAGTAGATGGTATGGGTATTATTATTATTTTGGGTAACCCAGATGGCTTTCATGGTGCCATCATCAAGCGGGGTTAAGTTGGTTGAACTGCCAACGAGTTGGATATTGTCTTGGATGATGGTGGGGGTGGCGAGGGTGTAGGGGTGGCCGAGGCGGAGGCCGGCTTGGCCGGTGTGGCGGTAGGTTTCGGCTTGGTCGTGGGGGCCGAGGAGGGACCAGCCATCGAGGTTGGTGTCGAGGTTGGGATTGGTGAGGATATTGTTGGCTGGTGGTAAATAGAGGTGGGTGTATTGGTCGCGGTGGGCGGGGTAGGTGGTGGCGGGGAGGTTGCCGTAACCGGTTTGTGCCCAAGAGAGGGTGGGGTCGCCACTGTTGTTGATGAGGTAGGTTTGGAAATGGCCTGTTTCCGGCGTGAGGGTGGCGAGGATGTCGGCGTTGGCCGTGGTGTTGACGTTGGGGAGGGGGTTGCCAGCGGTGTCGTAGATTTGGCTGTGGAGGGCCCAGTCGTAGAAAGTGGTGCTGGTATCGTAGGTGGCGGGCCATTCTTCACGATTGTAGGCGTTATCGGTGGCGCGGCTACGGAAGTAGACGGTTTGGTTGGCGAGGGGGTTGAAGATAGCTTGGTTGTTGTTGGGGGTGGTGTGCCAATCGGTCCAGTTGCCGGTGGGGCCGAGGCGGTATTGGACTTGGATCTCACGGATGTCGGAGGGGCCGGTATCTTGGCCGAGCCAGTTAACGGGTTGGCCGTAGCGGCTAAAGGGTGGTAAGGGGTGGATGGAAGAGGTTGGTTTAGCGGCATCGGCGGCCTGCCAATCGGGACGCCAATCGACATCGGTTTGGCTGATGGGGATGTTGGAGTTGGCGGTTAAGGATTTGCTATACATTTGTGAATCAACGATATACCAGTTGCCTTGGATATATTGCCATTCAATGCGGGTGTATAAGACTCGGTCACCATCGGGGGACCAGCCGGAGACCCAAATGTCGTAAGGGGATGATGAGTTATAGAAGTTGAATTGGGTTTCGCCATCGGGGCTCATCAGCCATAAGTCGTACCAGCCATCCCCATTGGCATCGGCGTCATAGGCGATCCATTGGCCATCAGGGGACCAAACTGGATGGTTGCTGTACGGGTGGGTGGAGATTTTAACAGGATTAGAGCCATCGGGGTTCATGGTCCAGATACGGTAGCCATCTTGACGATTGGAGACGAAGGCGAGACGGTCCCCTTGGGGGGACCAAGTGGGGTAGCTGTCGTAATGGTCATTGTTGGTGAGGCGGGTGCGGTTGGAGCCGTCGGCGTTCATGGTGTAGATTTCAGCGTTGCCATCGACGTATGATTCAAAAGCGATTTTAGAGCCGTCGGGGGACCAGTAGGGGTAGACATTGTCTTGGCCGTTGGCGGTAAGTTGGGTGAGATGAGAGCCATCGAAACGCATTTTGTAAATTTGATAGCTACCGGAACGGTTGGAAGCGAAGACAATTTCTTGAGTAGCGCGATTGAGGCGGGGGTGGATATCGGCGCTGGTATTGGTGGTGCGTTGGGTTTCGCCGGTATGGTCGCCTAAGGTCGTGAATATGTCCCAGTTACTATTGCGGAAGGATTGATAAGTGAGATAACTCCAATCGCGCATATTAGCTTGAGGGGTGATGGTTTGGTTGCTGGTGGCTGGGGTGGTGGGGGCGGT
>DATHYN010000138.1:0-33380 GCA_035459145.1 Anaerolineae bacterium | reverse complement strand
AATTTGCCCATGAGCGTTTAGAAGAATGCGACCAGAAATATGAAAAGCATCACGAACCATGCGTAACATGCCCCAATTTTGTAACTTCTTTTGGATGGAAGCTAGGCCATTCCGCACCCAACCCGTCAAATTATAGGCAAGTTGTCCTAATAATCCTAACATTTCTTGCCCATGAAACGATTTTTTATTCCGTTTGGTGATGCCCAATCCCTGTTTTGACTCTTTTATTGACGTTTCAATACCGCCACCACGTAAGTCATAGGCATAAACAGCGTGCCATATTGGGTTGTCGGGGTTAATAAATGAGCGTTTGCCTTGTTGACTAAGCCACAGAAGTTGTTCATCGTCCATATTAAAAACCAAAATAGTGGTATGCCACTGCCCATTTTTGCCTTGGCAACGAACGGCTAATTGCCGAGTTGGGTGTTCATATGAGAACGGTGTTGGCACCCAAGCTGCTTCTCGCCTTGAATCTTGCGGGTCGCTGTACCAATGCTCAATCGGCTTGACTAATTTAGCCACTTGTTTCCAATGAGTCACTTTCACTAAAAATAAATATTTTTCTTGTAACAGCCAATTGATATCGGCTGTATTGCCCCCGCCCCCATCAAGGCGAATAATGGTTCGTTTTTTGAACCCCTTATTCAAATTCAACATCGTTGCCGCCGAGTTAACCAACTCTTGAACGCTTCGATTCAATTGCGTTTTACCATTATAAAGATGTTCGGCCACGATTTCATCATACAAAGTGGCGTATACACGCCCCAATTGACGGCCACGCTTATTCTTTTGCTTAGCAAAATACCCCTTTTCACTCCCTTCACTTTGTCGACCCGCCGGCATACTGCTCATATCCACGTCTAATAATTGTAGCCCTTTACCATAATGATGTTGATAACCAGCTCCGTATCGTTGATAGATTTTTTGCAACGCTCGCCTCATTTGCTCAACATTTTCTCCTTGGCATCGGCTTAATGTCGTACTAACACCTGATTGGTCGGCACAATCTTGCCGACCAAAAGCCAGAGATAAACTCTTGTCGGCTTTGACACGTTCGTTGATTTCGACTAGACCATGACCACCTGCCATGATATTAATAAACGCATCTTGCAATTTTTCGAGAGGGGTATGGTTGACTGTTTTTTGCCTGATTCTGACTTCTTTACCTATCATTTCCCATAATCCCATTTGTTGGACACTTAAACCAACCATTGCTAAACTCGCTCTTGGTGAAAATCTGATACAATTATCCATGATGATAGTTCTCCTAAATAAACTTCTTGGTCGAATTTATTTTACACGGAAAACTATCATCGTCATTTTTTTAATTGTCCCTTTATTTGTACAAAATTTAGGTAACTAAGTTCTTATTGGCTTAGTTCAAGCAAGACCCAACCGCTTTTAACGGCACTGAATCCTAAAAACTTGCAAATTCCAAAGGCAACTTATCAAGCAAGTGGGTATTAGTCTCCTCCTAACCATACTTTAGTATCTATACGGCAATACCATTTGAGTAGTATGCTATCGATATATGATTTAAGCATATTAAATCAATAGTTCTATGATACAGTTTCAAAAGGAGACACAAATGAGTACAATCAAAAAAACAGCCCATATGACCGGCATTTTCTATCTTATGATTTTTTTCGCCAACATATTTGTTTTCATGTTCGTTAGTGGTAGTCTGAATGTTCCTAATGATGCCACAGCAACAGCTAACAACATTCTCGCATCAGAATTACTCTACCGTAGTGGCATCATCAGTTATTTGATCGTATTTTTAAGCGAAATTAGCGCCACTATTTTACTCTACAAATTGCTCAAATCAGTCAATCATACCGTAACATTATTAATGGTCACCAATCGATTGATGCAAGCGGCCATTCATGCCGTCAACTTACTCAACTTCATCTTTCCCTTAATTTTATTAAAGGGTGGTGATTATCTAACCGTCTTCTCGACAGACCAACTGCACGCGTTCGTCTTATTATTCATTGATGCCCATTATTATGGAGTACTAATTTCTGAAGCCTTTTTCAGTGTTAGTTTATTTTTGTTAGGCTATTTGGTCTATAAGTCTGAGCTATTTCCTAGTATTTTAGGCATCTTATTAGCTATCGCCGGTTTCTTTTATGTTCTAGATAGTTTCGGCATCTTTTTGTTACCACAATATCAAATGTTTTTTGCCAGCATCATGGTTGCGCCAGCCATTATTGGGGAGTTGTCATTTACATTATGGCTTTTGATTAAGGGCGTTCGTCAAACACAGCCAAGTAACAAAAATATACCCTTAGCAACAGCAGCCTAACAGCCCTTAACAGAGACGTATCCAGCCAAATAAACTTTTGGCAAAATCATTGTAGACCATTAAAATTGAAGCGCTTTGTCAAAACGAAAAAAGCCGCCTGATATCAGGCGGCTTTTTTCGTTTTAGGGAGATTTATTTTAATTAGAGGAGACAATTATGGGCAGGTAGGTGAAGGAAGTTGGGTTGAAAGTAGGTTGATTATCGGGGGCTGGGGTGTAGTTCGTGACGAAGATATCACGGGCATTATTATCATCATTAGGGACGAGGTTAGTGGCCATGGAGTCGTAGATGATGTAAGCGCCGGTGGCGGAGATGGCGGGGCGGACGAGGTCGTTCGGTGGGGAGGCGTTGGGGCCGTCGCCGCCGACGGCGGCGGTCGCTTCTTGACTTGATTTGCCGGTGGATAATTGGTCGATATAAGCGTTGATTTCAGCTTGGGAATCACCGGCAAAATTACTGGTATCGCCAGCAAAGTTAGATTGTTGGCCATCAGCGTTGACAGAGATGAGGGTGGTGGTGGCATTATTCATATCGTAGAGGAAGATGTCCGTGGCGTCGTTGGTGTCATCGGCGATGATGTTGGTGGCGAGGGACATGTAGGTGATGTAACGGCCGTTACCCGAAATATCATGAAACAAACTATGGGCGTTCCCCGCGTCGTCACCGTTATAAGCATGGCTAACAAGCGTGGTGACGTTACTACCGCGATCATAGACAAAGACGTCAAAAGCATCATTGGTATCGGTGGCGACCAGATTTGAGGCCTTAGAGTAGTAGCTAATCCGTTGCCCATCATCAGAGATACGGGGCACTTGGCTATGATTATCCCCCTCGGCCCCATCCGCCCCCACCGTAATCCGGGTGGTAGTGCCCGCCGTCCGGTCACGAACAAAAATATCGTAAACGCCATTGGTATCATCAGGGACAAGATTGCTGGCGACAGAGGCGAAGGTGACGTAACGGCCGTCAGCGGAGATATCAGGCGAATCACTGCCACTGAGGGCGATATTACCATCAGGGGCGACGGAGATGAGTTCGATACTGTTTGTTTCTTGATCGTAGACGAAGATATCGGGGTTATTATTATCATCATTGGGGGCGAGGTTAGTAGCGCTAGAGGAGAAGGTGAGGTAACGGCCGTTGGCGGCGAGGCGGGGTTGGATGCTCATACCATTGGCATTGCTACCATCAGCAGCGGTGCTTATACGAGTGGTGGTGCCCGTTTGGCGGTTGTGCCAGAAGATATCTTGGACGGCATTGGTATCATCGGGCACGAGATTGGTGGCGTAGGAGACGAAGGCGATATGTTGACCGTCGGCCGAGATAGTGGGGGCTTCGCTGGTGCCATTGGCTTGTTCGCCGGCCGAGGTGACGCTAATGCGGTCGATTTGGCCATTGTTTTTATCGTAGAGGAAGATATCGGCAACGTTATTGTCATCATTGGGGACGAGGTTGGCGGCTTTGGAGCTGTAGACGATGTAACGGCCGTCGGCCGAGACAGTTGGTGTAAAGCTATGGTTATCACCAAAAGCGACTGTATCAATACTACTGGCGCAAACGAGGGGCCACGCATCATGGGTAACGCCACGGGTAACAACTGAACCCTGCAACATATTACGAACAGCGGGTGATTGAACGGCAACATACAACAATGCTATGATAATAAAAGCACCTAAGATAGCAAACACGAATTTTTGTTTTTTTCTACGCATAATCTTTTACCTTTACTAAACAATGCTCAAAAAAAGCGGACTTACCGCAAAAAGAGTGAGCATTTATTGGGGCTAAGTTTCTATTTAACAGTGATTTGGCGCGTAAGGAAGTAGTAACTATCAGGTCAAATTCACGTTATTCAGTGATAAAGTCATCATTTAATACAGTTAGTTAGTCGTTTATAAAGAGTAAAAAGGGTCGTGTCCTAACGAAATGGCAATAAATTAAGGGCACTAGACCCCCAATGATAAATATGATAGAAAGGGCGTGGCCACCAATCAGGGATTTGGTGACGATGTTGGATATATTCTCCTGTGGGGAAAAGATAGGCAAAGATATATTGCCAACGATGTGACCAGCTAGGCATGCTGGCAATATCTTCCCAAACACGGAGATGTAGCGAGCGATCTTCGGCCGTTAACCAAGAGATAACCTTTTCTTCCATTGGGGATAAAGAGAGGCTGTTTAAGGTATCTAATACTGAGAGAGGGATAGGTGCTGACCAATCATTTTTGAGCACGGGCAATACTTGTTGTAGGGGAAAGAGGAGGTCATATTGTTGTGCTTTATTGAGTAACAGGTCCCAATCTATCTGTTCATGGTACGCATAAATCACTTCGGCGATATCATGGAGCCAATGTAATTCATCACCTTGGTGATGAAGGACAATATGAGAACAGAGGTGAAGAAGGGTTGCCTCGGTACCGAGCAACTGGACATCCGTTTTTTGCACGGTATTGTCTTGGGCGGTTTGCCAAAACCAGTCCATATCGATTTTTTCTTGGTAGTAGGGCAGATTGAAGAGGCTCCAATGGAGTTCTAGCCAAATGGTTAGTTGCTTTTGTTTATGGAGAACGATTTCATTTTCGAAGGTGAGGTAGAAACCTGGCCGAGGTTCAACATGTGTTTGTTGGAAGTCAAGCTCAGCAACAAGGCTTAATGCCTGGGGGACATGTTGGTGAGGGACAAGTAGGTCGAGGTCACCTAGAGGACGTAAGGCGATATTATTATAAATAGGTTCGGCTAAACCAGCTCCTTTGAGAATTAAGCAGGGGATGTTAACCTCTTGCAGTTTGGTAACAATTTGGGTTAATTCTTGGAAAATGGTTAAGTTACGCCAAGCTGTATATGTATAATCTTGTTGTAAGGGGGCTAACTCTTGTGCGGTAAGAATGTTTTGATGGCGTAGAGTTTGGTATAGGAGGGGGGCTAAACGGTTGTCTTTGGCTGTGGTAATAAAGGCATCAAGCGTAAAATCTTTATTGTCCCATAATGTGGGTAGTTGTGTTCGCTTATCTGGTTGCCATCTTGTTTGTAAGCAAACTAGGATAAATTGTTTGAGTGTGGTTGGGGACATGATCAACTTCCTTAAATATTAATTGATGTGGGCTTTATTGAGATTTATGGACCAATTACTGGCTAAGATGGGGAGATATTTTTGGAGAACTTGATCAGATTCAGCCAAAGGTATGTTATGATGAGTAACCCAAGCATGTGCTTCGAAATCGGACGTTTGTCGTGGGACACCGATCCAAATTTCAACGTGGGTATGGTATCGTTTTAGCCACCAGTAGAGCCAGAGGGAGCGGGGGAGGCAGTTGGTGGGGAAGGGGCCGAGGCGAGACACCGTATGAATAAGAAAAGCTGTTCTTTGCGGTGAAAGAGTACCGCTACCCAATGCTGATTTATAGTTTGTTGGCCAGCGGTGTAACCATCGATATAAACGGCGAAAACCCACCAAGCGTAAACTAATGTGTAGACAGGGTAGTGCTACTAAAGAGGCTATCGTTACCCATTTTTCAGTAACTGGCAGTGACCAAAATTGCTGAATATGGGTCACATGCTTGTTACTCAATCGAAATCAATCCTTCTGCTTCTAAATTTTGAATCAATAGATGAAGGTCTTGTTCCAGTTGTTCTGTTGATACATCATATTCTTGCAATAAAGTTTGAACAATTGTGGGGATAGATGCGCCTTGTTCCGTTAATTTCCATAAGCGTACACCAACCTCATCAAGTCCATAATAATGTTCATTACTCAAATTTAACAACACAACCTCATCATCTAATTCTTGGTAAATAATGTTTGGTGCAATCTTTATTTGCTGGGGTAAAATCATAAGTTCTCCTATCTTTGTTAATGATTAGTCATTTTTTATGTATTAAATTATAATTCAATCCTATGCAGTTGGTCGAATAAGCATAGAACCTTCATACTTTGCCCCTGTTTCTCAAGCAATTCAATAGCAATTTTTATTTTGTGCGACCCTTTTTTTGATTTGGCAACGACTAATGATTTACAGTAAACGAAACTTAACTAAAAAGCAAAAGCTAACTGATAACCAATTGGTGGAATTTGCTCAAAACAATGATAACGAAGCGTTTACTGTTTTGTATGAGCGCTATTTGCCCATTGTTTACCGACATGTCAAACGTGCTATTCCCGAAGCTGATGTTGAGGATATGACACAAGAGATTTTTATACAAACATTGAAATCGTTACCTAAGTTTCGCCGTCAGGCAAAATTTAGCACTTGGTTATATACATTAACACGGCGACGAATAGCCGATTATTATCGACATCGAGGTAAACAGCAAGAGTTAAAAAATGTGGCCCTAGCGCATGTGGCACAACAACGAGATCCGAACGCAACCATTAACGAAGATTCATGGTTAATTCGCGAAATGCTATCGACATTACCGGAGCATTATCAAGAAGTAATTCTGTTACGGTTTGCAGAAGGCTTGCCCTTTAACGAAATTGCCAAAAAACAAGGTAATAGCCTAGATGCAACAAAATCATTGTTTCGTCGAGCAATTACTGCGTTGCGGGACAAATTAGGTGAAGATAATGTCTAGTACGCTTGAATCTGAAAATGAAGCAGAGTTAGATGAGCAATTGGCTGAATTTGCGGATGCGTTGTTGGCTGGTGAATCAGATATGGTTATGGTAGATAATGATGCGTTGCGTGATTTGCAAGAAACGGTGACACAACTTCATTATTTATTTGAAGGTGACGCACCAAGTCCCGAGTTAGCGAATAAAATCAAGTTAGCTTTGGAGAAGGAAATGGCTGAAACGGCTAAAGATAGTGAAAGTTGGTTAGCAAATTGGCTATCAGAACTTAAAGTACACCGTTCTGGCCATCGCCAGCGCCGTCAACGAGCCCTAACATTAGGTGCTTTAGCTACCTTAGTCATGATTGTTCTGTTACCATTTTTATCAACACCGGAAACAACTGCCCCCTTGCAAGGAACAGCTGGGCAACCACCAGCTATACCAATCATTATTTTATTAGTTAGCTTGTTATTTGTTGCTATTTGGTGGTATCGACACAACAAATAATAAGGTTATTTGTAAAGTTGAGAACTTTGGATTATCTATAACTCAATTTTCTCAGTATACTTATATGTTGTTCAGTGAGGTGATAGTATTCATTGGTTGGAGATAATACCAACATCGCTTCCAAAATTGGGAAATGTTAGAAAAATAGATTTTTATCCCTAACAGTTTCCTAACAGTCTTGTTTTAAGATAGTAGCAATTGAGGGACTGGTACACAAAAATCAGAAACTTAATTGAGCAAGAAAGTGAGGTGTGTAACTATCGAAGGATTCAAAAGTTCTGCCCAATCTATTTTTTAAACATTCATTGTTTTTCATTTACAAAGGAGATTAAACAATGTCCAGAAAATTAAATCGTTGGCTACGTAGTCAACAAGGTATTGCGACCATTATTGGTGTTGCAGTTTTATTAGTCGGTGGGTTTATGATTATCAATTATTTGAACGGCGGTGATACCCCCACCCCCACGGCCGGTACCGTCGTCACCTTCCCCGACGAAACATGTTTACCCACATGTGATATCACGGATGGTAAGTTCCTCTATGTTCCTGGTCAAGGCACCGCTTCATTGACCGATGCCTCCATCGTTGTCTGGTTTATGTCCCCAGCTTCGGCTAACAACTTCAATATTCAAATCTTTGACGGTGATTCCGGTAAAGATAATACGGGTAATATCAATAAAAATGGTGGTAACTGGGACAGCACCACCGATGAATTGGTTTACACCCTCTATGCTGATCCGCTTCAGGATGGCACGGGCGCTAATGCTCTCGCCACTTGGTATGGTAACCAAGACAATGGTGGTAACCCCATGCCTAATAACGCTTGGTGGTCCACGACTGTTGCTCAAGACGGTTCCGCTATGGCCCCTAACAAATCGATGTACATCTATCGCTTAGAGGTAACTGGTAATATCGCTGCTGGTGGTTCCGCTTTCAAACTTCGGACTGAAAACGCTGGCTTGGTCGTTGGTAACAGCGCTAAATCGAACACCAGCATCGGTTTGATTGGCCGGATTGGTACCGCTAATGACTTCTCCATCATCTACCCGAACGGGACAAACCAACCATCTACCTATAACGGACAATGGACCTTCACCATTTATGTTGATAAACCAGCTGATACCTTACGTATCTGGGACGGTGACTTTGACTTCGGTAGCCGTATAGTCACTAATCCTGATGATGATGATGCCAACACAGTTGGAAAACCAGCTTGGGCTAATAATGTAGCTGTTGACGAACGTTATAACGACATTGGTGACCCTGCTGATAACTTCGGTCATCCCATTATTGAACGTGGTGACTCTGTTAAATACACGATTTACGGTCCTGATGGCACCAACTTCGGCACAGTTGTCAACGCAAATCCATCTGGTACCGAAGAATGGGAACAATTTGTAGTCTCCACAGCCGCCGGTCCTGAAGCTAGCACCGCTGATGCCCAAGTTGCTGAAATCCCAGCTGGTTACTACACCATCGAAATCTCCGGCCTAGATGTTAACAACGTCGTTTGGCTCCGGATTGACCACAACGTTTGCCAAGATTGTCCTGAAGTTACAGAACCACAATTCTGCCCTCGGACAATTGGTTACTGGAAAAACAATATCCAGAAAGTGTTGATTGATGGCCGTGACCGTGGTGTTCAAGAAACTGAAGAAGACCTCATCCGTGGCTTGGAAATCGTAGCTAACTCCACTCTTTATCGTACCGGTTTAGATTTATCCAATCCAGCGATGTTGTCCAACATTGAACGGTTAAGCAATGCTGAAGCTAACGAAATTATGCAACGGCAATATAGCACCAGCATGATGAGCCGCGCTTTACAACAAAACTTGGCTTCGTGGATGAACTTAGCTACCAACAAAGTGTCCGATAACGTTTATGTTGAACTCCGCTTAGGCGAAGGTGGCGAAGTGTTATTCGAAGGTGAAGTTATCGACGCTTTGCTCCAAGCACACACCATTATGCTCGAAGCTGGCGCCATGGCTGACCCTGATAGCCACCCAGAATTAGAATGGGCCAAAGATATCGCTGATGCTATCAACAACGGTTGGGCTGGCGAAGATGCTGAAGGTGAAGGTTGTAGCACGGACAACATTCCACCAGACCAACAACCACCAAGCAATCCTGATGATTTGCCAGAAGAACCAGAAGTTCCGGAAACACCACCACAAGTGCCTGAACTTCCTGAAGAGATGTGTACAATGGACGGCTTCGATGTAGAAAACACTACCAACAACCCATTCTACTCTATCAAGTTCAACACTCAAGGCGAAGGTGTCCGTGACGGTAGTATCGCTACCTACCAATTCACCCTTAACAGCAGTGATGTGGCCGCCATGACGGAGATGCAGTTGGAAGCGAAAGCGAGTACTTCCCAAAGTACAGTTACCTTGAACAGCTGTGACTTCACCGGCACCGCCAGCTGTGGCCCAGTGACCACCGACGATGGCAACTTCGTCTTCACCTTCACTGGTAGCCGCGACAATGGCAACGGCACCCACACGTTGAGCTTCGCAGTCCAGAACTTGCTCGACCGCGGTCTCAGCCACGTCTCCTTCGGTTTGCCAGAAGGTGTAACGGCCATCTGCCAATAATCGACAACAGAATAAACAGAACTAGTCTAGACTAGTTGAAACAAAAGGCCGGCAAATTTGCCGGCCTTTTTATTTTGCCTAAACTTAGATTGTTGATATCATCCCTCTTTATTTTGGTAAGGGTTTTTTTGTTTTATGAGCGCTATATGCTGTTTAATTCATTGGGATAATCAACCAGTTGTCACGGAACAACTGGAGAAGATGATTCAATTTGCAAAATATCATGCGCATGATGGGATAACAAGATGGCAGGCACCAGGGATTGGGCTAGCTCATCTTGCGTTTCATACCACACCAGAGGCATGTAAGGAAACACAACCGTTTTATCATGCAACGCCCCCTTTTTATGTTATAGCTGATGCGCGTTTAGATAATCGGGCGGAACTGTTATCTTTATTAAAGTTGGGGGAGGATACGACAGATGTCGCCTTAATTGCCGCGGCTTATGCACAATGGGGAGAGATGTGCCCGCAGAAGTTGATTGGCAATTATGCGGTGATTATTTGGGATGTGGAGCGGCGAAAAGTAGTCGCTTTTCGGGATGCGTTGGGGATGCGGTTGTTGCATTATGCGCGGGTAGGGAATAGTTTGTTGATGGCAACGGCCGTTGGCTCCATCCGCGATGCCCTCCCCACCCCACCTGATTACAATCAACCCTTATTACAAGGCCTCATCAACCGACAGTTTGACCGCTGTATTCATGAAACAGCTTATAAAGATATTTATCTCATCCCTGCTGGCTATATTTTTACGGCAACGGCCGATAGAACAGATTGGCAACGATATTGGACGCTCGGCCAACAAGCCGCCCCCCACTATCGCCGCCAGTCTGACTACATTGAACATTGCCGTCACCTATTAGCCGATATCATTGCCGCTCAATTGCGCTGTCAAACACCTGTTAGTTTATTAGTAAGTGGGGGGGTGGATTCATCGGCCGTGGCTGGCCATGCCTATGACCTACAACAGCGAGGTGTTGTAAATACCCCTTTGGAATTACATTCAGCCATTTTCACCACAACTCCAGCCGCTAACGAGCAAAATTATCTAAATGATTTGCTTAAAGCTTATCCTGAACTTCCCTTTTTTCCGATAAATGGTGATCAATGTTGGTCACTAAGTAATATTAAAAATTTTGCCGACTACCCGAATGATACACCTGATGTGACGCTCATTGAACATCAAATTCGGCATGCTAACTTACAAAGAATGAGACAAAATGGTTCTCGCGTTGTACTCGACGGCAATTATGGTGATAAGCTTTTTAATGCAGGTGCCTATCATTATCCCCATCTTCTCCAAGATTTACCACTCTCAAAACGTGCCACTGAAAAACCTTACTTTACTCAATATTATGACCCTAATCAACAGCTATCTTGGTGGTGGCATCGTTGGCGACCTATCATTTTATCTGAAACGTTGATCGAGGCCTTAATTATGTGGCAACAATCAGTTTGGCCTACTGATCATCATGTCACTCCTGCCCAATCAGTACCAAACCAAACCTATCGTCGCCACTGGTACCCCGATAGCATTCCAGCCTCTAATTACACTGCTCATCAATCATTAATTCATCATTATAATGGGCTTCATCATATCAAAGCTTTGATGATCAACACACTACATGCTTATTTTGGAGTGCAAATTCGTTCCCCATTTAGTGATCGACGTCTGGTTGATTTTATTTTAACCGTTCCGCCACAACTCATTTGGCAACAAGGACTTAGTCGCTATATTTTACGCCTTAGTTTAACTGGTTTGGTTCCAGATTCAATTCTGAAAAGAACCACAAAAGCCGGTTTTAGTCCACTATTTCACCGTGGTTTTATGGAAAAAGAACGCGATATTGTCGAAAAATGGTTGCTTGATTCCAAATTGTCCAGTCAACAGTTAGTTTCTCCTCAGCGTTGGCACCAAATGTGGCAAAAGTATTGGTCTGGTGATAGCCAACAGTTAAAAAGATTGATTTGGCCATTAGCCGTTGATTTGTGGTTGCGGCGCCAATAAATAGCTGATAATTCATCCCTAGTGCATATTGTCCCCATTTCGGTTTTCTGTTAAAATACCGTCGTATGCCTATCTTATTAATTTACCCTTAAAAGGATATTTAACCATGAAATTAAATGAAAATAACAATCATAAAAATGACAATCGGAAAACCTACAACTCCCCTAAATTAACCAAATTTGGATCAATTGTTGATTTAACAGCAGGTACCAGTGGCACAGATTTTGATGCCGCTACTAGTGACAGCACATTCACGAATTAATTAGACAAAAACACAATATGTATGGCTAAATAAGTATTTAGTCATACAAAGTGTTCGATAAATATTAAATTTTTAGTTATTAATACTTAACGATACACTTTATACTATTTCCCACGATTAGCTCACTAAGTAGCAATAATTTAGTTTGAATCAATTACTATCAAATTGGTATCATTGCTTTAATCTTATAATTGGTACCAATTATGCTTTTGTGCGCCCGTTGCAAACTACAGTTCCTTCCCCCGCCCCATCATTACAACTTGTTTGGCAGACACAATCTCATTCTAATGATAGTTGGTCAGCTCTCCCCTCTCTTTTCCAAAGCCAACGACGTACAATAGATGATAAATATCACGCTTTGACGATTTATGGGTTACCGAATTATAAGGTAGCCCATTTTCCTTATATGGCGGATTTTTATATTGATGCCCAAACAATCACTGCTCATGTTTCCCCTCACCAAGACCCCAACTTAATTGAAAGCACATTTTTGAAAGACATTATGGCTATGTGGCTGGAAACACAGCTTTATATTGTACTACATGCCTCTTCCGTACTGATAGATAAGTATGCAGTTGGGTTTATTGCCCAGTCTGGGCAAGGCAAGACGTCATTAGCCGCATCTTTTGTCCAAGCCAACTATCCATTAGTAACTGATGATATGCTCGCTTTGCAAATCACGACCAACCAAACCAACACCTTGCCCGGTTATCAATGGATGCGCGTTAATGACGAACAGATCACACAATTTATAGGTTCTAAGGCACAGTTAGAGCCCGTAATGGCTAATCATCCAAAGAAAATTGCGCCTGTCGGTTCAGGCTGGGGCCAAATGGCAACAAATTATCCCCAACTAGCTTGTTTGTATCTACCAGAACGTGTTCATGCCGATATTCCCATAAAAATTACGCCATTATCAGCACGTGAAGCATTAATATCTCTCGTCACTCATTCGTTTGCGGCTAATGCGATGCATGCCTTTGACTTAGTTGATTCTCGTTTTCAGCGACTCAATCACCTTATTAAACAAGTGCCGGTACGCAAACTTCAATATCCACATGGATGGCACCATTTACCACATGTTAGAACTGCCATTATCGATGATGTATATAACCTCGCCAGAGGATGAACTGCCTTCTTATTATAACGCCTCAACAATTATCTCTTTATTAACAAAATATGGTGGTTACATTCAAGAAATATAGTAAAATAGACAATCTAAATTTACTCACTTGCTTGTTCCCAAAGCTATTCTCCGGTATCATCTACTTATGACTGTACCAATTATTGTTTCTTTTATTATCGCAACTCTTGTTCCCTTACTATTCTTGTATATTGTCCATGCTTTAGATGTATACGGAACAGATGCTTTTGGCGTTATTCTCCTTAGTTTTGTATGGGGAATTGTATGCGTTGGCTTTGCTTTTGTTATTAACAATTATATTGGGAATAACTTTATGCAGGATTTGTCAGGGCGTGAAAGGGTATCAATGATCATACGTTATTGGGCCCCCATAGTCGAAGAAATTTTAAAAGCAGTTATATTCTTGTATTTGATTCGGCGATCAGACTTTACTTATTTTGTTGATGGCGCTATTTATGGGTTTGCTATTGGTATAGGTTTTGCTGTTGCTGAAAATTACTATTATCTAAATACACATCCAGATGCTGGTTTGAGCTTAGCCATTACACGTGTTTTATCAACTAACTTAATGCATGCTGTAGCCACCGGATTAAGTGGTATCGCTATTGGTCGCGCTCGCTTCGCTCGCTTTTCTGGTCGCTTCATTGCTCTCAGCCTCGGCCTCATCCTCGCCATCCTCTTCCATATGGGCTTTAATAACCTAGTCGACCGTTCCACCAGTAGCCTCCTCTTTATTTATGCCACTGTCGGCGGCTTCATCGGCCTCGGTGGTATCGCCTGGGCCATCCGTCAAGGCCTTAAAGCTGAAGCTGAATGGATCAAAGAAAAACAAGAAGAATTGATCTCCCAAAATCGCCTCAGTAGCAAAGAAGCAAACGCTACCCAAAATTTAGGCGATATTGAACTCTATGTGGAACCTCTTGTCGATATTATCGGCCGTGAAAAAGTTGACCAGATGATTGAATTGGTTACAATTCAAGCACGTCTAGGTATCAATCGTAAATCACGCGACCAATTAACGGATGATAAATTACGACAAAAGTTTGATAAACAAATTGCTGACCTCGATGCTAAAATGAACGCCTTGCGTGCTGAAATTGGCCCTTATGCGATGACCTACTTCCGTATTAGTTTCCCCGATGATATCGAATTATGGGACCGATTAGAAAAATCCGTGACTGCTATTAGTAATGCACCGAAAAAAGCGGGTGGCTTTGATTTATTTGCCGCTATGGGACAAAGATCTGCAAATTTACCCGCTGAACCAAAAGAAGAAAATACCCAAATTAAAGAAGAAGGTTAAAGACGATGAGTCAAGTAATCGCTATTCATTCATTCCGTGGTGGAACAGGAAAATCAAATCTTTCAGCTAACTTGGCTGCCCAACTTGCAATACAGGGCAAACGTGTCGCTGTCATGGATACAGATATTAATTCCCCAGGATTACATGTCCTTTTTGGTCTTAATGAAGATAGTGTTAAATTCACCCTCAACCAGCACCTGCGTGGTGAAATCCCTATCGAACAAGTCGCTTTGCGTATTGGTGAACAAGCATCGGCAAATACAGGCTTAAGACAATTAGCTGATAAACATTTATGGCTAGTACCTTCCAGTATTAACACCCAAGAAATCACCTTCATTTTACGCGCAGGTTATGATGTTGACCGTCTTAATCAAAGCTTGCAAACATTACAAACTTCTCTAAAACTTGACTATCTTATCCTCGACACACATCCAGGACTTAATGAAGAAACCTTGCTATCTATCGCCATTACCGATATCCTTCTATTAGTAATGCGCCCTGACCAACAAGATTTTCAAGGAACAATGGTCACAACAAAAATTGCACGCACGCTAGAAGTGCCTAATCTCTTCCTCGTTGTGAACAAATTGCTGGCACGTTACGATGCACAGCAAATGGCAGATGATGTGCAGGGCTTGTATCAAGCACCAGCCATTGGCGTATTACCCCTATCAGAAGATGTGGCTGATCTAGGCAGTGCTGATATCTTTTCTTTGGTATATCCTGATCATCAATGGTCACAAATCATCAAACAAATCGCGGATCATGTGGCCGCGACCAGTTGAGGAGATAAACTGTTTCAATGCAATGCTGGGAATGTGATAAACCACCACGGGCAGCTTGCTGTTTTTGCGGCCGTTTTGTTTGCAAAGACCATGTAGTTTCCCATTTAACCTTAATGGCTATGTATTTAGGTGACCAACAAACACCTAAAAGCATCGTCGTCAATAACGCGGTCTGGTGTGGTATCTGTGAACCCATTCAGGAACCAATACCAATGCCTGAAATGTATTAATCTTATTGATGCGTACAACGGAGTCTTATCATGGGCGGATTATTTAACCGATTACAAGATCAATTAAACGAACGAGAGACAAAACAAAGTGGTGGTGTCAGCGCAGTTGACCTTCTTGTCTTACCTACCTACCAAAGGCGAGTTATGCGCCTGCTCTTGCGTCATGGCCATCTAACAACTTATGACCAATTATGGACCCTGGTTCAAGAATTGCCTGAAAACCAACAATTCTCGAAAGAAGAGCTAGATGAAGCAATTGCCCAACTCGTGTCGGAGCGTTGGCTTTTCCGTGTTGGTGAAGAGAAAGTTATTAGTTATCGGGTTAATTTGCGCCGTAAAGCTGCTAGCCAATTGGGCGGTGGTATCTGGGGTGCTATTGACTCGAAAATAGCTCAACGCATTGCTAAAGCTACTGGCAGTGATTCAACAGATGAAACCCCATCAAATGATGATGACACACCATCTGATGATGCCGATGATGAAACTTCTAGCTAAATATCCAACTATGGCTAACTTGTAGATAAGGGGGGGCTAATGTTTCCCCTTGGTGGCTTCTGTTTATTTCAAGCTTGCTTTTAACGCAAATACTTCCAATTTTTTCTTTTTCCCTTTTAACGCTATCTCCCCAAGATCTTCACAATCAAAATAAAATCCCACCGCTTGATGCGCTTCTCGTGTTATTAATATCTGATTTGGTTGTGCTAAACCCATTAAGCGCGCGGCCACATTGACAGCATCCCCATGAATATTCATTTCCCGCCGTCCCCGTCGAGCCCCAACCTCCCCCACAAATGCTAAACCTAATGACATCCCAATTTTACATGTAATTTCTACTTTTTTATTGTGTACTAATGGCCCTTCAAAGCCAGTTACTACATCCCGAATGGCCAAGGCTGTTTTTGCCGCCCGAATATGATCGTCCATATGGGCATTGGGTGATCCAAAATAAATGATTAAGTCCGAGCCAACTAAATGATATGTCACCTTTTTTAACACCCCGCCATATATCTCTACCTGTGCATTAACTTGTGCAAATAGATGCGAAAAAGAGTTGACTAAGCTATCTTGTTCTTCTGGAGTCGCTTCGTCAATATACTCTGTAATACCAATCAAATTAACAAACATCGCAAATAGTTGCGTTACTTGAGCTGGCACTTGCCGTTGCTTCGCATTAGCGACCACTAAATTCAACACGGTCGACGGCAAATAACTAGCTACAGGCTCTACTAAATCAACAGCTTCATTTAACGATTGTAATAACCCATTCACACTGCGATCTGTTACCAACATACTTGGCAAACGCCGCCGCACTGGCGCAATTTCATACTCCCCTAACTCATCATCGGTTAAATCATCAATGATAAATGCATGTCGCCCCGTTTCACTCTCCTCCCAGCGTAAATCCTGCTCTACTTTAGCTAAGGCTGTCTTTGTGACGCAAACACGTCCCAATCGCCCAGCACTCTCGGCCAACTTCGTCTCATGCACCGTATCCCCCAATAAAACCTGATCCATTCGTCGCGGCGTACCAATATCCGCCGTCACAAATCGCCCATAATGAATCCCCACACGCATCCCAAACGGAATAATCTTTCCGTTCACTTCCACCTGCCCAAAAAGCTCCATTGCCCGTTGCATTCTCAAGCCCGCACGCACCGCCTGCAAAGTCGCATTTGCTCTCGATGACTCAGGAAACTCGGCCAATACAGCATCCCCTGTAAACTCTAACAAATTCCCCCCTGACTTACTAATAATTTCCAACATCTCAGAAAAATAATCGTTCAATAGTTGCAATAACTCTTTAGCCCCTTTCTCTTTACCTTGCCCTCCCGTATAAGCTGCTACTAATGGCGTAAAACCGGCTAAATCAGTAAACATCAAAGTCCCCGTTTTCCATGAATAATGTGTTTCCCCTGGCGGGGGCAAAGTTTCGCTAATTTGGCGGGGTAAATAATCATACAAAATTCGCCGTAATGTACGTAAATGACTAAATGCCTGCATCAGCACCGCACTATTTGGCGTCATCCATACGTCGGCATATAAATCCGCTGGCAACAATCCACGTAAACGTCGTTCTAATTCGTAAAATGAAGGGGATAAATTGTCTAATTCATTATCAGATTTAGCCATGCTAATTCTCAAATAGGGGTGTTGCTTATAGGCAATCACTAAAACTTATTGTTATGATACCATCTCTTGTTTTTATTACATTGTCCTATCCTATTGTACTAATGAATCAACAATTGCCCAATAAACAGTAATGTGCCGTGAATAATCCCCCTGCTTACCCGTCACATTACTCCCTTTATGCTATAATAGCCTGACAAGATGATATCACTGCTTATCTTGATTTATTACCTTACTGAATATGTAACTGGGAGCTAGATAGGATAAAAAATGCTTGACTTCTTTAGTAAGCTTTTTAACATACGCCGTAAAGAGTGGCCCAGTTTCCTCTCGCTTTATCTATTTACCCTCTTATTAGTTATTGCTATTATCTGGGGCTCGATTGTCTTATACGCTGCCTTTCTCGATCAAGTCGGGGCAGAATATCTACCGACATTTCTGTTTGTAAAAGCTCTGATTGGTATACCCGCCGCCGCTCTTTATGCGGGCTTGGCTGACCGCTGGCCTCATCAACGACTGATGATCGGCATCCTCGGCCTCAGCGCCGCCGCCTTTACCCTCGGCCTCTTCATCCTCCAAGCCGAATATATCCGCACCGCCTTCTTTGGCATGTACCTAGTCATGTTTGTCCCCATGACCAGCATCGTCGCTGTCCATTGGTACACTTACGTCAACGGCTTCTACGATACCCGTGCCGCCAAACGCATTATCCCTGTTCTGATCACCTCCTTTGGCGTTGCCAGTATTTTTGGCGGCTGGAGCATCCGCCAACTTACCATCCCCCCCGAACAAACCATTCTCGCCGTGATTGGCCTGCTCCTTACTTGCTGTGCTCTCGTTTGGATAATGCCGCGTGCCCTTGTCTATTTCAATGCCGAAACGGTCGTTCTGGAAAAATCATCCCCCCTAAAAAGCGAACCAACCGCAAACAAACCCTCCTACTTTGAGGAAATGAAAGAAGGGTTTGTCTATGTCCGTCAATCAGACCTCCTCCGCTGGATGTCTGTCTCCGCCCTGGTCCTTATCCTCCTCTTTACAATGCTCGAATATTTAGTCGGCCAAACGCTTGAACAAGAATTAGGCACAACCGCTCAAATCACCGATTTCTTGGGTACCTTAACTACTATCTCCAATATCTTCATCTTATTTACCCAACTGTTCTTGCTGAATCGTATTGTCACTCGCCTCGGCCTCGGCAACGCTAACTTTATCTTCCCCATCGGCAACTTGATTGTCTGCCTCTCCCTCGTTTTTAGCCCCACTCTCATCCCCGCCGCCCTCGCCCACGCCACACGTATCGATTTTCGTAATAATATCGGCTACCCCATCGAAAACCTGCTCTATAATGCTGTCCCTTTACGTATCAAAGGGCGCGCCCGCGCCTTTATCGCCGGCCTTGTAGCCCCCATCGGCGCCTCTGTTGCCAGTATCCTTCTCATCCTCATCCAAAGATGGTTGGGTGAATCAACCCTTATCCTCGGCGTGCGTGGCGCTATCGCCATTCTCGCTATCGCTTACCTAGGTATCGCCTTCATTATCCGCCGTGAATATACGGATGCTCTGATTGAACTGCTCGAACAAGAAGATTTCTCCTTCTTGCTTATGCAAGAAGCAACTGACCTCACTGTCACTGACCCCGCCGCCCTGCGTCTGCTTGAACAAAAATTGATCGATAGCACAACCCCAGAATTTACTATCTTTATGGCTAAATTAATTAGTGATATCGGTGGCGCTGCCGCTATCCCTATCCTCCAAAATACAGCCAAACATCCCAACGCGCACGTACGCGCCACGATTCTTAATATCTTAGCCACAACTGATATTCGGACAACGGCCGTTGGCCAAATCTACCGTGATGCCCTCCATGATAGCGACCACGAAGTTCGCCTCGCCGCTATCACCGGTCTCGAACATCTCGAAGGCCAAACAAGTCGCGCCTTCTTAACCATTGCGCAACAACATCTCAATGATGAAGATATTAATATTCAAGCCCATGTCATCCCCGCTATCCTCCGTTCCCGTGATGTTAGCCACCATGATGAGGCCAAAGCTGTTCTCCAAGAACTGCTAACCAATGATGACCCCCAAATCCAAGCGCGTGCCATCCAAATGCTCGGCCTCATCGGTGACCAAAATGCTATCCAACAGATTATCCCTTACCTTAACGATGACAATGATAATGTACGTCTCACCGCAGTTCAAACCATCGAAGACTTAACTGAACAAAAATTACCAGAACCGATTAACACCCTCATTATCGAAAAAATTAGCAAATTGCACCAAGATCCCATTGAACGGGTCCGCCAAGCAGCCCTTGTCATTTACGGCCGTATCGGCTCGGCCCGCTCCCACCATTCCCTCGCCTTTGCCCTCGCTGATCCTAGCCCCAAAGTACGTGCCACCGCTGTTGAAATGATGGTCCAACTTGGCAAAAAAATTATCCCCATTGTCAATGAACAACTTGACTCTCCCCACCCACAACAACGAAAAGCGGCCGCTGTCGTGCTCAGCCGTATCAATCCCCGTGAATTTGGCCCATTGGTCAGCTCCCATATCACCAATAATCTCGTATCGATCTACCGTAACTTTGGCTATGTTCAAGCTCTCGAAAAATATAAAGCCGTTCCTAGTATCAATGTTCTTTATAACAATATTTATGAGCATAACCAACAACTCACCGAAGAAATTCTCTATCTGCTCACCACTTTCCAAGATCCCAAAACGATTAAGGTGATCACCCAAGCCCTCGGCAATGAAGACCCCCTCACCCGCGCCAACGCTATCGAAGCACTTGAATCATTAACTTCCCCCCAAACAGCTCTCCTCATCGCCCCCCTCCTCGCCCCCGATATCGATATAAAAGCGATATTAGACCTCGCTGAAAAAACGTGGGATTACACCACGCCCAATGCAGCTGACCTGCTCCGCTACCTCGCCACTAAAACTGAAGACCGCTGGGCACAAACGATTGCTATCTTTATTTTAGGTAAAATGGGTGGCTCTTACACCATTGATGATAGCGCAACAAACGCCGAAACATCTTCCCGCCGTAATAAACAACCTGCCCGCCGTCGTAACCGTCGCCCCGTCGGTAATCTCTTTGGCTCCCTTCTCGATGATGAAAATACCGATAAACCAGCTGAAGAACCAGCCCCTCCCCCACCTCGGCCCACCACCAACAACAAAATGCCCCAGCTCCTACCCCTTGATGAAATCGGTGAAATCCTCGCCGCTCAAGCCAAACATGACACCGAAGAAATCCGCCAAGCCGCTCATATGGCGCAACAATTTATCCTCAAACAAAAATCTGCTACCATTATCGCAAAGGAGAAAATCGTGCTTTCCACTATCGAAAAAATCATTTTCTTGAAAGAAGTGCCCTTTTTCCAACATATGACGGTCGAACAATTAAAAATTATGGCCAATGTCTGCGAAGAAGAGTTTTTCCCCGCCGATACCCGTATCTATAACCAAAATGATCCGGGTGGCGTTCTTTATGTGGTCGTTAGTGGCCGCGTTGCTATCGAACGTGAAGGTAATCGCAAAGGCTCGTTTGCTCGTATCGGTGTCATCGAATCTCACTCTTATTTTGGAGAAATGAATCTATTTGATAATAGTCACCGTAATGCGTCTGCCCTCGCCGTTCAAGATACACTTACCCTTCGCCTACGTCGCGAACCTCTGCTTGCTCTCGCTCGCCAATACCCCAATCTCTCGCTAAAACTTATCGATGTCCTTAGCCAACGTTTGCGCGAATCAACTGACCAAATCGCTGGATTAACTCGGACAAAACCGCGTGAATTGCATAAATTGTTCGATCAATTTGATTAACTATTTATGGCTAAATAAACAAATTTTATTTTATGACCCAAATTGTTACCTCACCCTTATCACCTGTCCAGCAGGGGATGTTGTTTCATACCTTATACGCTCCCCATAATGGCAATGATATCCAACAAATTATCGCTGTTCTCCATGAACCAGTCCACCACCAACATTTCCGCACCGCTTGGCACCAGCTCGGCCAAGAACAACCCATGTTGCGCACCGCATTTCGCTGGCAAGATAGCGCTACCCCCCACCAATTTGTTGTTGATCATATAGAGCTCCCCTTTTCTTTCTATGATTGGCAATCTTTAGCCCCCCATCAACAACAAACCCAATTCGAATCTTACAAACAAGCAGATCGGTATCAAGGTTTCGATTTAAATATCCCCCCTCTTTTTCGTGTGGCCCTATTTCAATTTGGTCCTAACCATTATCAATTTATCTGGAGCTTTCATCACGCTATTCTCGATGGCTTTTCCTTTACCTCTCTTATAAAACAACTGTTTACAATCTATGCCGCTCTTCAAAACACACAATCAGTATCACCTTTAAATAATGATTCTTCTTATACTGACTATGCGCAATGGATTGCCCAGCAAAATTGGTCAACCAGCTACCCTTTTTGGCGCCAATATCTCGCTAATGTTTCCGCACCAACCCCTCTCACTATCAACCAACCAGCCACAACCAAGACCCCTCAGTTTCTACGTCAGACAACCACCCTCGGCCTCCCCCTCAGCTCCCAACTCCGCCAATTCTCCCAAAACCACCCCTTTAATCTCAATACCCTCATCCAAGCCGCCTGGGCCCTTCTCCTCGCTCGCTACGCCCAAAAAACCGCCGCCCTCTTCGGTGTCACTAAATCAATCCGCGCCTCCAGCGGCCAGCACAAAAAACAGTTCGCCTCAACTATTGGCATTTTCCTCAATACCCTCCCCCTCTACCTCGATATCAACCCTTCCCAAACCATCATCGACTGGCTAACCTACGTTCGCCACCAATGGCTCGCCCTCCGCCCTCACGAACAAACACCGCTTGTCGAAATACACCGCCAAACGGCCGTTCCCACCGATGATACCCTCTTCCACTCTATTCTCATCTTTAACTACCAAACCATGAACACCGATCTGCGCCAACAAGGTCCCGATTGGCAAAACCGCTATTTCGATGTCGAGCGCCAAACCGGCTACCCTCTATCTCTGTTTGTCTATGCGGAAACCGATATCTTGCTCCAACTCGAATACAATAGCGATCTCTTCACCCACGACGCTATCCAGCGTCTGCTCCAACATTTCCACCAAATCCTAACCTATATCACCCATAACCCTCACCATTTTGTCGCTGATGTTAATCTGCTCCCCCCTTCTGAAGCGCAACATCTCCTCCATGCTTATAACCAAACCAACATCAACTGGCCCCAACCCAAAGCCACTTTCCTCACCTATTTCCATCAACAGGTCGCCAATAACCCACAACGCCCCGCCCTTACCTATGCCAACCACACCCTTACCTATGCCGAACTTAATCATCACGCCAACCATCTCGCTGCCACCCTCCAACAACAGGGCATCACCCACGGCCACCGTCTCGCCATCTACCTCCACCGCTCCCCCCAAATGCTCATCGCCCTCCTCGCCACCCTCAAAATCGGTGCCACTTATGTCCCCCTCGACCCCCACTTCCCCGCCGACCGCATCACCTACATGCTCGCCGACGCCCAAGTCAAACTTATCCTCACTGAAAAAACGCTTGTCGGCGCCACTTCCTTCAACACCCCCACGCTCACCCTTCCTCTCACACCAACCACCAACACCTGCCCCAACCCCCCCGAACCACCACCCACTACCCCCGCCTACCTCATCTACACCTCCGGCTCTACCGGCCAACCGAAAGGGGTCGTCATTCCCCACCATACGCTCCTCAACTTCCTCCTCTCCATGCAACAAGAAACAAGTTTTACCGCTCACGACACCATCCTCGCCATCACCACCATCTCCTTCGATATCGCCACGCTCGAACTCTACCTCCCGCTTATCACTGGCGCCCATATCATTCTCGCTGACCAAGAAACGATCACCGATGGCTTTAAACTCGCCCAACTCCTCCAAGAAAAATCGGTTTCTGTCATGCAAGCCACCCCCAGTAGCTGGCGTCTCCTCCTCGCCGCCGACTGGGACGGTGACCCCAACCTCACTATCCTCTGTGGTGGCGAAGCCCTCCCCGCCGACCTCGCTCAACAGCTAGTCACCCGTGCCAAAACTGTCTGGAATGTCTACGGCCCCACCGAAACAACGGTCTGGTCCGCAATCAATAAAATCACCCCCGCCACCCGCCCCATCACTATCGGCCACCCTCTCGCCAATACCCAACTATATATCCTCGATAACGCCCTACGCCCTCTCCCCACCTATGTCCCCGGCGAGCTCTATATCGGTGGCGATGGCCTCGCTTCGGGGTATCACCAGCGACCAGCTCTCACCGCTGAACGCTTCATCCCCAACCCATTCTCTTCCCAACCGGGTGGACGCCTCTACCGTACCGGTGATTTGGCCCGCCACCATCCACAGCATGGTATCGAAATCCTCGGCCGCCTCGACCACCAAGTCAAAATCCGCGGCCACCGCATCGAACTCGGCGAAATCGAAGCCCAACTGGTCAATCATCCGCATGTGGAAACGGCCGTTGTCATCCCCCTCCCCCTCACTGACAACACCCCCCAATTAGTCGCCTACTTCCTCCCCACCGAAACCACCCCCACCCACCAAGACCTCCACCAATTCCTCGCCCAAACGCTCCCCGATTATATGCTCCCCACCCTCTACATCCCCCTCGATACCATCCCCCTCACCCCTAATGGCAAAATTAACCGCCGTGCCCTCCCCTCACCTCAACAACAAACCACCCCCCTCACCGATCCCCCCCAAACCGACCAAGAAAAAGCGCTCGCCGCTATCTGGCAAACCATCCTCAATGTCGACCAAGTGAATCGTCATGATAACTTTTTTGAACTAGGCGGGCACTCTCTCCTCGCCACCCAACTTATCTTCCGCATCCGCCAACAACTTGACTACCAACTCCCTGTCCGCGCCCTATTTGAACACCCCACCCTAGCCCAACTAGCCCAACAACTAAATGGCTCGGCCCCCCCTCTCCCTCCAGCTATCCCCCCCCTGCCCTACAACCCCCAAGCCCGCTATCCCCTCACTCCCGCCCAAAAACGTCTCTGGTTTTTAAATGAACTCTACCCTTTAACCTCTGTCTATAATGTCGCTCTCGCCCTCCATATCACCGGCCCCCTCGATGCCGCCCACCTCCAAACCTGTCTCAATCAACTCATCGCCCGCCACAATAGCCTCCGCGCCGCCTTCGTCACCATCGACAATAACACGGTCCAAAAAATCGCCTCTTCGCTCTCGCTCCCCCTCCCGATCATCGACCTCCAGCATACCCATTCTGACCGAGTTGAAGCCGCTACCCAACATTATATGCAAGATTGTGCCCATACCCACTTCGACCTCACCACCCCCCCTCTCCTCCAAGCCACTCTCATCAAACGTGCTGATGACCATATCCTCATGCTGGTTATTCACCATATGATCGTTGATGGCTGGTCTCTCAATATCATCGTCCGCGAACTCACCGCTCTCTACCATAAACACCCCCTCCCCCCACAACCAATCCAATTCACCGATTACGCCCATTGGCTCCAAAACAATCAAGCCACATCACCCGAAACAGAAACTTTTTGGCAACAACATCTCGCCGCTCCCCGCGAACAATTAAATCTTCCGCTCGATGCCCCTCGGCCCCCCATGCCCTCCTTCGTCGGCGAACACCTCCCCTTCTCCTTCCCCCCCGAACTCAACCGCCACCTCCAAAACTTAGCCCAAACCTGCCACACCACCCCCTTCGTCATCTTCCTCGCCTCTTTCTATGCCCTCTGGCACTACTACACCAATCAAACCGATATCATCATCGGTACCCCCACCGCCAACCGCCCCCAAGCCGAACTCTCTTCTATTGTCGGCTATTTCGTCAACACCATTCCGCTACGTGCCCACATCACCGGCGCCCTCACCTTCGACCACATCGTCGCCCAACTCAAAGAAACCACCACCAACGCATTTCGTCACGAAACACTCCCTTTTGAAAAAATAATCGAACAGCTCCAAATTGATCGTGACCTCAGCTACCAACCCCTTTTCCAAGTTTTACTCGCCCTCAATGAACAAAAAATGACGCCTCATCAAGAAGATGCGTTTGATTGGCAACCACGTATCGTCCCCACCAAAACGGCTAAGTTTGATCTTGTCTTCCATTTAGGCACATCAGCGGCCGGCGCCGCCGGCCGTGTCGAATTCAATACCGATATCTTCACCCCCACCACTGTCCAACGTCTCATCGACCATTGGATCCTCCTCACCAAACAGCTCAGCCACAACCGCACCACCCCCCTCAGTCAACTGACCCGCCTCACCGCCACCGACCATCACCAACTTTTCAACATCTGGAACCAAACCGACCATCCCTATCCGCTTGAACCACTCCTCCCCACCCTCATCAGTCGCCAAGCAACCCAAACGCCTAACGCCATCGCCGTTCAAACCGCTTCCCAACAACTCACCTACCAACAACTCGAAGACCAAACCAACCAATTAGCCCACTATCTACAAGATCATGGCGTCAAACCTCATGACTTTGTTGCCGTCGGCCTCGCCCGCGGCATCCCCATGGTCATCGCCAGCCTCGCCATCATGAAACTCGGCGCCGCCTACCTCCCCCTCGATGTCACCCACCCCCCAGATCGTCTCACCTTCATGCTGGCCGATGCCGCCCCGCAAATGGTCCTCATCGACCATATCCTCGCCGACCGCCTCGGCCCCCACCTCAACATCACCCCCCTCGATAACCTCCCCGACCTCATCGCCCCTTACCCCACCACCCCGCCCACCATCACCCTCCAACCCAACTTCATCGCCTACATCATCTACACCTCCGGCTCCACCGGCAAACCAAAAGGAACCCTAGTCCCCCACCGAGGCCTCCTCAATCTCATCTACTGGCACAACCAAGCGTTCCAAATTACCCCCGCCGACCACGCCACCCAATTAGCCCGCCCCGCCTTCGATGCCTCCGTCTGGGAAATTTGGCCCTACCTCACCATCGGCGCCACTATCCATTTCCCCCCCGAAGAACTACTTATCGATCCCCCCCAACTCCGCGATTGGCTCATCAATAACCAGATCACCGTCTCCTTCCTACCAACTCCCCTCGCCCAAACTATGCTCAGCCTCCAGTGGCCAAACCATACCGCTCTCCGTTACCTGCTCACTGGTGGCGATAAACTCCGCCAAAACCCACCCGAATCGCTCCCCTTCCAAGTAGTCAACAATTATGGCCCCACCGAAAACAGTGTCGTCACCACTTCCCACACCATCTCCTCAACCACCAAATCCCAACCCGCTATCCCTTCTATCGGCCGCCCTATCTCTAACAATAAACTTTATATCCTCAACTCTTACCTCCAGCCTGTCCCCATTGGCGTCGCTGGCGAACTGTACATTAGCTCCCCTGGCCTCGCCTACGGCTACCACCAACGCCCCATCCGTACCGCCCAACAATTCATCCCCAACCCCTTCGCCGCCGAACCGGGGGAACGTCTTTACCGTACGGGTGATATCGTTCGCTATCTCGCTGATGGCTCACTCGAATTTATCGGCCGCGGCGACCACCAAATCAAAATTCGTGGCTTCCGTATCGAACTCGGCGAAATCGAAAGCAAATTGCGCGACCACCCCCATATCGACCAATGTCTAGTCATCGCTAAACTCGATAATGACCAAAACCAACAACTCATCGCCTACGTCATCCCCAACGATCCCACAACCAACACCACCCCCTTCGACCTCCACCAATTCCTCCAAGCAACCCTCCCCAGCTACATGCTCCCCACCGCCTACATCCCCCTCACCGCCTGGCCCAAAACCCCCAACGATAAAATCGATCAGCACGCCCTCCCCACCCCCGAACGCCACCATCAAGTCGTTAACAATAATTACACCAGCCCCCGTAACGCCGCCGAAGAAGTCGTCGCCAATATCTGGCAACAACTCCTCGGCCACGACCAAATCAGCATCTTCGATAACTTCTTCACCCTCGGCGGCCACTCCCTCCTCGCTACCCAACTCATCACCCGCATCAGCAAAGCGTTCCGCCTCCACATCCCCCTCCAAACCCTCTTCACCAACCCCACCATCGCCGACCTCACCGCCGCCATGACCGCTCTCGAACCCCACCCCGGCCACGTCCAAAAAATCGCCCAACTACGCCAAAAAATTGCCAACATGTCCCCCGCCGAACTAGCTAAATTACGTGCCTCTAAACAATAAATGTGAGTAAAAGATGACCGCTTCAGATTCCGATTTCATATTCGATGATGATGACTTACTGGACCTCCTCCTCGAAGAAGAAGGGGCCAGCATCAACACCCCGCCCAAAATCACCCCACGCCCCACCACCGACCGTGCCCCCCTCTCCTTCGCCCAACAACGGCTCTGGTTCCTCGAACAACTCTACCCCTCTAACCACGCCTACAACATCATCCGTACCCTCCACCTCACTGGCGATATCAACAACGACGCCCTCAACCAAACCCTCGCCACCATCGAAGCCCGTCATCAAGCGCTACGCACTATCTTCACCGATGCCCACGGCAAACCAGAACAACAATTCCTCCCCCCCAACCCCACCCCGCTCACCATCATCGACCTCACCCACCTCTCTCCCGCCGAACAACAGACCACCAGCCAAAATTTTCTCCACGAAGATGCCAACAAACCATTCTCCCTCACCCGCGGCCCCCTCTGGCGCGCTCACCTCCTCCAACTAAATGACCACCAAGCCATCCTCGCCCTCAACATCCACCACATCATCGCCGATGGCTGGTCCCTCTCCATTCTCATCCAAGAATTAGTCGCCCTCTACACCGCCTACAGCCAAAATCAACCTAATCCCCTCCCCCCCATCACCATCCATTACGCCGATTTTGCCTATTGGCAACAACAAACCCTCACCCCCGATCAACTACAACCCCACCTCGATTTCTGGCGCGAACAACTCAATGTCAATACCACCCTCCTCCCGCTCCCCACCGATAAACCCCGCCCTCCCCAACAAAGCTTCCACGGCCAAACAATCCCCTTCCACATCCCCCTCGCCACCAGCCAACGCCTCGCCACCATCAGCCAAGAAAATAACGCCACCCTCTACATGACCCTCCTCACCGCCTGCGGCATCCTCCTCCAACGGTACACCGGCGAAGAAAATATCCTCATCGGCTCCCCCATCGCCAACCGCAACCATACCGAAATCGAAGCCCTCATCGGCTTCTTCGTCAACACCCTAGTCATGCGTGTCGATATCGACAGCCGTCAAGATTTCATCACCCTCCTCGGCCACACCCGCACCCGCGCCCTCGCCGCCTACGACCACCAAGACATGCCCTTCGAACTCCTCGTACAAGAACTCCAACCCAACCGCGACCTCAGCTACCAACCTCTCTTCCAAGTCATGTTCGCCTTCCAAAACCTCCCCCCAGCTAAACTTGAACTCCCCGGCTTAACCATCGAAACCGTCAGCAAAGCCAACGATAGCGCCAAATTTGACCTCACTTGGTTCCTCCATGAGTCCGATGATGGTTTAGTCGGCTCCCTCGAATACAACACCGACCTTTTCACCACCGCCACCATGGAACGCATGATCGGCCACTTCCAAACCCTCCTCGCCGCCATCGCCGCCAACCCCCAACAACCAATCGCCACCTACAACCTCCTCACCCCCAGCGAACTAACCCACCTCCAACAATGGCACGCCCCTCCCGCCACCCAATACGACCAAACCCTCACCCTCCCCCAACTTTTCAACGCCCAAGCTGCCCTCACCCCGGACGCCACCGCCACCATCTTCAACGATACCCACCTCACCTACCACCAACTCCACCAACAGGTCAACCAACTCGCCCACTACCTCCAATCCCTCGGCACTTCCCCCGAGCAACGCCTCGGCCTCGCCTTCGCCAACCCCCAACAAATGCTCATCGCCCTCCTCGCCATCCTCAAAACCGGCGCCACCTACGTCCCCCTCGACCCTCACTTCCCCCCCGACCGCCTCAGCTACATCATCGAAGATGCCCAACTCAGCCACATCCTCACCGCGACCGACACCCGCGACCACCTCCCCGCTACCTCCACCTCGGTCCTCCTCCTCGATCAACTCCAACCCGATATCACCTCACAACCGACCACCAATCTAAATCTCAACTTTCCCCCGCAAACCCTCGCCTACATCATCTACACCTCCGGCTCCACCGGCCGCCCCAAAGGGGTCCAAATCCCTCACCAAGCTGTCCACAACTTCCTCAACAGCATGCGCCACCGCCTCAACATCACCGTCGTCGACACCCTTCTCGCTATCACCACCATCTCCTTCGACATCTCCGTCCTCGAACTCCTCCTCCCCCTCACCGTCGGCGCCAAAGTCGTCCTCACCACCCGCGATACCGCCGCCGATGGCCGCCGCCTCCAACAACTTCTCCGCGACCACCACATCACCACCATGCAAGCCACCCCCGCCAGCTGGCAACTCCTCCTCGCCAGCCAATGGGCCCCCTCCGACCACCTCAAAATCTTATGCGGCGGCGAAGCCCTCCCCCGCGAACTCGCCCAACAACTGATCGACCACGCCGGCTCCGTCTACAATATGTACGGCCCCACCGAAACCACCGTCTGGTCTGCCGTCGGGCAAGTCCTCCCCACCAGCGGCGAAGCCACCTCCGCCGTCGAACCAATCGGCTCCCCCATCGACAACACCCAACTCTACATCCTCGACCCCTACCTCCAACCCGCCCCCCTCGGCGTCCCCGGCGACCTCTACATCGGCGGCCACGGCCTCGCCCGCGGCTACTGGGGCCGCCCCGCCCTCACCGCCACCAAATTTATCCCCCACCCCTTCAGCACCGAACCCGGCGCCCGCCTCTATCACACCGGTGACCGCGCCCGCTACCTCCCCTCCAACCGCATCGAATTTTTAGGCCGCTCCGATTTCCAAATCAAATTGCGCGGCTTCCGCATCGAACTCGGCGAAATCGAAGCCCTCCTCGCCGAACATGACGCCGTCAGCCAAGCCGCCGTCACCCTCCACACCCTCTCCCCCCAAGATAAACGACTCATCGCCTACGTCGTCCCCCAAACAGAAGAAGAACCAACAAACACGGCCGACCTCACCACCACCCAACAAGAACAACTCACCCATTGGCGATCCATCTGGAGCGAAACCTACCAACAATCGGATGGCGCCACCCCCTTCAACTTCAACACAATCGGCTGGAACAGCAGTTACACCGGCCAACCCATCCCCCAACCACACATGCAAGAATGGCTCGACCACACCATCCGCCGCCTCCGCCACCTCCACCCCCAAAACGTCCTCGAAATCGGCTGTGGCACCGGCATGATTCTCTTCAACCTCGCTCCCCACTGCACCAGCTACCACGCCACCGATATCTCCGCTTCCGGCCTCGACTACATTCAATCCCAACTCGATCACAATCCACTACCAGCTGAAATCCATCTCAACCAACAAGCCGCCCACCAACTCGATAATTTTGAACCCAACTCTTTCGATCTGATTATTCTCAACTCCGTCATCCAATATTTCCCCACCCTCACCTACCTCGAAACCGTCCTCACCCAAGCCGCCGCCCTCCTCAAACCAAACGGCCACATCTTCATCGGCGATGTCCGCCATTACGCCCTCCTCGACGCCTTCCACACCGCCACCAAATGGGCCCAACTCCCCGCCGATACCCCCGTCGCCGTCCTCGGCCGTGAGCGCGAGCGCGGCCGCGAACAAGAAGAAGAACTCCTAGTCGCCCCCCAATTCTTTACCCAACTCGCCGCCTCCCTCCCCACCCTCACCCATCACTGGCACCAACTCAAACGAGGCCAACACCATAACGAACTCACCCAATTCCGTTACGACGTCTGGCTCGGCCGCGCCGAGCCTGCCCCCCCCGCGCCCCCCCAATGGACCGCCTGGGCTTCCACCCACACCCTCGACACCATCACCACCCACCTCGCCACCAACGGCGCCCCCCACGGCTGGTACCACATCCCCAACGCCCGCCTCGCCCCCATCCAGCAACAACTCAACTGGCTGGCCGCTCAAGCCGATGACACCCCCCTCGCCACCTTCAACCTCTCCCCCCACCCCAGCCACAACCTCGACCCCGAAACCATCTGGACCGCCACCGCCGACACCCCCTACCAAGCATTCATCAGCTGGTCCGCCGACGACCCCACCCATTTCAACCTCTGGCTCCAACCCCGCGACATGACCACGCCCCCACCCACACCCCCATTAACCCCGCCCGGCCCACCCTACGCCAACAACCCACTCCAAGGCCACCAACAACGCGCCCTCATCCCCCAACTTCGTCAATTTTTACAACAACAACTCCCCGATTATATGCTCCCCCACACCTTCCTCTTGCTCCCCAACCTCCCCCTCACCCCCAACGGCAAAGTCAACCGACTCGCTCTCCCCGCCCCCGATAGCGATCGCCACCTGACCACCGCCTACCAACCACCCCAAACCCCCCTCGAAAAGCAGTTAGCCACCATCTGGAGCGACATTTTAGGCTTGCCCCAAGTGGGCCGCAACGACAGCTTCTTCAACTTAGGCGGCCACTCCCTGTTAGTGACACAGATGGTCGCCCGCATCGAAGCGGAGTTGGCCACCACCTTGGCCGTGCGTCAACTGTTCCAGACGCCGACGATTGCCCAATTGGCGGGCTTTATCGAATCGTATCATACGGGGGAGGCCGAGGCGGCCGCCACCACCACCCCCGCCGACCTCCTCGCCGCCGCCGTTCTCGACCCCTCCATCCCCTTCGATCCGACCACACCCCTTTCTGACTATGCGAAGCCGAGGCAAATTTTCCTCACCGGCGCCACCGGCTACCTCGGCACCTACCTCCTCCACCAACTCCTCGCCACCACCGATGCCACCATCCATTGCCTAGTCCGCGCCGACAACGAGGCCGCCGCCCGCCAACGCCTCACCGCCAGCCTCCAGCAATACCATCTTTGGCAAGACAGCTTCGCCCCCCGCCTCGTTCCCCTTGTCGGCGCGCTCGATCAACCCCTTTTCGGCCTGCCCCCCCACCAATTTAACCAACTCGCCCACCAAATTGACACCATTTACCATAACGGCGCTTGGGTCAACTTCATCTACCCCTACCCCACCCTCGCCCCCGCCAACGTCGACGGCACCCAAACCATCATCCGCCTCGCCGCCACCACCACCCGCAAACCGATACATTTCATCTCCACCACCGGCGTCGCCCTCCCCGCTACCTTTGACGATGGCATCACTATCACCGAAACAGTCATCGACACACCCTCCCCCGCGCTCCCCAACGGCTACGTCCAAAGCAAATGGGTCGCCGAAAAGTTAATCACCCTCGCCAGCCAACAAAATATCCCCGTCGCCATCTATCGGCCCGGCCTCATCACCGGTGACCACCGCACCGCCATCAACAAACAGACCGATCTCATCTGGCGCCTCCTCAAAGGCTGCCTCCAACTCGGCCTCGCCCCCGACCACCACAACCATTTCCACCTCATCCCCATCGATGCCGCCGCCCAAGCCATCGTCACCCTCAGCCCCCCC
>DATHYN010000137.1:0-3499 GCA_035459145.1 Anaerolineae bacterium | reverse complement strand
CCCCCCTGTCCCCACCCCCAACGTCGGCTGAACCTTCTGCACCGCCCCCACGAAATCCGTCCACAAAATTGGCGCCCGCTCCGGCACCAACGTCTTCATCCGCGCCAACCCCGCCACAATCTCCTTATCTGTCAACGGCCGTTCCAAACTGTCACTAAATAACGGCCGTTCCCCCAACCGCCCAAAAACCGCCGGCACCAACACATCCCCCGCTCCCATCACCCCCGCCAACCCCGCCACCAACGCCCGATCAACCTCCCCATGCGCCCGCAACTGCTCATAAAATGGTGTCGTCAATACCTCCGCCGTCGCCACCGATATCTGCTCTGTCATCGCCACCACTGCCGGCACCCCCAACTCCCGCACCAACCTTTGTCCAATCCCCCCTAACGCCCCTTCTCCCTCCCCTTTCGCACTATCACACGTGCATAAAAAGATAAAATAAGGCAACTTACCCCCCGCCAAATTATCAAAACGCTCAATAATTGTCGTTGCTGTCACCGGCTCAACCCGCTCCCCCGTTTCATCTACAAAATATATGTAACTTTTCCCCTTCTCCTCGTTATGATACCCATGCGCGATCAAATGCAAAATCGTATACCGCCCCTCACTCAAATGGCGTAGCACATTGTCCACTGTCGGTACCCCATCCGCCCCCTCCACATGCGCCAACACCGTCGTCGGTATCTCCCCCAACCCCCGCCGCGCCGCCGCAATCGTCGCTTCCCCATCTACCCGCGCTAAACCCGCCTGATTGTCCGCGGGCGGATTGGCCAACACCACCAACGCCCCCAAATCCATCCGTCCAATCGGTGGAAACCGGCGCTCATTGGCACTCGGCAAATACCACGAAAAAACCGCCCGCTGATCTGTATGCAAATGCCGCCACGCCCCACTTCCCCCCGACGGCGCACACAACCGCTCCCACTGAAATCCCTTAAGCTCCGGCGCCTCTACATTCAACAACACCCGTACCCCACCCTCACTATCACGCCGCGCCTGCATCCACGTATCTCGAATCACATCTTGAAACAGCGCCCGGCCCAACACCTCCCCATACGCCTGTCTATCATCCCCCACTTGTCTCAATTCGCGCTCAACCCCCTCCCAAACCAATTCCCCACCACGTGCTACTTCAAAATCGCCCACTGGCCGATAACTGATCGTCACCGGATAACGGCCGTTCTGCCCAGACTTAATCTCAATCTCTAAACTGTTCATCGGTGTCATGCGCACGAGCACCCTTCTACTATGCTTGATCAAAAAGAGGGTGAGAAACAACTGTTCCTCACCCCCTCCACTTCACTAAAACTAAATGCTCATCCCCGGTTCCAACCCCTCACTAAACGAGAAGCCTTCATTTAACTTTTCCACTTCCGTGTACTCAGCCGCCTCTTGGCTGCCAAGCGGGTCAGCTCCAATACTAAACGCCGCCGCCCCCGGATCCAACGGCGCATCTGTCGGCAATGGCGTATCCCCTATCAACGGAATCTGCAACCGTTGCCCTACCCATAACCATTTGCTCGTAATATTGTTATAACTCCGAATCCCACGATAAGCGGAGGCATCATCATAATATTTACCCGCCACCGATGAGAATGTCTCCCCATTACCAACCACATGGGTCTTCGTTTTCGCCCCATAATCACCTAACCGTTCACCCCAGAACTTCACATCCTTCGGATCATCAAAATCAGGTGGATACGAACGCACATGCGCCGCCAATGCCCGAATCCGACGCTTCACTTCCGCCGTCATCTCCGGTACTTCCCCCACGGCCGTTGGCACCGGTTCCGATTCAACCGTAACCGGCGTTGGGGTTGTCACTGCTGGCGTCGCTGATGCTGGCGCGGCCGGTGCCGGTGTTGCTGGCGTCGCTACGGCCGTTGGCATACTCTTCTTCGGAATAATATACGAATAATCCGAATTCCCATTCACTCCATTCAAACCACCCCAACCATCCATAAACACCCGATAGCTCATCTTAAAATGGTCACCATTATCCCGCGGCACATTTCGCGTTCCTCCAAATAACGGATCATTGATGTAAATATGACTGTCATCATACCCCACCACCACCACAAAATGGGTCCCATCAAAAATATTGCCCGTCGGTTTTTGCCACGTGCGATAGTTAACCAACACAATCATCGGCTTACCCGCATCAATATAACGTTTCAACGCCGCATACGCCGTCGCCTCGCTATCAGCCGCCCAATACTCAAACTGCAACCCCATCACCTTACCCGCTTTCATCAAATCAAGAAAGTTCGTGTACTGTGTCGCTGTGCGCGGCCGAATATGTTGATATAACCCATCTGTCGTCGCCGTAATATTAAAACCATTTAAAACCATCGACAATGACGTTGGCCCACAATCCGTAATATGATCTTGGGCATCAGCGTCCCACTGTGAATGGTAAGGAACATTTAACTGTTTACTACCCATTGACCTACTCGTCCTTTAACAAATCTAACAACGAAGCCAACATCTCAGCCCGATACGTAATCGCCGTCTCCACATTGCTCTCATGCAACGCAAATAACGGCATATCAATCTCTAACGTCTCCCCCCCATTAGCATCCGTCGCTTTACGCATCGGCACCGTCGTCTCTGAATCACCGTCTAAATTAATCGTCGTTTGTGCCGCCAACTTCGGATTATCAAAATCCCCCGATCCATCTTCACTAATGATGACATAATTTGTCTTAACCGTTAGCTCACTCACATCACTCACATATTGAGCCACTTTTTCTGCCGCTTTCTTCAATGATTGTTCTAATTCTTGTGCCATTATTCATTTTCCTTTACAACTTGTTGATGCGCCGACCATGCCTGACGCACCTGATTGATATATTTCCACGCCGCTGGTAACGCTTGAATCGCCCCAGCTGGCCCCATACTTAATGCTAAAGAAATCTTCGCCGCGCTGGCCGCGGCTAAACTAATCGTTTGTAATAACGTATTCCGTGATGATAAGGCTACCCGTAATGTGCGCAAATGCAAATCCATCTCCCCGCTCATACGCTCATCAGACCAATACGTCTGAAAATCCCCCTGCCACGCCACCGTTGTCCGCCCTATCCACTGCCCCCCAACCTCTGTTTCTACGTAGGTATAATGCCCCAACGTTTGCTCCAACCAATTCGCCATCGCCGACCACTGTTGTTGCGCCGCCGCTAACCCATCCTCTACCATGCCATAATGAACAACTTCATCTTCCCCTTCTAACTCCCGCATCAGCTGCCACAACGTCTGCTCCGCTGGGGTCAATGTCGGTACCGCAAAGGAGACCCCCTCGGCCACCATCCGCTTCTGATGCACCACCTCATCAATCCCCCCCTCCGCCGCCGGTAATGCCGCCTGCGTCGCCGCTAACTTCGCTTCCAAATCCTCCAACAAACGCGCCGCTTCACCTTCCCCCGCCGGTAAACTAGCCCGCCAAACCGGCTCAGACACCGTCTCCACCGACGCGCCCACGTCAAAAGAAACCATCCCC
>DATHYN010000136.1:0-13865 GCA_035459145.1 Anaerolineae bacterium | reverse complement strand
GGCAAACCCCCACCAGCACCACCCCCTACGAAAGCATCATCCCCTTCACCCTCGGTGAAGGCTGGGCCGGCAACACCCGTACTTGGGGTGGCAACACCCGCACCTGGGGCGGTAACACGCGTACTTGGGGTGGCAACACCCGCACTTGGGGCGCACCTGTTATGTCTGACAACGGGCAAGTACAAATTTTCAACTTGGACGACATCCTTGGCGATACAGGGACAGCTAGTTTCCAAGCCTTACCCGACCTAGCCACTCTCCCCAACTGGTTCACCCCCGTCGGCCAAGCCTACCGCTTCACCGCCATCTCCGGCCAAGAAACCACCATCACCCGCACCATCGCCTTCAACTACCTCCAAACCAACGTCCCCGGCGGCAACGTCTACGAAAATCTCCTCACCATCTACCACTCCCCCGATAACGGCCTCTCTTGGCAACGCCTCAACACCACCCTCGATACCCAAGAAAACTTCGCCGCCGCCCAAATGCGCGGAAACGGCCTCTACACCCTCCTCTCCACCATCGCTTACGACCCCTTCACCACCGGCTGGAACAACTTTGGCTATGGTATTCCTGAAACCCGCCCTATAACCACCGGTTTAGCTTCTTTAACAAATCAATATGGCTCTATTCATCACTATTCGGCTAATAATAATCTTTGGTCGTTACATGACCCACTTGTTACCACCAACTATCCGCTATTCGATACCCTCATCAATAATCTGGTTGAGTTTAACTACACCCAAGCTTATTGGATTACAGTTACTCAACCCATTACTTTATTTATGGCCCCACCTGATGATACACCCACGAATTTACACAATATAAAACAAATATCAACTTTCCAACTCCCCCCCGCCACTTATTTTGGCTGGCTCACACCCACAACCAATACCTTCACTCCCACCATCGGCATGCCCATTACTGCTTGGATTGATGGCACCCTCTGTGGCTCAACCAATATTATCTCTTGGCAAGGAAAACTAGCTTATAAATTACAAGTTAAAAGCGAAACTTTGCTTGGTGCACCGAACAATTGTGGCCAATTAGGTAAAACCATTACTTTCCAAGTTGATAACTGGATAATGGATCATGACCGACTTTGGGCCAATGATTATGCCTGGTACCATCCGCTCACAACGATTTTAGCCTGTGCGATACCTGAACCAGTTTCCACCTTTACGCTCGCCCCCTCAAACAATGATTTAACTCTCTCTTGGAATGATACTGAAGCTGATACCTATGCGGTATGGCATGACATCAATACCCCTTACTTTCTCCCTCTTGGTGATTGTACAGCCAATGCCAACTGTTCACTTATCTCTGCAACTAATTACACTGAAGTTAATGCCCTCACTACACCCAGTAATAATTACACATTCTTGATTATTGCTCAAAACAATTGTGGCACCACTGCTTCACAAAGTATTAGACGTGGCGCCTTCCAATTTGTTCTAACATCTGGATCTTAGAATAAATTACACACCACGAAAGTACTATTGGTATGATTGTGAAGTAATAAAAAAGTCGCCTAATGGCGGCTTTTTTTATTCTTCCTCATTCATATCCATCCCATACAAAACTAGATTATCAATATTTTCAATCGTAATATACACATTAATAACAGTTTGATTCCGTTTCTTTTTCTTCTTTTTCTTCTTTTTCTTCTTTTTACGCTTCGATTCAATAACAGTATCTGATTTTATCGCTTGTTCTCGCTGTTCTTTTACACCAATAATATTATCGATAATTACTGACGAAGCCATTATCTCAATCTCCCTACCATCATTCTCATAAGCTTCATTAATTTGGGCATGCCATGGTATAGATAAATAGGCTTGACGTACCTCTTTATCTGAAATTTTATGAGCCTGTTGGTGCAATTGTTGGTACGCTTTATATAGAATAGGCCGTGCTCGTTCATCTTGACAACTAGCTAAAATAAGATAACAAAACCAAAATATCCGTAAAGGAGCTATCGTATCAATCAAGCTATTTTCTTCTTCAAGATATTGCAGCACCTCATTAATAATCTGCAATGCTACCACATTTTCCTGTTGCCATAACTTGATATTAGCTAAAACAGCTAATGCTTCCATTAATAAGGCTTGATTTCCCAAATCCTTGCGCAATTGTACCGCTTGTTCTAATAAAGCAATCCCCTCCTCTTCTTCCTCAAGCAATACCAAAATCTCACCTAAACTAACCAAACAAAAACCTTGCGCTTCTTTGTCTCCAATTTCTTGTGCAACTTGCCAAGCTTGTTGTTGATATTCCTTAGCTAATGTTAATTGACCCTGCATTTGGGCAATAATACCTAAGTCAGTCAAGATGAAAGCAACGCCCATTTGATCATTAATCTCTTGAGAAATCTTTAACGCATTTTGTGCATATTGCAACGCTTCATCATACAAACCTAAGTCACGCGTAATAACCCCTAGATTGCTAGCTATAATACTATGTCCTAATTGACTACCAATCTCATGCGCCCCTCGTAAAGCTTGTTGATAATAATGTTGTGCACCAATCAAATCCCCTTGCGCACGTATACAATTGCCTAAATTGTTTAACTGTCTTGCTTCTGTTAATTTATCACCTACATCTCGAGCCAAAGATAATGTTTGCTCAAAATAATATTGAGCCTGTTTTAACTCACCTTTGTCACGTAACAAAATCCCTAAAAAGCCAAACACAGCCATAACCAAATCCAACCGACCAAGTTGTTCTGCTTTAGCCATAGCCACATCTAAATATTCACGGGCAACATCATATTTACCTAAATGGGTTAATGAACGAGCCCATTCTAAATGCCCTTTAACCGCATACTCTAACGCCTCGGCCGCCTCAGCCATCACCACCAACCCCTCGGCCGCTGCCACCGCCGTCCCATAATCCCCCACCGCCTCCGCATAAGCCGCCCGCCGCAACATCACCTCCAACTGCCACGTCTCCCGCTCGGCCGCTAGCAAACTAAGCTCATCCAAATCCGCCGCCTCTTCCTCCCGCTCACCTAATAAATGGTAAACACTCTGTCGAACCAACAAAATCTCATATTGACGTTGTTTGTCCTCTTCAGCCACCAAAGCCAATGACGCGGTCAAATACTCAATTGCCGATTCATTCTCATAACGCCCCGCCGCTTGCTCACCCGCCTTCTGCAAATAAAAACAAGCACTCCCCTTAATCCCTTCCTCACCTAACTCATAAGCCTCCGCATAATGATACGCCAAATCCGCATAATGCGACTCTAAACTACTACCATATAACCGCTCAATACCCTGAGCCGCTACACGATGTAGTGCCCGCCGTCGCCCCTGTAACTGCATCTCATAAGCCGCATCTCGCAATAACGCATGCTTGAAAATATATCGCATCTGATTTAATGCCGCCCAAATCGATGCCCGCTCGGCCACCCGCACCTTCTCCAACGCCTGCTCATCACCCCGCAACATCTGCAATAACAAATTTATCTCAAACTCCCGCCCCAAAACCGCCGCCATCTGCACAATCCCCCGAATCTCAACCGATAACTGATCCAAACGAGCCATAAATAAAGCCCGTATCGTATCCGGTAACCCCTCCTCCCCACCATCAATAAACCATTCCTCCCCAACTTTCTTTAACTGTTCCGTCCCCTGTACATATAATAAAATCTGCTCCGCAAAAAATGGATTACCATCCGCCCGCGCCACCAACAAATCCACCAACTCATCCGGTACTGCCCCCTCTAATAACACCTCCGCCTGCTGTCGTAAACCATCCGCCCCTAATGGTGACAACACAAAACGCTCATAACCCATTTCCCCCAATAAATTTTCACTCTCTAAATCAACCGTTCGCGTCGTCGCCAAAATCGCTAACCGATAATCATCAATATTACGGCCCAACCGCCCTAAAAACTCTAAAGAACTAGGATCTAACCATTGAATATCTTCCATATGCAAGATAATCGGCTTACGCAAACTTTCCGCCAAAATCAACGCTTTCAGCGCCGTAAAGTTCCACTCATAACGCCCCGCCCCATCCAACCGTTCATAAGCCGAATCCTCCCAATATAAATCCACCAATGCCCCCAAAAATGACCGCCCTTGCACCAATGTCTCCCGCAAATCCTCATCCATCGTCTCCGCAATTAAATTATCCATCTGTCGCTGAAACGTTCGCTTATTGCGTGTCTCTGAATAAGATGATGCTTGCCCAAAATAAGTGCGCAACCAATAACGAAATGGATGCAATGGCCCTTGTACAATTTGATCCGATTGAGCTAAAAACAACTGCCCACCATATGCCGCTAAAGCGCCTTCAGCACACTCGATAACCAACCGACTCTTACCCATACCCGCCTCTCCCGCCACCACCAACGCCCCGGCCCAATTATGACCACCCTCTGCCCACAACGGCGCTAAAAATGTCATTATACGCTCCCACTCCGCTTCCCGCCCCACTAACTGCCCTATAAAATAGGTCTCCGTACTAAACGCTTCCTTATCCACCAAACTATACACCATCTGAGCCTGTTCAAAACCCTTGAACTCAAACGCCCCTTCCTCCTCCACCAAAAAATGTCCCCGCGCCAACCCCGCCACCGCTTCATCTAACCACACATCCCCCCACTGCGCCTTCATCATAAACCGTGCCGCCATATTGACACCACTCCCATAACAGGTAAACTCTCCCCGCCGTTTACCACCTGCCATCCCCGCATACAATTTGCGATATGTAATGCCCGCCCGCAATGTCACCGGGCTAATTCGCATCAACTCTAAAATAAATTCTAAGGCTCGCTCAATATCATTTTCTAACTGTACCGGTGCCCCCCAAAACAAAAGCAATGTACAACCCTTATCCCCAAAATCAACCTTATTTAAATAACCACCATACTGTCCTTGTAATTTAAATACGGTTTGCATCAAAACATTCAACCGCTCATGTGTATCCGGTGCCATCACACTAACAAACACGGTGACAACCTGACGAAACTCCCCCAAGGTCTGTAATTGACGAATCGCTACTGGTACAAATGACTCAATGGCTGGCAATACAGGTTTTGATGCGACTGTTTGCGATGATGGCAACGCCCCGATGACCTGCTTGGCACGCCAATAATACTTATCAATCCGCTCTCCCTCTACTGTATCAGCCAACACTTTCATCACCGCATCAATTAATATAACTTCACCAGCTGTCGCTTGATGCTCGGCCGCCGCCGCCCGATCCACCGCCGCCCCACTAAAATAATATTGCGCATATTGCCCCCCACCCTCCGCCTCCGGCCGCAATATCCCCCAATAAACGTCGCCAACCCCTATCCCTAACTTAATCGCAAAATCAAAAACACCGTACCGCGTCTTATGCTGAGGATATGCCTGCATATACGCTTGTATCGTCATCGCCGCTGCTACCGCTCGCTGATGTACAACCTCATCCGGCTCTTCAACCAACACGCCCCCAACCTCTATCATCTGCCCCAACGGAAATAATGCCGTAAACGCATCACCACCAAAGGTCGTTATAAACCCCCCATAAGCATAAACAGCCTCTACCAACGGTTCAAAAATCAACATCATCAAGTTGGCCATCACCTCAACCGTCTCTTGACCATGCTCACTTAATGCCGTTGTCACCGCCGTAAAACCAGATACATCCGCAAATAACGATACCCCCCTAAATCCCCCTTCATCTTCTCCAGACTCATATTTTTCTAATATAAAATGGGGGATAATATGTGTCATTTGTCCTCTACCCTATAAATGCAAACCGCCGGAATGAACCCATTCCGGCGGTACAACCAACGACCAACTAACTAACGTTTATCAATCGCAACATAATCCCGTTCATCATACCCCAAATAAATTTGCCGCGGCCGCGCAATCGCTTGCTCACTATCATTCATCATCTCTTCCCACTGTGATAACCAACCCACCGTCCGTGGAATGGCAAACATCACCGGGAACATCGCCACCGGCAAACCCATCGCTTGATAAATAATCCCAGAGTAGAAATCAACATTCGGGTACAATTTCCGCTCCACAAAATATTCATCTTCTAAGGCAATTCGTTCTAATTCTAAGGCAATATCTAACAACGGATTCCGCCCCGTAATATCAAAAACTTCATCCGCCACTTCTTTAATAATCGAAGCGCGTGGATCATAATTCTTATAAACACGATGGCCAAAACCCATTAACCGCACTTCGCGGTTCTTAACCCGATCAATAAAATCAGGAATATTATTTACATGCCCAATCTCATTCAACATCCGTAAAACCGCTTCATTAGCACCACCATGCAACGGCCCAAACAAAGCCGCCGCCGCCGAGGCCATCGCACTGTACGGATCTACCTTTGAACTACTTACCGAACGCATCGCGTTCGTCCCACAATTTTGTTCATGATCAGCATGTAAAATAAATAAAACATCTAATGCCCGCTCTAATGCTGGCTCTAACTTATACTTATGCTCAACCATCTTAAACATCATACTCAAGAAATTGCCCGTATAACTCAAATCATTATCCGGATAATTGGTCGGCAAACCCATACTATAACGGTATGATAATGCCGCTAAGGTTGGCATCTTGGCAATCAAACGTTTGATTTGTAAGGAACGTACATCAGCATCATTAACATCTTTCGCTTCCGGATAAAATGTCGCCATCGCTGCTACACTACTAATAAGCATACTCATTGGATGGGCATTATAGCGGAAGCCATTAATAAACGCCTTAACATTTTCATGTACCATCGTATGGTAGGTAATCTGCCGCGTCCAATCATCTAATTGGGACGAGGTTGGTAACTCACCATACAAAATCAAATAGGCAACTTCTAAATAACTGCTATTTTGGGCTAACTGTTCAATTGGATAGCCGCGATAACGCAAAATACCATTCGCCCCATCAATGTAGGTAATGGTACTTTTGGTCGACGCAGTATTCTTAAAAGCAGGATCATAACTCATTAAACCAAAGTCTGTGTCTTGAACTTTGATTTGCCGTAAATCCATGGCCCGAATGGTGCCATCGGTAATGGGTAATTCGTACGTACGGCCCGTACGGTTATCGGTCACGGTTAAACTATCATTTGGCATGTGGCTCTATTCTCCAGATTAAGCTGACAACATCTAAATAGATATCGCCCCGGTGGTCAACTTGCACAACCAAGGGCTGACCTCCTAATTATAACGCTCTGCGTAAGGGTAGCAAATTATCTTTATAATCTTGTAAAGATATTACCCCGATTATGATCCATTTTACCGCTTTATCTGCTATAATCAACGCTTTAAGTTGTTTAACGATATAAAGGATTGATTATGCATTGTCCAACTTGCCAACAACCAATTACAGCTGATACAGATGTTTGTCCTCACTGTGACCAAGATCTGTGCCCCGAATGTAACCAAGCAATTTCACCGCAAGATGAGCAATGTCCTCATTGTGGTGCCGAGTTTGCTATTTTTTGCTCACGGTGTGGCACCGAAGTCACCGCCGACGCCCATACCTGTTACCATTGTGGCCATATTCTTGTCAGCTCCGGTGCCTTGCCTGAGCATTTAGCCATTGAAGATGACGAAGATGCTGAAGCTAACTTAACCGCCGTTAACTGCCCCAACTGTGACGAAATGATGTTTCAAGAAGAAGGGTTCTGCCGAGAATGTGGTCAACTGTTTTGTGGTGTGTGTCAAACGGCCGTTAACGACGAAGACGACACCTGCCCCAACTGCCACACCCCCCTCTACTTCGAATGCCAATTCTGCGACTTCGAACTCACCACCGGCACCACCATCTGCCCCAACTGCAACGCCCTCTACCCCAACTACTGTCACCAATGTGGCACCAACCTCCCCCTTGATGATACCACCTGCCCCCAATGCCAACTCGATACCCCCGCCCGCCAAACAACCGTCGCCCGCGTCGTCCATACCCTCCGCATCGAAGAAAAAATCGTGCGCATCACCGCCTGCCCTGACTGCGGCCAACAATTCCCCGTCGCCCTCGGCCAATGCCCCCAATGCCACCACCGCCTCTGCCCCAACTGCCAAATCAACCTCCATGATGAAGAAATCTTTTGCCCCCAATGCGGCCAAGGCAACCAAACCCTCTGCCCCTACTGCGAACAACCCATCAACCGTGGTATCGATCAATGCCCCCACTGCCAACAAGAACTTTGCCCTCAATGTAGTGGCCCTCTCACCGAAGATGACACCAACTGCCCCACCTGTGGCCTCGAATTCGATATCCTCTGCCCCCAATGTGACCAACCTCTAACCCCACCTGTCACTCAATGCCCCCACTGCCAATTCGATTTCACCACAGCCTAACCCCCTACCCACTATCATTAAATCATCCCCTTCACCATTGCCTGCACCTCGGCCCAACCAGCATCTTATTAATCAATTAGGAAAAACAGTATGTCTAATCAACCACAACAATATATATCCAATAAAGATTTTCAAGTCGATGAACAAAAACAAGCCATCATCGATGCCATGCGTACCGTTCTCACCAATATCGGTGAAGACCCTGAACGTGAAGGTCTCCAAAATACCCCCCTTCGTATCGCTAAAATGTATGATGAACTCATGTCCGGCTACCACACCGACCCCTACGAAATCCTAAACGATGCCCTTTTCACTGTTGAATATGATGAAATGATTGTTGTCAAAGATATCGAATTCTTTAGCTTATGTGAACACCATATGCTCCCCTTCTTTGGCCGTGCCAGCGTCGCCTACATCCCCAACAAAAAAGTGATCGGCCTCTCTAAAATTCCCCGCATCGTCGAAATCTTTGCCCGCCGCCTCCAAGTCCAAGAACGGATGACCGCCCAAATCGCCAATACCCTCAATGATATCCTCGATCCCCTCGGCATCGGCGTCGTCGTCGAAGGTTCCCATATGTGCTCCATGATGCGCGGTGTCAAAAAAGAACATGCCCGCATGACTACCAGTACCATGCTCGGTGCCTTCCGCAATCGTCATAAAACACGCGACGAATTCCTCAACCACCTCCAACGCAGTAACGCAATCTTTACCTTTTAGTCACTCCCCCACGCCAACACCCACGCCGTCGCCTCCTCAACTGTCATCACCTCCCCCACCGCCTGCGCCTCCTGCAATCCCAACAATACCTCTCCTACCTGTGGCCCCGGCGCCATCTTCAACAACTTCATCACCTGCCGCCCATCTAACAACGGTGGTGGATTCACCACCGTCTCCTGCTCCTCAAAATAAAAGCGCAACAACGTCCGCACCGTCCCCAACAACCGCTCCCAATTCTCAACCTCCCCTCGGCCCCCATACGTCGCCAAATAATCCGCCACCGACAACAAACAAATGTCCAAACCCGCCTCACCCGTCTGCTTGAAAAAGCGAAACGCTGCCCGTCGCGTCACCCGCTCCTCCCCAGATAATAATAACGGCCGCATATGCCCCGCCACAATCGCCGCTACCCCTGCCTGTCCCGCTCGGCTCATCCGATAATGCCGCATCACCCCCTCCGCCACCTCCGCCCCCACCTGATCATGCTTAAAAAAACGAATCCGTCCCGTATCCGCCTCAACCGTTTGCGTCGCTTTCTTGCCCACATCATGAAATAACGCCCCCAAACGGAATAAAATATGGCCATTTAAGCCCCCATCAACCGGCCGTTCCCAATGCGCTTCAATCTGCTCCCCCCAATCACCCACCGCATCGACTAAATCAGCATCTCCTTCACCCCCCACCGCCGCTTCCACTACCAATACCCACCGCATCACCGCCACTGTATGTCGCCACACATCCTCATGATGTGGTTCCGATTGTTCCACCCCCGCCAACGCCTCTAGCTCAGGCCAAACTGCCGCTAACACCCCCCACTTCTGCAACCATTCTAACCCCAATGGAGCCCCATTCCCCTTGATCAGCTTAAGCAACTCATCCCGAATCCGTTCCGGCGATGGCTTATCAAATAATCCCAGCGCCTCTTTTATCGCCACCACTGTCTCCTCCGCCACCTCAAACCCAAGCTGAATCGCCTGCCGCGCCGCCCTAATCATCCGCACCGGATCATCAACAAATGCCTCCCCATACGCCAATCGAATCACTTTCGCTTCCAAATCTCCCATCCCCCCACACGGATCGATAACCCCCGCTCGCGTGGTCGCCATCACCGGCAAAGCCATCGCATTCACAGTGAAATCACGTGCCCGCAAATCACCCTCTAATCCCCCTTCCCCCCGATACCGAGCCAAATCAATCCCCTCACCCGCCATAATCCGCGCCACATCCCGTTCCTTATCCATAATGTAAGTTGGCTTGCCTAGCTGATCCCCCAACCGATACGCTATCTTAATCGCCTCTTTCGGCACCACAAAATCTAAATCATGACTGACCCGTCCCAACAACGCATCTCGGACCGCTCCCCCCACCAAAAAAATCGGTCGCGTCTGCTGTACCAACAACGGCCGCAACGCCGCCAACTCCTCCGCTAACACCAACGCCTTCCCTCCTTTCGGCTCCACAAACCATGGCCGTAACCGCGCCCGCGGCGCGGCCGCGCGCCCCGCCTCTAACGCCAACTCCGCTGTCTCCCCTGCCCCCCATATCGTCCCCCCATCCCACGCTAACGCCACCCACTTCCCCTCATAACCAGTTACATCCACGTCAATCATTCTCACTCTCCACCAAATACAGTTGGCTTCAAAACCCCAATAAATGGGAAATGTCGATACCGTTGATCATAATCTAAACCATAACCCACCACAAACTCATCCGGTATATCAAAACCAATATACTCCACATCCACTTCTACTTCCCGCCGACTCGGCTTATTCAACAAGGTCATAATCCGCAACGACGCCGGCCCCCGCGCCTCCAATAATCGCCGAATATACGACAATGTCCGCCCACTATCAATAATATCTTCCACTAAAATCACATGTCGCCCCGCAATATCTTGCTTCAAATCCATCAATATCTGCACCGCCCCACTACTCTCCGTCCCCCCACCATAACTCGATACCGCCATAAAATCAACTTCATGAAACCGCGTTAAATGACGGCACAAATCTGCTAAAACAATATAACTCCCCTTCAAGATGCACACTAATAACAAATCTTCTTCATCGGCGTAATCAGCCAAAATCTCTTGAGCAATCGCCTGCAGGCGGCTCTTTAATTGCCCTTCCTCAATTAACACATATGCTAAATCATCTTGTGGGTTCGCCAATGCCATCTCCAACTCCTCTTTTGCTATATTACGCGACTGAAACGCGATTTGATAAATAATAAAATCCCCCCCTATTTTAATCCAAACTTTCCCTTCCCCCCAATTGATGACAATGCCGACAACGGGCCTCGTACACCTCATCCGCCCCCACCATCACCACCGGATCGTCCACCGACGCTGGCCGACCATCAATTAAACGTTGTGTCCGACTCGCTTCGCCCCCACATATCACACAAATCGCATGTAACTTATCCACCAATTCCGCCTGCGCCATCAAGCGTGGCATCTGCCCAAATGGCTCTCCCCGAAAATCTGTATCTAAACCAGCACATATCACGCGCTTCCCCTGATCCGCCAATGTTGCACATATCTCCACCACCCCTTCATCAAAAAATTGAACTTCATCAATCGCAATCACTGTCGTTTCCGGTGCAATTAAGGCCAGAATCTCGGCCGAGCTATCCACCGGCCGCGCCTCCACTCCCATCCCATTATGCGACATCACCCGCTCTGCATGATACCGATTATCCAACGATGGCTTAAATACCTGCACATTCTGACGCGCAATCACCGCTCGCCTCACCCGCCGAATCAACTCCTCCGTCTTCCCACTAAACATACTCCCACATACCAATTCTACCCGCCCCTGCGGATGCATATTCATCATCTCAACCTCTCTTTAACAAAAAAAGGCAGATACGCTAACGCATCTGCCCTTATATCCTTCGTGGTGAAAGCTAATCTACTCGATTAAACCTTCTGCCCGTAAGTGACGTTTGATATCAATCAAAGCTTTTTGACCAACACCAGCCAATGCCAATAACGCATCATCGCCACCTTCATTAAGCAAATTCAACACATCACCAACCGTGGTTATATCCGCTTCACTTAATGCTTTTTCTGCACGATCACCCAAACCCATCAATTCAATGTTTTGACGTAATGGGGATTGTGTCTTTTCTTCTTTCTCTTGCTTCTTTTGCATCTCTTGACGACGTTGCAAACGACGCATAAAGCGATCAACTTGTCCTTCTGTATCCAATAAACGTTGTTCACCGGTATAGAATGGATGCGTCCCCGACCAAACCTCAACATTAAGTTGTTCTTGGGTCGAGCCAACTGTCATCACTTCTTCACCATCCACGCGAACAACCGCGTTAGGATGCCATTCTGGATGAATACCTTTTTTCATCTACCTACTCCTAGCTCTCAGCTGGCACAATCGTTACATGTTTGCGCCCTAAACGTTGGTAAAATTTCACTTGACCATCAACTAAGGCATATAAGGTATAATCCTTACCCATCCCAACATTTTCGCCAGGTTTTACTTGGGTGCCCCGTTGACGCATGATAATATTGCCGGTGATCACTTCTTCGCCACCATAACGTTTCACACCCAATCGCTTGGAATTACTATCGCGACCATTACGAGTTGAACCAGCACCTTTCTTATGAGCCATGTCTCAAAATCTCCTTTGTTACAACATATCCGGCTATTCTATAACCGTTATGTTTTTATCCCGCTACAATTTCGTCAATGCGCAGGCGCGTATAATATTGACGATGCCCTTGACGGCGACGGTACCGTTTTTTCGGCTTATATTTCCATACAAAAATCTTTTTGCCACGGAATTGCTCCACAACGGTCGCTTTTACCCGCGCACCTTCAACATAAGGACGGCCTACAGACACATTGTCTTCGTTGTTCAGTAATAAAACCTGCTCCAACTCGACAGTCTGACCGACTTCGTAGGGCAACTTCTCTACTGTAATACTGTGCCCTTGCTCGGCGCGGTATTGCCGTCCGCCACTTTCCACAATTGCGTACATATGATGTACCTCCACATAAAGAACCGGCCTATTGCCGGTTGCTTAAAAAATTAGTTGATAAATAGTTGTTTGGTCGGGTCGGATAACCAAAAACAACAGCGTTTTATTATAACCAACTCTCCCCTCTTTGTCAAAATCGATTTCATAAATTTAATTAACCACCACCCACTTATCATACTGTGCTAACTCATCCGCCTCCGGCGCCTGAAACCATGAGGACCATAACACAACCTCTTCTTCTGTTATATTAAAGGTACCTGCCGGCAATGATTCATTACGCTCGGCCACCCGCCGACATAACTCATCAAGCGGCACATCACACCAATAAAGAATAACCTCGGCCCCCAACCTCCGCCCTGTTTCAATATAATCCAAGCGCTCTGCCCGTGCCCAAAAACCATTCTCTAAAATAACATTCGTACCTAATGCCAAAACCCTCTGCGCCAATTTCCACTGCAAAGCCTCAATTTCATTCCGTAACTCGTTTAATTCACGCATAACCTTTTGATCATCAGCCGCCATAGCCCCCACCCATTCGTCAGGCGAAAAACGCACCGCAGCCTCTTCATTTTCCAACTGCTTAGCAATAGTTGTTTTACCAGCCCCCGGCAACCCGCAAATTAAAAATAATTTTGTCATTATCAATACCCTCAATGATATCTTAACCTAAGTTCAACAATTCAAAACTCCCCTCCAAACGTCATTTCGAGTCCTCAAAGCCCCCTGGGGGGGGCTAGCTAATGATAATGACCTGGTTAAATCGTTCACTCACCCCAAAAGTAGCATAAAAAAGTCTCTTTAGATATCTTTATAGAAAGGTAGATAGTT
>DATHYN010000135.1:0-3308 GCA_035459145.1 Anaerolineae bacterium | reverse complement strand
CCCCCGCCCCGCTACCAACCGCACCGTCCAATTCCGCGGCGTCTCCATCTACGACCTCACCGATAATCTCATCATCAAAGAAACCATCTACATGGATTTAGCCACCATCCTCACCGAACTAGAAATGACACTATGACCAATAAATATTCACACCTCGGCACCGTTCACACCGCCCACACCACCATCTCCCCCACCCCCGACCCCGCCACCGCCCAACGTATCATCTTTCTCCTCGCCGGTAGCGTCGCCCTCATGATGACCGGCTTCGGCATCATCATGCCCGTCTTCGCCCGTCGCCTCGGCGAATTCGGTGACGGTGTCGAAGCCCTCGGCCTCATGACCATGTCCTACGCCCTCGTCCAATTCATCCTCTCCCCCTTCATGGGCGGCCTCGCCGACCGCTACGGCCGCCGCCCCTTCATCCTCGTCGCCCTCGCCGCCTTCGTCGCCACCAATATCGGCTACCTCCTCGCCGAAACCACCACTCAATTCATCCTCATCCGCACCCTCGGCAGCGCCTTCATGGCCGGCCTCTTCCCCGCCGCCATGGGCGTCGTCGCCGACATCATCCCCGAGCGCCAACGCGCCCAATGGATCGGTATCGTCATGGGTGGCTACGGCGCTGGCTTCGTCCTCGGCCCCGTCATGGGCGGCCTCCTCTACGACGCCTTCGGCTTCGCCGCCCCCTTCACCACCTCCGCCGCCCTCGCCGCCCTCGCCTTCACCGCCGCCGCCTACGTCATCCCCGAAACCCGCCCCCCCGCCGTCCGTCAACGCGCCCAACTCCAACAAAACCGCTCCTTCACCCTCACCCCACCCCCCGCCTCCCTCTGGCAAGCCATCCCCCGCCCCATTCCCCTCTTCCTCACCCTCCTCTTCATCGACTTCGCCGGCACCTTCGCCTTCAGCTTCATCGAACCAGAGATGGTCTTCTACGTCTACGAAACCCTCGGCTGGAGCACCACCCGCTTCGGCCTTGTCGTTGGCGTCTACGGCCTAGCCATGGTCATCGGCCAAACGATGCTCGGCCGCGTCAGCGACCGCTACGGCCGCCAACGCGTCATCGCCCTCGGCCTCCTCCTCAACTCCACCCTCTACTTCGGCATCACCTACAGCACCTCCTTCGAATTCATCCTCGTCGTCTGCCTCATCGCCGGCCTCGGCGCCGCCCTTATCGCCCCCGCCCTCAGTGCCTTCTTCCTCGACATCACCGCCGAAAGCCAACGCTCCACCGTCGTCGGCATCAAAGAATCTGCCCTCTCTTTAGGTAGTGTCCTCGGCCCCCTCGCCGTCGCCGCCGCCAGCGGCCGCCTCGCCCCTACCACCATCTTCATGCTCGGTGGCACCCTCCTCCTCCTCGCCCTCCTCGGCGCCCTCCTCTTCCTCCGCCACTCCGCCACCCAAAAACGTAGCGTCACCGATGACATCACCACCCAACTCGCCGAACAACGCTGCCTCACCGCCCAAAACTCCCTCAACGGCATCCTCATCACCGCCCACCAAGCCCGCCGCCCCACCACACCCGCTTCCGGGAAGCTCTAATCACCTCCCCCACCACCTGCTCCACCCGCCGTATCGCCCCTTCCAAATACCCACCATGCTCTTTCGCCGTCTCCGTACTAATAAAATACATCCCCCCACCATTCTCCGTGTAAACCGGCGCCTGTAACAACGGATGCCCATGCGTCGCCTGACCATCCGCCGCCACCGGCGCCGTCCCCGGCACCGCCGTATACACCTCCCGCCCCCAATTACATTCATAATAACCAACATAATCTTGCGCCAACGCCCCAAATAACTGGACCGCCTGCGCCACAATCAACCGCTCCCGCTCCTCCGCCGCCAACGTCCGCACCCGATTATAATCCCCAATCCACCCAAATAACGCCCCTCCACGCCCCGCCTCGGCCGGCGAGGCATCCTGAAACTGATTCACCGGCCCCCCATGCGCAATCGCATACCCCGATAACCCTTTTTCCCGCCAAAACGGCCGCCGATAAGCCAACCCCACCTTCATCCCATTCCCCATCCACGTTGGACAATGGGTCAACGCCTCATACACGACCATCGGCAAATCTGGCTTATACTTAATCGTCCGCGCCGCCAACTGGGGTGGCAACGAATTAAACACAATTTTTCCACCATACACCCCCTTATTCGTCACCACGCTCAATCCATCTGCCCCCATCACCACCTTCTCCACAACCGTCCCCAACATAATTCGCTCCGTGGGTAAACGTTCCACCAACCGTGTGACGAAGCCCCCCATCCCCCCTTCAAGCCGATAAGCAATCGGTTCTTGCCAATCTAATTGAAATGGCATCACCCTCCCCCCAACCTCTGGCTGAAACATCGCTTTGCCTCGCTGTGTCTGCTCAAAAACAGCCAATCCCAACTTATCCGCCCACCAACGTACCCGCTGATGCTCTTCCCAAAACCATGTCGGTCCCAAATCGATAGGTGGCTGGCTACTCGTCGTGTAAATACGGCCACCGTAGCGCGGCCGAGCCTCCACCAACACCCAATCAACCCCCGCCTCTTCCATATAATACGCCACCATCAACCCCGATAACCCACCACCAATAATCACCACATTATCCACTTTGATCCCCCTGCCCCCCTTCAATACGCTCAACTATCCGCCCGCGCTTATAGCTGATTTGCCACTGCACCGTCTCCCCATCAGGTAAATATTGATACCATACCCCCTCCTTCCGCCCATCTGACGATTTCCCCGTAATCTCAGCATAATGCCCTTCACGAAAGCGCTTGCCATTTTCATAATAACTACAATAGTAACCTGTATACAACCCTTCATGAAACGTCGCTTCACTCTGCACAACACCATTCTTATGGTACAAAATCCATTTCCCCTCCTTTTTCCCCAACTTAAACGCCCCCTCACGCCGTTTATGCCCATTCGCATAATACTCAATCCACATCCCCTCCTTCTTCCCCTCAACCATCCGATTAATCTCTTTCTCGTCTACCATCACACACACCTCGCCCTTTAAAACGAAATAAAACAAACACCCCCTTCCCCAATTCACCCCAACATACTATACCGTAACCTACAAAATCTCAAGTTTTACACCCGAACAACCCTAATCTTACCTCTAAATCAACAAAAAAATCCCCAAAATCCCCAAAATCCGCGTCCAATCCTCCAAACCTCACCTCCACCAACACCTCCCTCTCACCACAAACCAAAAAAATCTGTCCAATCCCCAAAATCCGCGTTAAAATCTCCAAACCCAATCCCCCCCCCCCACCTCAAGCAAAACACACTCCCCCCCCACCCCCTAATG
>DATHYN010000134.1:0-29243 GCA_035459145.1 Anaerolineae bacterium | reverse complement strand
ATGATGGTTTGTTGAGTTGGTCAGCGGCGGCGTATGCGGATGGGTATCATGTTTATCGGAGTGGGGTGGGGTATCCGGCCGTGGGCGAGGGGGTGTTGGTAAGCACGTCGACGGGGCTGAGTTGGACAGATGTGGGGGTTGTGGCTGGGGGCGAGAGTTATGTTTATTATGTGTTGGGGTATCATGCGAGTGGGGATGAATCGGAGAGGTATGAAGGGTTGGTGGGGGTGTTTGCTTATGGGGTGGTGGCTGGGGAGTAAGAGTATTAAAAGAGATATTGTTAATAATATAGTTACTAACTATAATAGAGTCGTTTTTGAGGCTGTAATAATCAATTAGAATGATGGGGGAAGGCAATAAGCTGAGGTTTTTATGTTGTTGAAGCGATTTTTGGGTATGTGTAGTGGTTTATTGGTGGTAGTTTTGATGGGGATAGGGGTGTGGGGAGTGGCCGAGGCTTATGGCCTTGAAAGACAAAACAGCTTGTTTAAGGGAAGAAGTATTGAGAGGGCTAGTAACAATAATCCTGTGGCGACAGATGGTGATTATACAGTTTTAGAAGATATGACGGTGATGGGGAATGTGATTATCGATGATACAGGGTATGGCGTTGATAGTGATGTGGATGGTGATTTTATCGCTATTTATACATATACATTACCGACAACAGGCACATTGGGTATGAGTGGGGATGGTGGATTTTCTTATACGCCACCAGTTGATTGGTTTGGGGTGGTAACATATACATATATGATTAGCGATGGGAATGTTATTAATGTGGGATCGGGAGGTTTTGGGGATACTGCCTTTCAACTGTTTGGTGGGGGCAGTAGTTATCGGGTTGAGTTAGGGGATGTGGATGGGGATGGTGATTTGGATGCGGTTGTGGCTAATTATAGTGCGGCGAGAGAGGTATGGTTGAATGATGGAACAGGTTATTTAGGTACAGCGCCATTTGATTATTTTGGGAGTGGCCGAGGTATATCGTTGGCGTTAGGGGATTTAGATGGAGATGGTGATTTGGATGCGGTTATTGTTAATCGGAGTAATGAGCTAGAACAAGTGTGGTTGAATAACGGAAGCGGTAATTTTGGGAGTGGGGCGGTTGATACATTTGGGGGCAAGGATACTGTCGATGTGGCGTTAGGGGATGTGGATGGGGATGGGGATTTAGATGCAGTGTTAGCACATGATGGTTTTAACGATGCGGAAGTGTGGTTAAATAATGGAAGCGGCAATTTTGGGGCGGCGGCATTTGATACTTTTGGTAATGGCAGTAATTTTGCCGTGGCGTTAGGAGACTTAGATGGAGATGGAGATTTAGATGCAGTTTTAGGGAGACGCAATGGGAATAGCAATGAGGTGTGGCTCAACGATGGTTCTGGCAACTTTGGGGAGTCGGCGTCGGCTATCTTGAGTGGGGGCGATAGTATGGATGTGACCTTAGGAGATTTGGATGGGGATGGTGATTTGGATGTGGTTGTGGCTAACAGTGGTCAGGCACAACAAGTATGGAAGAATGATGGTTTAGGGAATTTTGTAAGTGGGGGTGCGTTTGGTGGGAATTTTAGTTTTGGGGTGGCGTTAGGGGATGTAGATGGGGATGGAGATTTGGATGCGGGTGTGGTGCATTTTAACAATCATGTACATGAGATATGGTTGAATAATGGTCAAGGCAATTTTGGTGGGTCGGCGTTTGATATGTTTGGGGGTGGTAATAGTACGGGATTAGCGTTAGGGGATATGGATGGGGATGGTGATTTGGATATGGTGGTGACGCATACGAATAATGAAGCGCAAGAGGTATGGTTAAATGAGGATAGGTGGGTGGCGGTGACGAGTGAGGCGGCGGTGGTGACGGTGACGGTAACGGCCGTTAATGATCCCCCCATAGCCAGCAATGATGTATATAGTACAACAGCTGGGAGTCAGTTAGTTATTCCCGTAGAAGAAGGTGTCTTAACAAATGATACGGAATTAATCGAAAATGATCCGTTTGTGGCCATATTAGACACAGATGTTATGACTGGGGAGCTTGATTTGCGGGTTGATGGGGCTTTTACATATACAGCTCCGGTTAGTTATACAGGTGTGGTGAGTTTTAGTTATTATGCTAACGATGGTGATCATTCAAATTTGGCTGTGGTAACGTTGAATGTTATATGTGGTGTGCCAGCGTTTGGTTTAGTGACACCAAATCAAAATGGGAATGATTTGATGATTAGTTGGGATAGTGTGGCTGGAACGGTTACATATGATATTTGGTCTAGTAGTAGTAATCCCTACTTTAATCTTGGTGTTGGTGGGGATAACAGCTTGTTACAAACGGTGGCGGCACCGATGACAACATGGTCACATAATAATGTAATTGGGGATGGTATGAATTATTATTATCAATTGGTGGCTGTGTCTGGTTGTGGGGCCGAGGCGGGCTTATCAGAACGTGTTGGTATATTTGATTATGAGGTGGTGATTGGGGAGTAAGTTGGGTGAAAAATTAGGTGAGAAAGCGTTGGGTGATGGCTGGCTGACATCACCCAAATAGATGATATAGGAAGGGGGGAAGGGGGGAAAAGTTGGGTTGGAGAAATTTGAAAGTTGGTAGATAATAGGGGTGGGTGGGCAGTTTAAGTACATTATTTGATCTTAAAAATAAGCTGTTAAAAAAGTAGGAGATAAGGATTTATGTCACGTAGTGCGCAAGCGATGATGGCCAATACGATTCGTGGTTTGGCGATGGATGCGGTTCAGAAAGCAAATAGTGGGCATCCAGGGATGCCAATGGGGATGGCTGATGCGGCCACAGTGTTGTGGACGGAGTTTTTGAAACATAATCCACATAATCCACATTGGTTTGATCGGGATCGGTTTGTGTTGTCGGCGGGGCATGGATCGATGTTGTTGTATGCATTGTTGTATTTGACGGGGTATGGTTTATCGTTAGATGATATCAAGAATTTTCGTCAATTAGGGAGCAAGACGGCGGGGCATCCGGAGTACGGTCATGCGGCAGGTATCGAAACGACGACGGGGCCGTTGGGGCAAGGGGTGAGTAATGCGGTGGGGATGGCAATTGCGGAGAAATGGTTGGGGGCGCAGTTTAATCGGCCTAATTATCAAGTGGTTGATCATTATACGTATGTGATTTGTGGGGATGGGGATTTGATGGAGGGGATTTCGCATGAATCGTTATCGTTGGCGGGTCATTTGGAGCTGGGGAAATTGATCGTTTTGTATGATGATAATGAGATTAGTATTGATGGGTCAACTGATTTATCGATGACTGAGGATGTATTGGCCCGGTTTGCGGCGTATGGGTGGCATACGCAAGCGATTGATGGGCATAATTTGACGGCGGTGCAGGCAGCGGTGCGGTTGGCACAGTTGGAGACGGCGCGGCCGTCGTTGATTGCGTGTAGTACGTTGATTGGGTTTGGGAGCCCGAATAAGGCGGGGACGGCGAGTGTGCATGGGTCACCGTTGGGAGAGGAGGAGATTAAGTTGACGAAGGAGCGGTTAGAGTGGCCGCAAGAACCGTTTTATGTGCCGGAAGAGACGTTAGAGTTTGGGCGTTTGGCGGTAGATGCAGGGTCGCAAGCGGAGCGGCAGTGGAAGGAGTTGTTAGAGGGGTATGCGGCCGAGTATCCGAAGTTGGCGGCGCAGTTTGGGGCGGTGATGCGAGATGAGTTGCCGGAAGGGTGGGAGAAGCATATACCGGTTTTTGAAGCGGGGAAAGGGATGGCGACGCGGGCGTCATCGGGGAAAGTTTTGGAAGGGATTGTGCCGCATGTGCCGAGTTTGTTAGGTGGGTCGGCTGACTTAACGGGGTCGAATAAGACGCGAACGAGTCAGATGAAGGGGTTTCAAGGGGATAATGAGACGGGTAACTACCTATATTATGGTGTGCGGGAACATGGGATGGGGGCGATTATGAACGGGTTGGCGTTGCATGGTGGCGTGCGGCCGTTTGGAGGCACGTTTTTGGTCTTTTCAGATTATATGCGGGGGGCGATGCGGTTATCGGCGTTGATGAAGGTGCCGGTGATTTATGTGTTGACGCATGATAGTATCGGTTTGGGGGAAGATGGGCCGACGCATCAGCCGATTGAGCATTTGATGAGTTTGCGTTTGATGCCGGGGATGCAGGTGTTGCGGCCGGCGGATGCGAATGAAGTGGCGGTGGCGTGGCAGATTGCGTTGAAGAGTCAGGGGCCGAGTTGTATTGTGTTGTCGCGGCAAGGAGCGCCGACGTTGGATCGGACGGTGTATGCGCCGGCGAGTGAGGCGTGGGCTGGGGGGTATGTGGTACGCGATGCAGACGATCCGCAGGTGATTTTGATTGGGACGGGGACAGAGTTGAGTCAGGCGTTGGCGGCGGCGGCAATGTTAGCGGATGAGGGAATACGGGCGCGGGTGGTATCGATGATGTCGTGGGAGTTGTTTGCGGCGCAGACGGAGGCGTATCAAGAGAGTGTGTTGCCGAGTGGGGTGACAGCGCGGGTATCGATGGAGGCGGGGGCGACGTTGGGTTGGGAGCGGTATGTGGGGGCGAAGGGGAAGGCGATTGGATTGGATCGGTTTGGGGCGTCGGCGCCGGCGGAGGAGTTGTATAAGGTGTTTGGGTTGACGGCCGAGGCGATGGTGGCGGCGGCGAAGGAGTTGCTTAATGCGTAAATTAGCGCCTTCGATTTTGTCCGCTGATTTTAGTCGTTTGGGGGAGCATGTGGGGGAGGCGTTGGCGGCGGGCATTGATTGGTTACATATTGATGTGATGGATGGGCATTTTGTGCCCAATATCAGTTTTGGGCCGTTGATTGTGCGGGCGTTACGGCCGTTGGCGACGGAGTATGCGGCGACGATGGATGTTCATTTGATGATTAGTGAGCCGGATAAGTATATTGATGCGTTTGCCGAGGCGGGGGCGGATATATTGACGGTACATGCCGAGGTATGTCCGCATTTGCATCGGACGGTGCAGGCGATTAAGGAGGCGGGGATGGGAGCAGGGGTGGCGTTGAATCCGGCGACGCCGCTGGCGGCGATAGAGGAGATGTTGCCGGATTTGGATTTGGTCTTGATTATGACGGTGAATCCTGGTTTTGGGGGACAGAAGTATATTGAGCGGTGTACGGATAAGATTCGGCGGTTGCGGGCGATGCGGGACGGGGTCGGGAGCCAGGCGGTGATTGAGGTTGATGGGGGGGTGAAGGCGCATAATATTGGGGAGATTGTGGCGGCGGGGGCCGAGGTGTTGGTGGCGGGGAGTGCGGTGTTTGGCGGCAGTGAGGGGGTGGCGGCGAATATTGAGGCGTTAATGAGGGGGATGATTGAGAATAATGCCTAGCGTATGGGGGGGGATTGTAGCAAAAAAATGTAATCTTTTTGAGAAGGGATGTACATTTCTTATGATTGATTAGGGAGTGTATGTTTTCAAAAAGAAAGCAAAATTACCAATGTTTTGTTGCGGAATATAAGAATTGATATACTAGTTGGCTGTAAGTAAAAATCCATGTCGTTTGCATAAATACAATTACCTAGCAGGGTAATTGGTAAGAAAAAGTGCTGAATTTTTTTGGAAATTAACTTAATTGATATCTTAGCATTGAAGTCTCGAAAAAGGATGTTGTTATGTTAAAAAGCAACCGTTTTTATTATATCAGTTTTGTGTTAGTTATGATGGTATTGGGGGGTCTCTTATTAGAGGGACATAATAGTGTGGACGCTTTTACGCCAGAAAAAATCAGTACCCCTTATTTGGTGGAGAAAGTGAATAAGGAGATAGCGGTTAACAACGCCCCTATCGCCACGGACGGTGCCTATACCACCCCTGAAGACACCCCTGCTTCCGGTAACGTCATCAGTGAAGACACCGGCTACGGCGTGGACAATGATCTTGAGGGTGATCCGTTAACCGCTGTTTTAGGTAGCAATGTTGTTACGGGTACCCTGAATTTCAATAGTAATGGTACTTTTACTTATACGCCGCCAGTAAATTGGTCTGGGACAGTCAGTTTCACCTATTGGCTTACTGATGGGCAAACGGCCATAGTTCCGGGTGATTTTGGAACAACACCCTATTCCACTTTTGGCAGTAATGACAGAGCCCAAGATTTGGCTTTAGCTGATGTAGATAATGATGGTGATCTTGATGCTGTTGTCGTGACTAGCCATTATCAATCTGAATCAGTATGGAAAAACAATGGGGCGGGTAACTTCACTGCTTTTGATACATTTGGTAGTAGTGGTGATTCATATGGTGTCGCTGTGGGTGATCTTGATGGCGATGGTGATATAGATGCGGTTGTAGCCCGTTATAATGAATTGCCAGAGCAAGTTTGGTTGAATCAAGGTGGCAATCAAGGGGGTACATTGGGTGATTTTGGTGTTGCTCCTTCTAGTACGTTTGGCGGTGGGGCTAGCTTAGATGTGGAATTAGGTGACTTAGATGGGGATGGGGATCTGGATGCGGTTGTTTCTAATCAGGGCACAAATCCGCAAGAAACGATATGGATGAATGATGGAACCGGTAATTTTGGAGCCTCCCCCTTTGCTACATTTAGCGGCGGTTCTACGCCGGATGTTAATTTAGCTGATGTGGATGGGGATGGTGATCTTGACATCATTTTGGCACAGAACGGTGGGCCGCAGGAGATATGGAAAAATCAGGGTGGGGCGCAGGGGGGGACACCCGGTACGGTTGGCGCGTCTGCTTTTGATACGTTTGGTGGGGGGAATAGCCTGTATGTGGCGATGGCAGATGTTGATGGGGATGGTGACCTCGATGCGATTGTGGCTAATGGTAATAATCAGCCACAAGAAGTGTGGAAAAATGATGGCACTGGTTACTTTGGTGAGGTCGCTTTTGACATATTTGGCGTGAGTTATACGAATGGTTTAGCTGCTGGTGATGTTGATGAGGATGGCGATATTGATGTCTATTTGGCTAATAATTATTATGCCTCGCCTGATCAGATTTGGTTGAGTGATGGTAGTGGTGATTTTGGCACCACCTTCTTTAGCTCGTTTGGAGCCACTGATAGCCAGCACGTAGAATTAGCCGATGTGGATGGGGATGGCGACTTAGATGCTGTCTTGGCTGTGTTTGATTTACCCCAAGCCGTCTGGATCAACAATGATCGCACAGTTTGGGTATATGGGAACACGGCCACCGTCACCATCACCGTCACGGCCGCCAACGACCCGCCGGTGGCCGTAAACGATACATATACAACGACAGAAGACACAACCCTTATTGTCAATGCGCCTGGTGTCCTGAGCAACGATTATGATCTTGAAGGTGACATCATGCGTACATCTGTCCGCAATTCTCCTTATCAAGGTAACTGGTTATGGAGCCCAGATGGTTCTTTTGCCTATACCCCGACAGTTGATTTCAATGGCACTGTCAGTTTTACCTATGCCTTGCTTGATACGGGCGCGCCGGCTGATACAGTGGCGCATTGGACCTTTGATGATATGGCCAACCCAACAGCTGATGGCAGTGGTAATGGGCATAATGCGACCTTCACTGGAGTCAGTTTTACGGGTTTGGTGGTTTATTTCTTGCAAGGTGGACAAGCGGCTGTATTAAATGGCAGTAGTGACCATGCCTCTGTTACTGGCATTGATGTAGCCAACGACTCTTTTTCTGTGTCGTTTTGGGCGAGGAGAGATTTGATTAATGGCGCCACGCAGATGGTTGTGGGGCAAGGTAGTGCCACCGCCAATCAAGGTTTGCACATTGGTTTTAATGATACTGATAATTTTGTTTGTTCTTTCTCGCAAGATGATTTGGTGACTGTAGAAACGTATACCGATTCATGGTGGCATCATTGGTCTTGTACCTATGATGCTGTGACCAATGAACGTAACATTTACGTTGATGGGTTTTGGGTGATATCTGATACAGCTACGGCTGATTATCAAGGGAATGGGACATTTTTTATTGGTAGTGATATTGGTAATGCTAATTGGTTTAATGGTGCTGTTGATGATTTCTATATTCATCCACGGCCACTAACCGCTGATGAAGTTTACGCCTTTTATTTTGGCGGGATTGGCTTTTCTGAGGAGGCGGCCGTGACGGTGAACATCACGCCTGTCAACGACAACCCCATCGCCACGGACAACAGCTACACCACCCCTGAAGATATCCCCGTTACCGGCAATGTCATCACGGATGACACCGGCTCTGGCGTCGATAGCGACCTTGACGGTGACGCTTTAGCCGTATACACCTACACATTGCCAATGACGGGCACACTTGCGCTGCAGGCAGATGGGGCGTTTACGTATACCCCTCCCGCCAATTGGTCAGGGGTGGTGACGTACACCTATGTGGTGAGTGATGGGCACACCATGTCAGTAGGAACTGGCGACTTTGAGGCGGCGGCCTTTGACACCTTTGGTGCGGGGGCTAGCAATAGTGTCGCGTTCGGGGATGTGGATGGGGATGGGGATTTGGATGTAGTCGTGGCCAATGGTTCTAATCAAGCGCAAGAGGTGTGGCTCAATCAGGGTGGGGCCCAAGCCGGCACCCTAGGTGACTTTGGGGTGGCGGCCTTTGATAGCTTTGGCGCGGGCAATATGAATGGTATCGCGCTGGGAGACTTGGATGGAGATGGGGATTTGGATGTGGCTCTGGCCAATCTTGGCGGGTCGTCGGAAGTGTGGCTCAATCAGGGCGGGATCCAAGGTGGTACACCTGGTGACTTTGGTACGGTTGCCTTTGCTTCCTTTGGTAATTCGGGAACCGCAAGTGTGGCGCTAGGAGATGTGGACGGGGATGGGGATTTGGATGTGGCCCTGGCCAATTATGGTGGGGCGCAAACGATCTGGTTTAATCAAGGTGGGGACCAACTTGGTATCCCTGGTGACTTTGCTGAGACGCCCTTTGATACCTTTGGCGCGGGCGATAGCAATGGTATCACCCTAGGCGATGTGGACGGGGATGGGGATTTGGATGTGGCCGTGGCTAATTACTCGAGTCAAGCGCAAGAGGTGTGGCTGAATCAGGGTGGAGCCCAACTTGGTACCCCGGGCGATTTTGGTACGGCGGCTTTTGACACCTTTGGCGCGGGCGATAGCTATATTGTCGCCTTAGGGGATGTGGACGGGGATGGGGATTTGGATGCGGCCGTGGTCAATGATTATGGCGGGGCACAAGAGGTGTGGCTGAATCAGGGTGGGGCGCAAGGCGGCGCTCCGGGTGACTTTGGGGTGGCGGCCTTTGATACCTTTGGCGCGGGGGATAGCACGAGTATCGCGCTCGGTGACTTGGACGGGGATGGGGATTTGGATGCGGCCGTGGTCAATTGGGGCCAAAACCAAGAGATATGGTTGAATCAGGGTGGGGCGCAAGGCGGCACCCCTGGTGACTTTGGGGCGACGGCCTTTGATAGCTTTTTTGGTGCGGGGGAGATTTGGCGTATTGAGCTAGGCGACGTAGATGGGGATGGGGATTTGGATGCGGCCGTGGCCAATTATGTCGGGGCGCAAGAGGTGTGGCTGAATCAAAATGGCATGATATCGACAACAAGTAACACGGCCGTGGTCACCATCACTGTCACTCTCGTCAACGCCCCCCCCGTTGCCACAGCCAACAGCTACACCACCCCCGAAGACACCGCCGCCAGCGGCAATGTCATCAGTGATGATACTGGTTTTGGTGTTGACAGTGACATCGAAGGGGATCCCTTGACAGCCTCACTTCTGACGGATGTGGTTACAGGTACATTAAACTTCAACAGCGATGGCTCATTTAGCTATACCCCGCCGTTGAACTATTCTGGTACGGTCACCTTTACTTATTGGCTGACAGATGGCAATATGTTGGCGGGCACGGCCCTGAACTTTGATGGTCATAATGGGTATGTTTCTGTTCCTGGGGTTAATTGGACGAATGGTGGCCCGGTGACCGTTTCGTTTTGGAATTATGTCGATGTCAGTGTCAATTCGGGTGCATTTGCTTTTGGCGATCGACTATTCAATCGTTTTAGCGTACATGCTCCTTGGGGAGATGGGTCCCTTTATTGGGATTATGGCAATTTCACTGGTAACGGCCGTGTGAGAACCGATTATGCCCCTTATTTAGGTCAATGGACACATATTACTTTGGTTTCGGCTGGCAACGGCGGCGATTTTAGAGCGATTTATTTGAATGGTCAATTGGTTGCCAGTAGCAACCTTGCCGATGGGCCTGAGGGCAACTTGCCCAATTTAACCATCGGCGCTACTTTCGAAACAGAAGGGAACGCTTTTCATAATGGCCGAATCGATGAATTTCGTATTTATGATCGGGTCTTATCGCCGATAGAGATTATGGCGGATATGAATGGGGTGTTGGTAGATGAAACTGCGTTGGTTGTTTATTACCCCTTCAATGAAGGAACGGGTACCTTAGCCGCCGATGTGATGGGTAATTTCAATGGTACCTTAACCAATATGAGTCCGAGCACTGATTGGGTGACGGGGGTGGCATTGCCTGCCGTCTCGAATGTGGCCACTGTCACCATTACCGTCACGGCCGTCAACGACGCGCCCGTCGCCACGGCCAACAGCTACACCACCCCTGAAGACACCCCCGCCACCGGCAACATCATCACCGATGATACCGGCGACGGCGTCGACAGTGACCTTGAGGGTGACCCACTGGCCATCTACACCTATACCCTACCCTTCACCGGAACCCTTGACCTGAGAGCGGACGGTACCTTCACCTATACTCCACCAGCGGAATGGTCTGGTGTCGTAACTTACACCTATCAAATTAGTGATGGGAATATGGTGAATGTGGGAACGGGTGATTTTGGACCGACCGTGCATGATTCTTTTAGTGCTGGTGCTACACGATCAATCGTATTAGGAGATGTGGATGGAGATGGGGATTTGGATGTGGCTGTTGCGAATTATGGTGGACAAGCGGAGGAGATATGGCTGAATGATGGCACAGGCAATTTCGGGGCGACGGCGTTTTATACGTTTGAGGGTGGGAATAGCAATAGTATCGCGTTAGGAGATGTGGATGGGGATGGGGATTTAGATGCAGTTGTGGCGGTGATTTTGGGAGCAGCGGAAGAGGTATGGTTAAATGATGGGACGGGTAATTTTGGGACAACGGCGTTTGATACGTTTGAGGCTGGGGAGGCTTATGAAGTTGCGTTAGGAGATGTGGATGGGGATGGGGATTTGGATGTGGTTATGGCGAACTATAATGGCCAAGCGCAAGGGGTATGGTTGAATGATGGGACGGGCAATTTCGGGACATCAGCGTTTGATACGTTTGGGGGTGGGAATAGCAATAGTATCGCGTTAGGAGATGTGGATGGGGATGGGGATTTGGATGCGGCCATAGCGAACTATGATGGCCAAGTGCAAGAGGTATGGTTGAATGATGGGACGGGCAATTTCGGGGCGGCGGCATTTGATACGTTTGGGGCTGGTTTGAGTACTAAGATTGTATTAGGAGATGTAGATGGGGATGGAGATTTGGATGCTGCCGTGGCGAATAATAGTGAAGAAGCGCAGGAAATATGGTTGAATGATGGGACAGGCAATTTTGGGACATCAGCATTTGATACATTTGGGGCTGGTGAAAGCTTGTCTCTGGCGTTAGGGGATGTGGATGGAGATGGGGATTTGGATGTGACCGTGGCAAATTATAATGGCCAAGCCCAAGAGATATGGTTGAATGATGGGACAGGTAATTTTGGGACATCAGCGTTTGATGTATTTGGGGGTGGACATAGTTGGGATATGGCGTTAGGCGATGTGGACGGAGATGGAGATTTGGATGTGGCCGTGGCAAATTATAATAGCCAAGCGCAAGAGATATGGCTTAATCAAGGCAATATGGTTTGGATAACGAGCAACACGGCCACCGTCACCATCACCGTCACCCCCGTCAACGCCCCTCCTATCGCCACTAACAACACCTACACTGCTAGCCTCACCCTTCCGGCCAGTGGTAATATCATCACTGATGATACTGGTGATGGTGTCGATACGGATGGTGGTGATGGTGGTATTCTTTCAGTCTATACCTATACCTTACCATTTACGGGTACGTTGGATCTCGCCGTTGATGGTAGCTTTGTCTATACTGCTCCGACGAGTTACGCTGGTGTGGTGACGTTCACCTACCAAATCTCAGATGGTGTTCCCGCCCAATTAGAGCTTTCAAATACCGCTTGGGTGACGATTAATGTGACAGCTACCAATAACCCGCCGGTAGCGGTTGATGATAACTACAATACCGATGAAGATGTTCCCTTAGTGGTTTCATCAGCAACAGGACTGTTGCTCAATGATACAGATGCAGATGGTAATCCATTGACAGTCATATTAGGGGCTGGTCCTACTAATGGTGCATTGTATTTGGCAGCAAATGGTAGTTTTATTTACACGCCAACGGCTAACTTTAATGGGACGGATAGTTTCACCTACCGGGTCACCGATGGTGCTGATCAGTCTGGATTGGCGACGGTAACGCTGACGGTGAACGCCATTAATGACGTGCCAATTGCTAATGGTGATAGCTATGTCATCAGCGAAGATGTCACTTTGTGGGTTCCTCTTCTAGGCGTGTTAAACAATGACACAGATGTGGATGGGGATAGCTTGATAGCGATATTGGCTTCTTCGCCAGCTAGTGGTGAGTTGCTCTTCCAGGCAACGGGTGCTTTTGTCTACACACCTACCTTGGATTATAACGGTGTCATTACCTTCGCGTACCAAGCATCGGATGGGGTGGTGACAACGACATTGACAGTGGTAACGATTACGGTGACGGCGGTCAATGATGCGCCACGGCCCGCCTTTGAGGCGTACTCAGTTCCTCAAAACGGGGTCTTGATAGCTAACGCGCCTGGCGTTTTGGGTAATGATGTGGAGGTCGAGGGGCAGGGGATGACGGCGTCGTTGTTTAGCCCGCCATCGAATGGTGAGGTGGTGATAAGCCCAGATGGCTCTTTTACCTTTACCCCAACATTGAATTATAGTGGTATCGTCAGTTTCGCTTATCGGGCGTATGATGGTAGTTTGTACTCGGTGCCGCAGACGGTGGAAGTGGTGGTGAGCAACTGTTTGGCTCGGGTGGAAAGTAGTCAGACGTTGTACCATAGTTTGGATGCGAGTGCGGTTCAGTTAGCGGTGGATAATGCGTTAGCGACGGATACAGTGAAATTGTCTGGTGTGTGTCGGGGTACGGAGACGAATGGTGGTGGTAATCAGACGATTTATGTGGCCGGCAAGAATTTATCGATTCGTGGGGGGTATTCGCCAGCTAATTGGGATGTGCCGAATGTGGCTAATGTGACCTTTGTCGATGCGAATTCAGCGGGGCGTGTCTTTGTGATTACGGGGACACAAACGGTGACGATTTCCGGTTTGATTATACGTAACGGGAATGGTGATGGTGGTCATGGTGGGGCGATTTGGCATAATGGGGGTAGTTTGTTGATAACGGAGACGGTGGTGATGAGTAGCACGTCATCAGCGAATGGTGGTGGTATTTATAATGTAGGTGATTTGACGATGCGGCGCTCGGCCGTGGCCTACAACAACGCCTTGAATGGTGGTGGTATTGCCCATGCCGGAGGAACACTCTTATTCAACCAAAGCATTGTCCGTAACAACAGTGCCACGAATGATGGTGGTGGTCTGTTCCATACGGCCGGTGTCTTCACGACGACGCAAAGCTCAATCCATTGGAACAATGCGGTTGGGAATGGGGGTGGTATCCACACGGTGGGCATGGACAGTGATGTGACGACGATTAGTGGTAACCGTGCTGGCATAGGTGGCGCTGTTTATAATGCATCGGGGAGTACGTTGTTGAACTTCACGACAGTGGCGAGCAATACGGCGACCAGTAATGGTGGGGCGTTGGTCAGTGTGGGTGGTAATATCAGTTTTGAGAGTAGTATTGTGGCGGGGAATAGCAGTGGTGGGGCTGACCGTGATTGTTGGGCTAATGGGGGGACGGTGACCTCGCTTGATCGGAACATTGTGGGGGTGGCGGGCAGTTGTCCGGCCACGGGTGGTGATGATCAGACGGTGGCCGAGAATCAAGTGTTTAGGACGTTGTTGAAGCCGTTGCGTGAGAATGGTGGGCCGGTGACGCCGTTGGGGCGGCCGAGGACCCATGCGTTAGCGGGTGATAATATCGCCGTTGATGGGGGGAACAATGCGAACTGTTTGGGGATTGATCAACGTGGTGTGGGTCGTGGGTCGTGTGATATTGGGGCGTTTGAGTTAGGGAACTCGACGCGGGCGGAAAGTGAAGTCTTGCCCACATCAGGGCCCTTGACGTTCCAGATTGTGGATTCGGCGGCCAGCAGTACCGACCCCAATTGGTATAAGTTTGTGATTACGCAGACGGGCACTTTGCTGACAGCGACATTGAACAGTGGGTATGATTATGATATGTATCTGTTTGGGCCGGAAGTGGATGAAGAGAGTGGACAGATCCGTGATATCGGCCAGATAAGCAATATCGGTCAGATAAGCAATATCGGTCAGATAAGCAATATCGGCCAGATAAGCAATATCGGTCAGATAAGTAATATTGGTGAGTTGGTCGATTTAGGTCAGATAAGCAATATCGGTCAGATAAGCAATATCGGGACGATGGTGGACATTGCCGCATATACGGGGCCGGCTATTAATGAGCAGATTGTTTACAATGTGCATGAGATGAATGGGCCGTATTATGTGGTGATTATTCCTTATAATCAGAAGCAAACGAGTCAGCCATTTACACTAACGGTGCAATTACAACTAGAGGCGATTGAACCGGTACAAGGGGTTACGGAGACGCTACAAGTAACTTTCACCAATCCAGTCCCCAATCCAGCGGTGGAAACGTTAATTGTGTATAACTCGGAGCGAATGAATGATGTTTACACCGGTGGGCAAAGCATTACGACGACGCAACTGATTACACGGTTGAATGATTTGGCGGGACATTCGATGGTTAATGGGTTATTGGTTGATTTGGCGGCTGTGCCCGAATTGGATCAAGCTTATGCGGTTTGGGATCGGCATTCGACACGGCCACAAGCGGCCAATTTTGCGGCGATGAGCATTAAGGCGTATTTGTATGATATTATCGAGTCGTATGATAGTTTGCAATATATTGTGATTGTGGGTGATGATCATATTATTCCGTTCCGGCGGATGAAGGATGATGTGAAGGTGGCGAATGAGCGCACTTATTGGGAACGTATCTCTGATGGAGAGGTTGATGCGGTGAGTAGCGCGTTCAAGAAGCGGTATTATCTCAGTGATGATTATTATGCTGGGGTGTTGCCGATGACGATTCAAGGGCGCGAATTTTATTTGCCACAGTATGGTATCGGCCGTTTGGTGGAGTACCCGGCTGATATTGTGACGCAGATTGATAATTTCTTGGCGACACCAATTATTACGCCGACGGATGCGTTGGTAACGGGTTATGATTTCTTGCTTGATCAGGCGGCGGCGATTAGTGGGACCTTGGCCAGTTATGGGGTGCCAACGATTGACACGAGCTTGATTAATGATGTGTGGACAGCGGATACGTTTAGCAGTACGTTGTTTACACGGCCGCAAAGCTACGATTTGATGTCGCTCAACTCCCATTTCGAGCATTACAATCTGATCCCGAATGGAGAGCAATTGATTTACTCGTCGCAGATAACGGACACAACTGATTATAGTGGCACCTTGGTTTTCTCTGTTGGTTGTCACTCTGGGTTGTCATTGCCTGACTTGCAAACAACGAACCCGTTGTTGGCGTTGGATTGGGCGCAAGCGTTTTCGCGGCAAGGGGCTGGTTTTATTGGTAATACAGGTTATGGGTATGGTGATTCAGATTTGGTCGCTTATTCTGAGTTACTCATGGATAACTTTGTGGAAGAGCTGGGTTACAATGGTGACGGGCAACCGACGGTTGGTTTATCATTGATGAACGCGAAACATCGGTACTTTAATAGCATTGGTGTGGGCTCGCTCAGTAATTATGATGAAAAAGTGTTACAACAGATGACGTTGTATGGGTTGCCGATGCAAGGGGTTGATATGCCGATTCAAACGGGCGTAGAGCCGGGCAGTAATCTATCGTTGAGCTTGACTGGTTTGGGTAAGCAAGAAAGCATGATGTCGGTGCCAACGACATATAATTTCACCTTTGAGCCACATACGAATAGCCGTGGTACGTTCTATACGTTGCAGGGTGAGGTGGAAACGCATGTGACGGGTGGGCGGCCGGTTCAGCCACGGACAACGGTGGCTATTGATGCGCCTAATGCGTTGGTACATGGGGCGTTGATGTTAGGGGGGACGTTTACGGATGTGATCAATATTGATCCGGTGATCAGTAATGTGATTAGCGAAGAAAACACACTTGAGGGTGAATCCCATTTTCCGGTACCGCAATGGTATCCGATGAATTTGTTGGGCATTAACCGGTTCTTGAAGGTGAGTGGGGAGATTGAGCAGAGATTGGTGATTGTGCCTGGTCAGTTCTTGGCGACGGAGACGATTTCTGGTACGGGGGTGTCGAAGACGGTGGGTAATCAGCGGTTGTATACGTCGTTGGATGTGGAGATTTATACGGCGCCGATAACGAATACGGATTTTGTGGCGCCGCAGATAACGGCCGTTGACGCCATCACCTCGGCTACCGCCCTGCGCTTTGAAGTACAAGTGGATGATGATAGTGGTATCCAACGGGTGGTGGTGTTGTATCGCGACACAAGCAGTTACCAATGGGAGTTATTGGATTTGGCCTATGACGCCTTGGAGGGTAAAGCGACAGGCGTTATCGAGCCGCCGGGATTGGTCGTCAATTACTTTGTCCAAGCGGTGGATAACGTGGGTAATGTGGCCTTAGCGTTGGACCATAACAATGCGTATGAAGTGAATTTGCCAGTGGATGCGACGCAAGCCCGAGGATTGTTGTATCCAGGACAGTCAACGCTGGTGACCTTTATCGATGCGCAAGGCAATCCAACAACAGTTGATATTCCTGCAGGGGCTATCCCTAACACCAATACGTATACCTTCTTGTATCAAGAGCTGTTAGAGGAAGATCTAGGCTTGAATAGCTTTGATTTTGCCAATCATGCGTTTGATTTAGGGGTGTATGAGTTAGGGACACGTCGTCAGGACAGCTTCTTGACCGCGCCGTTTACGGTGAGTATCAAGTACAGTGATATGGATATTATGGGTTTGGATGAGAGCAATCTGGTGTTAGGTTATTGGAACGGGATTGATTGGATTGATGCGAGCACGACTTGTTCGCCTGATAGTAGTTATATTCGTGATACAGCTAACAATAGGTTGACTGTTGCTGTTTGTACGTTAGGGGAATTTGCGCTAGGTGAGTTAACGATCTTAGCGGTTGAAGCGATTCCACCTGATTTAGATGGTACCGTTAGTTTCAATAACACGATGTTATTGAGCTGGACGGATGTGGATGCCAACTGTAGTTATGAGCTGTTCTGGGCGCTGAATGAGCCGTATTTTGCGGTTTCGCCAGCGACTGCGATCACCACATTGCCTGATGGGACAGATAGTTATTTGAGTTCATCTGGCCATACGGGTGTGGTGGGCGATATGTATAGTTACGTGTTGCGGGCGACGAACTGTCGTGAGACAACGAGTGCGGAATCGAATCGGTTGGGTGGGTTTACGTATGGGGTGGTGAGCGGGCAATAAGTTAAGGGTGGGGGGGCGGATAGTAGTAAGGGCACTTATCAGCTAACAAAAGTGGGTAAGTGCCCTTGTTTTGTTGGTGGTGGAGGGGATGAGAGAGAGGTGAAGCTTACCTTAATTTGAGTTCGATAATGAATTAAACCTGTGGATGAGTTGGTTAAGTGTATTAAACTACATAATCTCGACATTTAATCTTGAAAATATGTCGTTTAATACGTTGAAGTTGTTAATCTAAAAGTGTGAAATATTTTGGTTAAACAACTTGATGGGTTTCTCAGGCAGCTTTCTCAACTCCATTTTGCCCTTTTATAGTGGTGGGTTTGATGTGGGGTGGGACGGGCAAAACTCCGTTCGAAATGACGTTGGAAGGGGGTTCTGAATTATCGAGCTCAGGTTGATGATAGTAGAATAACGTGAGTTCAATTTTCCTTATGTAAACAAAAAGCTATTGAATAGAGAGATGAGTTGATGGTGGTCAGCTATTTGAACTGTTGCAATTGACATTGGTTTCACATAGAATTAAGAATAGATATTTTAAAGATGCTATCGGCAACTAATGGACTATTAAAAAGGGAAAGTGTGATATGTGGTTACGTCGTGTGTTGTGGAGTATGGTGGTGGGGGTGTTGGTGGTGGTGGGTTTAGGGGTTGTGAGTGGGGCCAAGGCGCATAGTATAGATACGGCAGGAGCGCATATTGATATGGTTGGGGTAGGGGCCGAGGGGAATGAGGGGTTGCTGTTTACGCCGGTTATTATTACGGATACGACAGCGGTTACGGCCATTAATGATGGGACGGTCAATGTGGGGGAGTATCCGGTATCGAGTAGTGGGATTAATAGTGGGTTTGCTAACATTTTAGGCACGAACTCTACATTATATATGGATACGAGTGCTGAGGGAGATTTGAATATCGGTTTGGAGGCGGGCGGGGCGATTGCATCACCGTTGGCGGTGGTGATTTATATTGATACAGATGGTGGGGCGACCGGTTTTAATAGCACGGGTACATTTAATGATGTGGGGGATCAATGTCGGCGAGCGATTTCTGGTTTTGATGGGAGTAATCGGGCGACGATCAATTTTGCAACAGGGTTTAGTGCGAATTATGCGATCTGTTTAGATAATTCGTTTGCTGGTTTGTGGGGATTGGCGGGGACGGGGTCGCATCCGTTTGTGGTTACGGCCAATCGGACGAATGTGGGGGCTGACGAGTATGAGATGTCGTTGAGTTTGGCGAATTTAGGGTTGACGAATGGGGATAGTTTCCGTTATGTGGCGACATTATTGGATCAGATACCGACAAATCGGTCAGATGAGTTTCATGGGGTGGCGGCGTATGGTGGGGGAAATCCGGGAACGGCGACGGTGAATTTAGGGGCGGGGGATTTTAATACGTTTTATAGTTACATCAATGTGGCGCCGGTAGCGACAGATGGGGAGTATACAACGGCTGAAGACACAGCGGTCATGGGTAATATCATCAGTGAAGATAGTGGTTACGGTGTTGATAGTGATGTGAACGGTGATCCCTTAGCCGTTTACACCAATACGAATCCGATTACTGGTAGTTTAGTACTTAACAATAATGGTGATTTCCAATATACGCCACCGTTAAATTGGTTTGGCGTGGCAACCTTTACCTATGGTATCCAAGAGATAAGCCTTGGGGGCACTGTGGCTAGCGAGGCTAAAATCAGTAGCACAGCTGGTGGTTTTACAGGGATTTTAGATGATTTTGAACGCTTTGGGGCAGGCTTTGCTAATATAGGTGATTTAGATGGGGATGGGGTGACAGATATTGCGGTGGGGGCTTATGCCGATGATGATGGGGGCGTCAACCGTGGTGCGGTTTGGATCTTGTTCTTGAATAACAATGGGACAGTGAAAGGCCATCAGAAAATTAGTGATATGCAAGGCGGGTTTACCGGTATTTTGGACGACAGTGATCTTTTTGGTTTGGGAATTGTCAATCTAGGTGATTTAGATGGTGATATGGTCACTGATATTGGGGTATCTGCTTTTGCAGATGATGATGGAGGTACGGATCGAGGCGCGATTTGGATTTTGTTTTTGAACAGTGATGGGACGGTGAAAGGGCATCAGAAAATTAGTGATACGCAAGGTGGTTTTACTGGTGTTTTGACTAATAATAATGCGTTTGGGGCTGGTCGTATCGATACTGTGGGTGATCTGGATGGGGATGGTGTGGTTGATATAGCGGTACCAACTTACAGAGATGATGATGGGGGCATTGATCGTGGTGCTGTCTGGATTCTTTTCCTGAATAATGACGGGACGGTGAAAGGACATCAAAAAATCAGTGATACGCAAGGTGGGTTTACCGGTGTTTTAGATGACGTTAATTACTTTGGACGCTCTGTGGCTAATTTAGGTGATGTTGATGGGGATAGTATTACCGATATAGCCGTAGGTGCCAATTTGGATGATGATGGGGGTGCTTATCGAGGTGCTGTCTGGATTCTTTTCTTGAATAGCAATGGGACAGTGAAAGGGCATCAAAAAATTAGTGATACGGTTGGTGGTTTTACCGGTGTTCTAGATAATGCAGATTATTTCGGCACATCTGTTGCTAGCTTAGGCGATGTTGATCAAGATGGGGTGGTAGATATTGCTGTTGGTGCTATGGAGGATGATGATGGTGGTTTAAACCGAGGTGCTGTTTGGGTTCTGTTCTTGAATAATGATGGAACGGTAAAGGGGCATCAAAAAATCAGTGATACAGTGGGGGGATTTGGGGGTGCTTTAGATGATAATGATTACGTCGGCATTAATGTTACTAGTTTAGGTGATTTGAATGGGGATGGTGTGGTGGATATGGCTGTTAGTGCTGATGCTGATGATGATGGTGGTTTAAATCGAGGTGTGGTTTGGCTGTTATTTATGAATGGGCCGGCAGGGGGTGTTTCCAATATGGCGACGGTGACGGTGACGGTAACGGCCGTTAACGATAATCCAGTGGCTACGAATAACTATTACCTACTAGAAGTAGGGACGGTGGTGACGGGCAGTGCGGTGATGGATGATGCTGGTTTTGGTGTGGATTATGACCCTGATACACCAGTTAGGAAAGGAACGGCGTTAGATTTAGATGGTGGGAATGATTATATCGATACGAATGGGCAGTTGTTCTCCGACACGGCTTGTGACCAGCCGTATACGATTGAAGCGTGGGTCAATACAAGTGATGCCAGTGGGGTGATTATGGCGCAGTGGGGGGCGTCGAATCAGTTTGCGTTGCGCCTTATTGGGGGCAATCTGGTGTGGCAGAAGGGTGGTGTGTCCGTAGCGACATCGGCGGCGACGGTGAATGATGGCAGTTGGCATCATGTGGCTGGTGTGCGTGATGGGGCGGGTAACGTCTCATTGTATATTGATGGTGCCGTTGACGGCACAGGCACGGATAGTACCTGTTTCGCGGCGAGCAATACGTTGATTGGGACGCAGTTACCTAGTTTTGATGCGTTAGCGGCGCAGATTGAAGAGATTCATGTGTGGGATATTGCCCGCAGTGGAACGGATATCTTCGATACACGTCGTGGGACGTGGTCGGGTGGTGAGCCGGGCTTGGCAGTGTATTATCCGTTGAATGATGGGGCTGGTTCGACAGCGACGAATTTGGCGGGTGATACGAATGGGACGTTGGTGGGGATGGCGGCGGATGATTGGGTGGAGTCGACGGCGCCAATTGGGTGGACGGCGGCGGTGGTGACGCCACCGATTGTGGGGACGTTGATCTTCACGCCGGATGGTGGGTTCCATTACACGCCACCGCCAGCGTTGGGTGGGGTGGTGAGCTTCACATATACGTTGGATGATCAGGTGACGTCGTTTGGGCCGTCGGCCGAGGCGATTGTATGGCTGAATTACGGGATACCATTAGCGGTGAGTATGCAGACAGCGGCCGCGGCGACAGGGGGTACGAGTGGCTACGTTTGGTGGTTGGTTGTGCTCTTGTTGGCGGTGACGTTGGTGGCCGTGGGGGTACGGGGTTGGCGGATCGTGGTGGGTGCGGGGAGGCGTTAGCGGACGACTTTACGGCATAGTTAATATCGTGTGATGTTATTGGTGGGGGGAGCCTGTGCAGATCAGGAAATAGTCGAAAAATAGTTGAGTTCCTAGAGAGTAGGTGTATGTTGGGTAGGTAAATGTGTCAATTTAGTTCTTCTCATATGCTTATCATATTTGTTATTGTGCCGGTTTAGAATCGTATCGTATCAATAAATAAACGGATAAAGCCCTTGGCTAAAAGGGCAAATTGCGTTTTGATAGTTGTATTATATGAATAGTGAATAGTTAATAGGATGCTTGGGGAAAGGGGGGAGATAGTTGGTGCGGGGGTAAGTTGGGGATGATGGAGGGATTTATCTAAAAGTGGTTATAATGGTCAAGCTGTTGAGTGCATTAATCCCAATATTTTCGGTATATCTTACAATTGTATGTTCAACAGAGTTTATTCGACTATGTTTTGGTCTTTGTGTAGAGGGTTTTGTTTAGGGAAGAAACGGCCAAGACGCCATTGAAGAATGGTTTTGGTGTTTGGGGTTGCTATTGGTTACAGCTTATTAAATGTTAGGTATTAAAAAAGTGATAAAATTATGATTACGCGTCGTTCATTGTGTGGTTTGGTCGTGGGATTGGTGAGTTTATTGTTCGGAGCGATGGTGGGGTGGGAGGATGTGGTAGCTAATGTGGGTGATGTGTATCGTCTATCTGGTGAAAATGCGTCTGGGCATCCCAGTAATGGGATTGCGGGGATTACGTTTGATTCGATCCTCCCTAACACCCGCCCCATCGCCACTGACGGCGACTACACGACGCCAGAAGACACGTCGGTTACGGGTAACATCATCAGTGAAGACAGTGGTTATGGTATTGATAGTGATATTGATGGAGATAGTTTGGCTGTTTACACGTACACCTTGCCGGTGACGGGCACGCTTGCCTTGCAAACGGATGGTACATTCAGCTATATGCCGTCAACGAATTGGTCGGGTGTGGTTACGTATACGTATGTGGTGAGTGACGGCAATTTGTTTAATATTGGGGATGGGACGGTGGCCGGTGAGCAGAAGATTAGTGATACGGCGGGTGGTTTTGGTGGGGTATTAAATAACAGTGATTATTTTGGTTACTCGCTCACTCATTTGGGAGATTTAGATGGAGATGGGGTTGGGGATGTGGCCGTGGGGGCATATGGTGATGATGATGGGGGTGATAGTCGTGGGGCGGTGTGGATATTGTTCTTAAACAGTGATGGAACGGTGAAGAGTGAACAGAAGATTAGTGATACGATGGGTGGTTTTGGTGGGGTATTAGATGACAGTGATTTATTTGGTAGCGCGCTCGCTAATTTGGGAGATTTAGATGGAGATGGGGTGGTGGATATGGCCGTGGGGGCATATTTTGATGATGACGGGGGTATTAATCGTGGGGCGGTGTGGATATTGTTCTTGAACAGTGATGGGACGGTGAAGAGTGAACAGAAGATTAGTGCTACGATGGGCGGTTTTGGTGGGGTATTAGATAGTGATTTATTTGGTAACGCGCTCGCCAATTTGGGAGATTTAGATGGGGATGGGGTGGTGGATGTGGCCGTGGGGGCATATGCTGATGATGATGGGGGTAGTAATCGTGGGGCGGTGTGGATATTGTTCTTAAACAGTGATGGGACGGTGAAGAGTGAGCAGAAGATTAGTGCTACGATGGGCGGTTTTGGTGGGGTATTAGATGACAGTGATTTATTTGGTAGCGCGATAGCTCATTTGGGGGATTTAGATGGAGATGGGGTGGTGGATATGGCCGTGGGGGCATATGCTGATGATGATGGGGGCAGTAATCGTGGGGCGGTGTGGATATTGTTCTTGAACAGTGATGGGACGGTGAAGAGTGAGCAGAAGATTAGTGCTACGGAGGGCGGTTTTGGTGGGGTATTAGATGATAGTGATTATTTTGGTAACGCGCTCGCTAATTTGGGAGATTTAGATGGAGATGGGGTTGGGGATATGGCCGTGGGGGCATATTTTGATGATGACGGGGGTAGTTACCGTGGGGCGGTGTGGGTATTGAATATGAATTCTATTGGTATAACAGCAACGAGCAATACGGCGGTGGTGACGGTGACGGTAACGGCCGTTAACGACCCCCCGCTGGCTGTCGATGATGCTTACACAACGACGGAAAATATCCCTTTGGTGGTGACAGGGTCAGGGGTGTTGGGGAATGATACTGATTTGGTGGAAGGGGATGGGTTTACGGCCGAGTTGGTTGACAATGTGCTTAGTGGGACGCTTGATCTAAGAGCGAATGGCACCTTTACATTTACCCCAGCAGTTGATACCAGTGGGGTGGTCACGTTCACTTATTATGCCAATGATGGTGACAACTCTAACTTAGCGACAGTAACGGTTGAGGTGGAACCGTGTGTGGTGGTGCCCGTATTAGGGCCGGTAACGATTGATGTGAATGGAAATGATGCGTTGTTGGGTTGGGAGATGACGCCAAATGCGGCGATTTATAATATTTGGTCGAGTCCCACAGATCCGTACTTCACGATTGGTGGCGGGGATAGTAGTTTGTTGGAAGCTGTGAATGGGTCGCTTTTGTCATGGTCACATCTGGCTGTGGTGGGTGATGGGAATCATTATTATTACCGTGTGCTAGCTGAATCTAGTTGTGGTGGTGAGTCAAATGAGTCGAAGCGGATGGGCAAGTTTGATTATAGTTTGATGGTGGGACAATGATTGCGGTGAATTAAGTGGGGGGGAGCGGTGGGGGGCGGTGTTGTTTGGGGGGAGGGGCCGAGGGGTTTGCTGGCGTGTTTGTGGCCGTGAATGTGTGTGTAATGGCAGTGGTAGTGGGGAGAATGAGTGGTTTTATATGGATTGAACAACGCTTGTCACGTTCTTGTCACGAATAGGGTTTGGGGTGGCCGAGAAGTAGATTATGTCAACAAAAATCGGGGAAAATCAGCTTGTTTAAGGGGGAAATAGGGCTTTGGGTAATTGTATCTGTTGATAACGAATAGATAACGAAACTAAATTTTGCCGTTTGGGGAGTTGGTGTGGGAGTTGTTAGTGGGGGTATAGGGGTGGGGAAGGAGGTTGTCGGCCTGAAATTTAGTTATAATAAAATGATGCTATAGGTGTGGCTATTTGTTGGCGTAAGCATAATGGTGTTGATGGGGGGGAAGTAAGTTGTTTGCTGGTGTGAAGCTTGTGTGTCAACAACTCGAAAATTTTTTAGCAGGTATTAATTGATTAGAAAGGTGAAGAAAGCTATGGTTACTCGTCGTGCATTATTAGGTTTTGTTTTGTTGATGGTTGGTTTATTATTATTGCCAATGATGGGTTGGGGGGATGCGAGCGCTAGTGGTATTAAGGAAGATAGCAAAATAGTGAAACGGGCGATGGGTATTTTAGCTGCACCTGTGGCGACGGATGGCGACTATACGACGCCGGAAGACACACCGGTCACCGGTAACGTCATCAGCGAAGATACAGGCTATGGTATAGACAGTGATGTGGATGGTGATCCATTACCTGATGCGACTGTGGTGACACCACCGATTACAGGTACATTGGTGTTATCGGCGGATGGATCGTTTGATTATACACCACCATTGAATTATAACGGGGTGGTGACATTTGCGTATGAACTGGCTGCGGCTGATTTGGTGGCGCATTATCCACTAGACGATAATGCGGCGTCAACCAATGTGGAAGAAGTTTTTAACAATTTAGACGGGACGATGACGAGCAATACAAACGGCTTATCAGTGCCTGGTATAGCGGGAACAGCATTAGATTTTAATGCGACGAATTATATAAACTTACCGATTGTTCCTGCATTAACAACTGATTTGACAGAATATACAGTACTGTTTTGGGTAAAAGATTTTACGACAGCGACACTGAATCGAGCTTTCACATGGCATAATTCAGGACCATCGCGTAAGTTAATCTATTTGCCCAATGGCAATGAGATAACACATTTTGACAACACTTATGTGGCATCGGCGGGTCATACGTGGACAGCGGGGACATGGTATCAGATTGCTGTGACGCAAGATGGTAGTCGGTTGGTTCGTCTGTATAAAGATGGTGTTTATACAAGTTCACAGGGGGTGGTTAGTTTGAGTGTACCTGATGTGAATGCGACGTCGATTCAGATTGGGGCTGAAGCGGGGGGCAATCGTTTTACGGGGGAGATGGATGATGTGCAAGTGTATAATCAGGTATTGAGTGATAGTCAGATTGCTTGGTTGTATAGCAATCCAGGGAGTTCTTTAGGTGGGGGTTTATCGAGTAATACAGCGGTGGTGACGGTGACGGTAACGGCCGTTAACGACGCCCCCATCGCCACCGACGGCGATTACACGACGCCCGAAGACACACCGGTTACGGGTAACGTCATTAGCGAAGATACCGGCTACGGTATCGATAGTGATGTGGAAGGGGATCCGCTGGCCGTGTATACATACACGTTGCCGGTGACAGGAACGTTGATGTTGAATCCGGATGGTAGTTTCACCTATACACCACCAGCGAATTGGTTTGGTACGGTAACCTATACCTATCAAATTAGTGATGGCAATTCATTTGCGGTTAGTACCGGTGTCTATAGTCCAACCCCATTCAATACCTTTGGTTCAGGCAATAGCCGTAATATGGATGTGGGTGATGTGGATGGCGATGGTGATTTGGATGTGGTCATTGCTAATGTTAGTGGCCAAGCTGAAGAAGTATGGCTCAATGATGGCACAGGTAACTTTGGCTTAACTGCCTATGACACCTTTGGGGCTGAGGACAGCACGGATATCCAACTAGGTGATATGGATGGGGATGGTGATTTAGATGCTGTGGTCGTCAACTTTAATGGTACCCAAGCGAATGGGGTTTGGTTAAATGATGGCACAGGCAATTTTGGTGTGGCCGCTTTCCATAGCTTTGGTGCCAGTGGCAATAGTACTGGTGTGGCTTTAGGGGATTTGGATGGAGATGGTGATTTAGATGTCGCCATTTCTAGATTCTTCAATCAGTCACATGAGATATGGATGAACGATGGTACTGGTAATCTTGGTGCCGTTGCTGACCAAACCTTTGGTGGTGGCCGGACATGGGGTGTTACTATGGGCGATGTCGATGGGGATGGCGATTTAGATGTGGTCACGGCCGGGGGCGATGGTAGTCCGCAGGAAGTATGGCTGAATGACGGCACTGGCGATGTTGGTACCGTGGCTTATGATTCATTCAACACCGGTACAAAGAACACAACCGAACTTGAGCTAGGCGACATGGATGGTGATGGCGATTTAGACGCTGTCTTATCACATGCTAGCTCTGGTACTAATGAAGTTTGGTTAAATGATGGTACCGGTGACTTTGGTGCCGCCGCCTTCTATACCTTTGGCGCATTTGTAAATACAGAAGATTTAGATTTAGGGGATGTAGATGGGGATGGTGATTTAGATGTTGTTGTGGCAAATTCTGCAAACCTTAATGAAATCTGGTTAAACGATGGCACGGGAGCATTGGGTGCCACTGCCTTTGATAGTTTTGGTGGGGCAAGCAATGCGACAATGGATGTTATTTTTGCTGATTTGACTGGGGATGGTCACTTAGAAATTGTTGCTGCCCATAACGGTGGTGCTCAAGAAGTATGGGCTAGCCAAACAGCATTGGTCGCGGCAACCAGCAACACGGCCGTCATCACCATCACCGTCACCCCTGTGAATGATAACCCGGTGGCGACGAATAACTACTATCTGTTAGAAGTCGGGACGGTGGTGACGGGCAGTGCGGTGATGGATGATGCTGGATTTGGGGTGGATTATGACCCTGATACACCAGTTAGGAAAGGAACGGCATTAGATTTAGATGGTGGGAATGATTATATCGATACGAACACACAGATGTTCTCCGACACGGATTGTGACCAGCCGTACACGATTGAAGCGTGGGTGAATACGAGTGACGCCAGTGGGGTGATTATGGCACAGTGGGGAGCGTCGAATCAGTTTGCGTTGCGGCTTATTGGGGGCAATCTGGTGTGGCAGAAGGGTGGTGTGTCCGTAGCGACGTCGGCGGCGACAGTGAATGATGGCAGTTGGCATCATGTGGCTGGTGTGCGTGATGGGGCGGGTAACGTCTCATTGTATATTGATGGTGCCGTCGACGGTACGGGCACGGATAGTACCTGTTTCGCGGCGAGCAATACGTTGATTGGGACGCAGTTACCTAGTTTTGATGCGTTAGCGGCGCAGATTGAAGAGATTCATGTGTGGGATTTTGCCCGTAGTGGAACGGATATCGCCGACACGCGCCGTGGTATGTGGTCGGGTGGTGAGCCGGGCTTGGTACTGTATTATCCGTTGAATGACGGGGCTGGTTCGACAGCGACGAATTTGACGGGTGATACGAATGGGACGTTGGTGGGGATGGCGGCGGATGATTGGGTCGATTCGACGGCGCCGATTGGATGGACGGCGGCGGTGGTGACACCACCGATTATGGGGACGTTGATCTTCACGCCGGATGGTGGGTTCCATTACACGCCACCACCAGCGATGGGTGGGGTGGTTAGCTTCACATATACGTTGGATGATCAGGTGACGTCGTTTGGGCCCTCGGCCGAGGCGACTGTGTGGCTGAACTTTGGGGTACCGACAGCGGTGACGATGGGGACAGCGGCAGCGGCGACAGGGGGTACGAATAGCTATGTTTGGTGGTTGGTTGTGCTCTTGTTGGCGGTGACGGTGGTGGCCGTGGGGGTGCGGGGTTGGCAGGCTGTGGTGAGGGGAGGGCGTTAGCAGACGGCGTTAGTGAGTGGTGTTAATGAACGGTGTTCGTTAGCGGCCGTGAGGTGACGTTATTGGGGGGGGAGCCTGTGGGGGGCTGAAATAGTTGAAAATTAGCGGTGCAAAAAAATTGTATAGGTTGATAACGAATTGATAACGAAACCCATATAAGTGCTGTTTGTTGTCAAAAAGGGATTGTTTTTCCATATATTCCCCTTGGTTTTACTGGGTGAAAAAATTTGTCTGTTTGGGCAGATATTTTGTCCATTACAGGGGAGAAAACTGGATTGCAAAGGCGACTTTTTTTGATAGATTTGAGAGTGACTCAGAATATGCGCTCTCTTGGAAGCGTTTGGGAAGCGATTTTTTGTAATAATGGTTGAAATAAATTTGACGTTTTTTTTGGATGGTGCTGTTTCTTAGCCAACAACAGTGTCTCATTTTTGTTCTGATTAGTAAAATCGATTGAGGAGAGTGGACAATGTTGCGGGTATCATTGTTGGGTGTACTGAATATAACCTACAAGCAAAAAGTGATTAAGTGGCCCACACAGGTAACAGAGTCTCTATTTATATATTTGCTTTTAGCTACCTAAATTTTGTACAAATAAAGGGACAATCAAAAAAATGACGATGATAGTTTTCCGTGTAAAATAAATTCGACCAAGAAGTTTATTTAGGAGAACTATCATCATGGATAATTGTATCAGATTTTCACCAAGAGCGAGT
>DATHYN010000133.1:0-1449 GCA_035459145.1 Anaerolineae bacterium | reverse complement strand
CATTACGTTACGGCTGGCGCGGGGGCGGAGGATGGGAGTGGCGGGGCAGAGGGCCGAGGGGGTAGGATGCGGGAGGTGAGGTTAGGGGAGCGAGGCATCGCGCGAGAGATGGTATGAAGTTTTTAGGGAGGTTAGGCGCGCGATGCCTCGCCGGTACGTTAGGGCTGAGCTGGGACGGGGGATGGAGGAGGGAGGGGCGGGAGGCCGAGGGGAGGTGGTAAGAGAGGTGATATTAGGGGGGACGCGGCATCATGCGAGAGAGGGTTAGGCGGGGACGGGTGAGTGTAGGCGCATGATGCCGCGTCATTACAGAAGGTTAGGCGTCGGATGCCTCGCCGGTACGTTGGGGCTGAGCTGGAGGGCGGGGGGATGGGAGAGGAGGGGCGGGAGGCCGAGGGGGAATTGTTGTTATTTACAGGTGTCTACCAGAGTGAATCCAGCAACATTCCATATTAAAATTGCGATTCGTTCGTGTGGTAACTAAATGTTATGTCATCATTTGAGTTCTTTAACCAAGCCGTTTCAAGAAATCAGTAATTCAGAAAACAGAATTAAGGGAAACTACTCGCGCAACGAAACCCAATGAGGATGAACCCGTTAACTGGAATGAACCTGCCGCGGATGGCAGCGCGGACGTAGTCCGACGTAACGTACCAAGAGCCCCCGCGCAAAACCCTTTCATTGCCTGAAGTTGGCCCTTGGGGGTTGTTTATTGGTGAATTGGTATAATAGTCACTAGCGTACCAATCAGCGACCCACTCCCAGACATTACCGGTCATATCTAAAGCACCGTATGGGCTGGTTCCGGTGGGATAACTACCGACGGGGGCTGTTTGTTGATAGCCATCATTAAAATCATTATCTTTATGGTCAAATTCACATTGATTATCACAGTAATTCAGATTTTGACCGTCAAATGTGTTACCCCAAGGGTATGTTAATACGTTTGGTCCACGGGCGGCCAGTTCCCACTCGGCCTCCGTTGGCAACCGCCCGCCAGCCCATTGGCAATAGGCGTGAGCATCATGCCAAGAGACGTGAATGACTGGATGATTCGCTAATCCATTAATATTGCTACTTGGCCCTGTGGGAGCTTGCCAATAGGCACCAGAAACTGAATCCCAAAATGAGCCATTATATACATATGATTCTCCTTTTTCTTCGGCTGTCGTCTTATAATTGGTGGCATTAACAAACGTGGCAAACATCTCATTGGTCACTTCTGTCTTGTCTAGCCAGAAAGCATCTAGTCTGACTTCATGGATGGGTTTTTCATCGCTCTGACCGTCGTTACTACCCATCATGAAGGTGGTGGCGGGGATGAGCACTTGATCGTAGGTGATACTGCTATTGGGGAGGGGGGATGTGCGCGTGGTGCTGATGTCCGGGAGGGGCGTGGAGGTGTGGGTAGATGGTGTCCGGGTAGGTGGGGGTGATGTTTTGGTAGGT
>DATHYN010000132.1:0-43494 GCA_035459145.1 Anaerolineae bacterium | reverse complement strand
TGTTTTGTTGGAGGTAGGATTTGGTGGGAGGATGTTTGGTGGGTTTTGACGCGGATTTTGGGGATTTTGGGATTTTTTTGTTGGTGAGGGGATGTTTGGTGGGGTGTTTGGTGGGTGATTGGGGGTTGTTTTGCTTGGGGGCAACAAAAAAGCCCCGCGCAGGGGGCTTTTTGTAGAGGAGGAAAAGGAGAACCAATTTGTTTATCTTAGCTTTTTCGTTTCAGTTGTTATTATTATAGGGGATGGGAGGGGGTAATGCTGTGGGGTTGTGTACAAAAGGGGTGTAAAGTTGGTTACAGTTGGTGATGAGGGTGATTGGGGGGTGTTTTGTATGAGGGATGTTTTGTATGGGGTGGGGTTGTAAGTGGATTTCCGCGTGCGCGAGAATGACAGTGGTAGGGAATGTGCTATTGTGATTGTGTGTATGGGGTAGGGTTTGGTGGATTTTGACGCGGATTTTGGGGATTTGACGGATTTTTTTGATGAAAGGGGAGTGTGTTATTGTGGGCAGGGGATTAGAAAATCGGCGGGGGGGGGTGGTTTCATGATAGGATTATATGTTGGGTGGGTGGGGTTTGGTTATGATAAAAATTGCTTGGTGAATGGATGTTTGCTGGGTGTTAAATGAAGATGATAATTTGTAGAGATTGATAATTGTAGATTGAAGGAGCTTGATTGCGAATGGAACGAGAAGATTTTGTAAGTGTAGCGGGGCGGTTGGCGGAAGATATTGAGGGGCGGGCGGATGAAGCGGATAAGGAGGGGGCGTTGCCGGCGGAGGATGTGCAGGCGTTGCGGGATTCGGGGTATTTGGCGTTGAGTGTGCCGCGTGAATATGGTGGGGAGGGGTTATCGTTGCGGGATTGTTTGGCGGCGCATTTGGCTTTGTCGCAGGGGAGTGCGTCGACGGCGATGGTGGCGGGGATGCAGATGCATGTGTTTGGGCATGGGCGCGAGGTGGGGAGTTGGTCGGAGGCGCATATGAGTGAATTTTGTCGGTTGGTGGTGGAGGAGGGGGCGTTGTTCAACAATTTGGCCAGTGAGCCGGCGATGGGGAGTCCGTCGCGGGGGCATTTTTTCAAGACGGTGGCGGTGGCCGAGGGGGATGGTTGGCGGTTGAATGGGCATAAGACGTGGTCGACGGGGGGGACGCATCTGACGCATATGTTGGTGAAATGTATGGTGGGTGATGAGCCGGGGGTGTTGTTGGTGGAGCAGGGGCGTGAGGGGATTGAGTGGAAAAAGACGTGGAGTGAGTCGTTGAGTTTGCGGGCGAGTGATAGTCATGATGTGATTTTTGAGGATGTGTGGGTGCCGGGGGGGCATGTGGTGGAGCGGGGGAAGGGGCCGAGGACGCCGAATATGTGGTTTCCGATGGTGATGTGTACGGTTTATTTGGGGGCGGCGATTGCGGCACGGAATACGGTGATTAAGTTTGCGTTGGAGCGGGTGCCGACGGCGTTGGGGAAGCCGATTGCGACGTTGCCGAAGATTCAGCGGCAGATTGGGGAGATTGATTTGGCGTTGCAGGCGGCGCGGGCGTTGTTGTTTGATGTGGCGGCCGAGTGGACGGGGGATAATGAGCAGAGAGCGGCATTTTTCCCACGGATTGCGGCGGCGAAGACGTTGGTGACGGAGACGGCGAATGATGTGACGGATAAGGCGTTGCGGATTGCGGGTGGGTCGAGCATTACGCGGGCTTTGCCTTTGGAACGGTATTTTCGGGATGTGCGGGCGGGGTTGATGCAGCCGCCATCGGGGGATACGGCGTTGGAGATTATTGGGCGGAATGCGATTGGGCCGGTGCCTGAGGTGACGAGTGGGTAAGGTGGAGGGGGGGAGCGATTTATTGGGGCAATAATTAGTCTGGGAACAGATTGGCGGGGGGGGATTGGTATTGATTGGTATTTATGTCGTGCATTGGAGCAGAAGATAGGTATAATAAAGTAAGTAAATTTCCAGATCGTTTTTGCACAAATATAATCGCCTAGCAGAGGTGATTGGTAAGAAAAAGTGATAAAACCTTTTGAAAATTAACTTAGGTAGATAGTAGATTGGAAAAGGTACAATCATAAGAGATGAAATCGATTGCGCGTAGTTTGCCGTTATTAGTGATAGCTGTGGTATTGTTGGTGGCGTTGGTGACAGCGTTGACGAGCAGTTTTTTGGCGCGGGATGAACTTGAACAGGCGGTACAGCATAATTTAGAGACGTTGGCCTTGGCTCAGTCGCAACAGATTGAACAGGTGTTGCGGCAACAGATTTCACGGGCGAATACGTTGGCGCAGCAAACGGATTTGCAGACGGAAGTGCAGGTGGCGAATAATGGGTACAATCGATTTTCGGTGGCCGAGCGTGAGCAGTTATTAGCGGCTGATAGTCAGGCGTGGCGCGCGGCACGGGGTAAAGATGATCCAGGTAGCACGGAAATTGTGCGGGGGGTGGATTTAAATCGGATTACGGCGTTTACATTTGAGCCGTTAAAAGAGGATTTGTTAACGAGTGTGGGGGTGACGAATGATTTCTTGTTGGTTGATGAAGCGGGGGCGATTATTGCGGCGACGTATTTGCCGATTTCGTATTTAGCCGTACAGAGTAATTGGTGGCAAGCGATGGAGGCGGGACAAGCGACCTTTTTGCAAGGGCCGGTGCAGACGCAGGCTGATGGTGGTCAGCAGTTTTTAGAGTTAGCAGTACCGGTCATGATTAATGGGAGTCGGGAAGGGGTGTTGTTGAGCCGTTTTGATTATCATTTGATTGAACAGATTATTGATCAGTTACAGTTTAATGATGCGAGTCAAACGTTGATTGTGAATAATGAAGGGGTGGTGACCTATGCGCCGGAGCGGTTGGCGGCGTTAGAGGGGGAAGAGGTTGATATTGAGGCGATGATTAGTGGATTATCATCGTTGGAGACGGAACAAGGGACGATGTTGTTGACGGGGGTGGCATTGTTTTCAGAGGTGGAGGGGATTAATAATTTAGATTGGTATGTGGTGGGGGTGCAGTCGCAGTCGCAGGCGTTGGCGCCGGTGACAACGGCCGTTTTACCAACCTTAGGCATTTCCCTCGTTATTGCTATCATCGCGGTCTCTTTGGTTTATATGGGATATATCCGGCCGTTGACGATGGATATTGTCCGTTTGCATGAGGGGGCGCAAAAGCTACAAGAGGGTGATTTTAGTGTGACGGTAGGGGTGGAGCGGCTGGATGAGTTAGGGGTGTTGGCAACAACGTTTAATCAGATGGCGTCTGATATTGATTTGTCGTATGGTGATTTGGAGCGGCGGGTGCAGTTGCGGACGGCGGAGTTGGCGGCGCGGGTTAATCAGTTGAATTTGATTACACAGACGAGTCAGGGGATTACATCGTTGTTGTCGCCGGCGGAGTTGTTACCGCAGATTGCGGAGTTGATGCGGGCGACGTTTGATTATTATGCGGTGCTCATTTTTTTGGTGGATCGGCCGCAGGGGGTTATTTATGTAGCGGCGGCGGATACGGCCGAGGCGGTGGATATAGTGGGGCGGGAATCGGTTTTGAAGTTAGGGGATGAGGGGATTGCGGGGTATGTGGCGATGACGGGTGATCCGATGGTGGTGGATGATGTGACGCAAGAGGTGCGTTATTATTATGATGAGCGGTTGCCGGATACGAAATCAGAGTTGGCGTTACCGTTGCGGGTTGGGGGGCAGATTTTTGGGGTATTGGATTTGCAGAGTACGGAGTTGGCGACGTTTCGGAATGAGGATGTGCAGGTGTTGCAGACGTTGGCGGATCAGATTTCGATATCGATTCGTAATTCTGAGTTGTTTGATATGGCGCAGGACGCGCGGGCCGAGGCGGAACATGCGAATGCGTTAAAGACGCAATTTTTGGCTAATATGTCGCATGAGTTGCGGACACCGTTGAATTCGATTATCAATTTCACTTATTTGTTGACCTTGGGGGTTGAAGGGCCGGTTAATGAGGGGCAGACGGAGATGTTGGAGCGGATTAGTAATGCGGGCAAGCATTTACTTGATTTGATTAATGATATTTTAGATTTGGCTAAGATTGAAGCGGGGCGGATGGAGTTATTTATCGAGGATATTAAGTTGCAGAAGATGGTGCCAGATGTGATGGCGACGGTGCATAGTTTGGTGAAGGATAAGCCGGTGGTGGTGGAGCATTTGATCGCGGGTGATTTAATAGCTGTGCCTGGGGATCGGACGCGGATACGGCAGGTTTTGTTGAATTTGTTATCGAATGCGGTTAAGTTTACGGATGAAGGGCATGTGACGGTATCGGCGGAGCAGGTGGAGGGGCAAGTTATAATTAGTGTGACGGATACGGGGATGGGGATTTCCAAAGATGATTTAGAGAAGATTTTTGCTGAGTTTGTGCAGGCGGATGGGTCGATGACACGGGCGAAAGGGGGGACGGGTTTGGGTTTGCCAATTAGTAAGCGTTTTGTGGAGTTACATGGGGGGAAGATGTGGGCCGAGAGTGAAGTTGGGGTGGGATCGACGTTTTATTTTAGTTTGCCTGTGGTTTAAGTTTAAACTAAATATTGTTGATATTTTATCTTGGAGATATGTTGTTTAATACGTTGTATTAAGCGTGTTTTAGGGGCTGGTTTGATTAGGTTTGGTGGGTTTTGACGCGGATTTTGGGGATTTGGCGGATTTTTTTGATTTGTTTGGGGGTTGGTGATTTGGTAAAGGGGATGTGTGGTGAAGGGGGATAAAAGTGTGGACTTTTTGTGGAGGGTGGGTGGGGGATTTATTCTATAATGGCTAAAGATGTTAAAAAATAGCAGAAAAATATAATTTAGTTCATTGTAGGTGAAAAAATGACTTTGTGGAAGAAATTAGTTGGGATTATGGTCGTGGTGGGGTGTTTATGGGTGGCTGGGATGGGTGGTGTGGCGGCGGAGGGGATGGATTGTCAGGGGGTGGTGGGGGTTTCGGTGGCCGAGTGTGAGGCTTTGGTCGCTTTATATGGGGCGACTGATGGGGATAATTGGCTAAACAAGACGAATTGGTTGCAAAATGATGAGCCTTGTTCGTGGTATGGTGTGATTTGTGATGGGGGGCATGTTACGCGGTTGCGGTTACATGCTAATCATTTGCAGGGTGAGATTCCGGCTGAAATTGGTGGTTTAACGGCGTTAATCGAGTTGTTCATATGGGAGAATGAGATTACGCAATTGCCGGCCGAGATTGGTCAATTAACGAATTTGCAGGATTTATCGGCATATGATAACCAGTTACGGTCGATACCGGATGAGATAAGTGAATTGACGAATTTAACTTATGTTATATTGAATGATAATCAGTTGCAAGCAGTGCCTGATGGGTTGATGGGCTTGTCCAATTTATATTCCTTGTATTTAGATGGGAATCAAATAAGCAGTTTGCCGGCTGATTGGAGTCAGATGACGTGGTTGGATGAGTTGCATTTAAATAACAATCAGTTGCATTCATTACCGGCAGGGATTGGGGCGGCAGCTAATTTGAGGTATTTATCTCTGAATGATAATTTTCTGAACTCATTGCCAGCTGAACTGGAGCAAATGGGGGCATTGGAGTATTTATATGTCAATAATAACGCGTTTGAGGTTTGGCCGACGGTGTTGAATCGTTTGTCGTGGTTACTGTTTTTGGATATGGGGAATAATGGGTTATCAGTGTTGCCGAGTGATATTGAGGGGATGAGTGGTTTGTATTGGTTGGATTTGGGGGGTAATGATTTGGGGGATTTGCCGGCCGAGTTTGGCAATTTGTCGATTGCATGGTTGTATTTGAATGATAATCAATTTACGTCATGGCCGATGGTGTTGAGTGGGTTTGGGGATATGCAGTTGTTAGATTTAAGTAACAATCCAATGGGTAATGTCCCTGAAGCTTTTGTTGGTGATGAGGTGAGGCGGTTGCACTTAAGCAATATTGGTTTGAGCGAAATCGGGGCTGGGCTTGTGACGAGCCAGACGCGGGTGATTGATTTGAGTTATAACCAGTTATCAGCGTGGCCTACTGAGTGGTCTGACTTGACGTGGTTGGTTGAGTTAGATTTGAGCCATAATCAATTTACGGCGATACCGGAACTTGTTTTACAGCCAACACTCAATTTTGAATTGTTGAATATGAGTGATAATCAGCTCAGTAGTGTGCCGAGTGGGATTGGGGATTTACGATTAGAATATCTGTATTTAAGTAATAATCAGTTAAGTGCCTTGCCAGAAACAGTTGGCCAAATTCCTTTTTTGGCGGTTTTGTCATTGGATGGCAATGCGTTTGAGTCTGTACCAGCACCAATTTTCGAGTTGGATAGTTTGCAAATTTTGGATCTAAGTGATAATCCGTTAAGTAGTTTACCGAATGAATTGAGTGGTTTAAGTTCCTTGAAAGAGCTGCATCTTAGAGAGATGGGGTGGTCCTCATTACCAGCTGTGGTGATGGATTTAAGCGAGTTACAACGATTATCATTAAGTGGCAATGCGTTCACATCATTGCCAGAAGCGGTTTTTAGTTTGAATAAGTTAGCGATGTTGGATTTAGCGGACAATCAAATTGAAAGTTTGCCCGAAAATATTGGGGATATGTGGCATTTATGGGAGATATATTTAGGTAATAATCGGTTAGTGAGCTTGCCTAATAGTTTAACCCAAATTGTTAATCTTCGTGTTTTGGATGTGGCGGGTAATGATTTGACTCAGTTGCCAGTTGATATGGGGCAATTACCTAATCTTTCAGAAATGGATGTTAGTGATAATGATTTGAGTTATTTGCCAGCCAGTTTAGGGGAATTATATAGCTTGACTCAGTTGAATGTGAGCTATAATCAGTTGACCAGTTTAGAAGAGGAGTGGGGTCAGTTACAGAATTTGGTGAGTTTAGATGTGAGTCATAATCAGTTAACTGATTTACCGAATGGGTGGGGGGCGTTAAGCGCGGTTAAAGAGGTTAATGTGAGTCATAATCAGTTGACCAGATTGGCGGGTGAACAGTTGCCCCCAGCGATGCAGGTGTTGGATGCTAGTTATAATCAGATTAATGAGCTGGTGGGGGTTGGTGAGAGTGCCTCTTCGTTGCAAATGGTTGATGTGAGCCATAATCGGTTGTTGGGCTTGCCGGCCGAGGTGGGTGAATGGAATGGGTTGACACATTTAGATGTTCAGCATAATCAGTTGTTAGAATGGCCGACCGTAACGGCCGATATGTGGCCAATATTAGTAGAATTAAGGGTGAACAATAACATTTTAGATGGGCCAGTGCCAGCAGGTTTGGCTTATTTAGATTCGGTGGTGTTGTTTGATTATCGTCATACGAGATGGTGTTTGCCGGCGGATGATGTGGTGGTTAGTGAGTGGTTGGCGGGTGTAGAGGTGTGGTCGGGAACGGGATTGGTGTGTGGGGAGAGTTTAGCACATTCTGTTTCCTTACCGATTGTATTACGGTAGGGGGGAGGGATGGCGGGGGGAGCCAAAGTTCGGTACAATTCAGGTATGGAACAAAAAAGAGCATTTTTGACGGCCGAGTGGCGACATTTGTTGATGATTAATTATGAGATCGATCCGGTGTTTTTAGCGCCGTATGTACCGCAAGGGACGGAGCTTGATCAGTGGGGGGGACGTACGTATGTGAGTATGGTTGGTTTCATGTTTTTGAACACGAAGGTGTTGGGGGTTAAGGTGCCGTGGCATGTCAACTTTGAGGAGGTCAATTTACGGTTTTATGTGCGGCGGTGGGATGGTGAGGCTTGGCGCCGAGGGGTGGTGTTTATTAAGGAGTTGGTGCCGCGGTTGGCTATTGCTTCGATGGCGCGTGCTTTTTATAATGAGAATTATGTTGCTTTACCAATGCGGCATACATGGTTAGAGAATCAGCCGAATGGAGAAAATGTGGCGGCGTATTTGTGGCGCTTTGAGCGGCGTTGGCATTATATGCGGGCACGGACGGTGGGGCAGGCCAAGCCATTAACAGCTGGTTCAGAGGAAGAGTTTATTACGGAACATTATTGGGGGTATGCGGTTCAGAGGGATGGAGGGACGGTTGAGTATCAAGTTGAGCATCCGCCGTGGAATGTGTGGGCGGTTAAGGATGTGGTTTTTGATTGTGATATTGCGAGTTTGTACGGGACAGAATTTGAGCAGGCGTTGCAGGCCGAGCCGATATCTGCTTTTGTAGCGGATGGTTCGCCGGTTACGGTGCGACAGGGGCGGCGGTTAGAATTGGAGTGATGATGATAAAACGAATATTAGTGGTGATGGGGATGGTCATTTTGTTTGGTGGGGGGTATACATGGCAAGCAGAGGCTCAGGTAACAAGTGATGTGACGTTTGGGGAAACATTGATTGAGAACAATTTCCCTGATGGGACGACATTTGAAACGGTTGTTAGCAGTCCCAATGATGAGATTGTAAGTGCTAAGATATTGACGGGAGCGCCTCGATCGACGTCAACGAATCAGGTTGTGATTGATATTGAGCCGGGGAATGAGGTGAGCTTGGTTTATGAGTGGGATACAACTGATGTGACAACGCCGCCAAGTATGCCGGTATTATATCGGTGGGAAGTGAAGCTGGCTTCGGGTGATTTTGTGCAGAGTGACGAGATGTTGTATCGGTATGATGATATTCGTTTTGATTGGCAGGTTAAGGAGAACGAGGCGATTGCGGTGTGGTGGTATGATCGGCCAGCGAGTTTTGGGGAGCAGGTGTTTGCGATTGCGGAGCGGTCGGTGAATGAGCAGAAGGAGTTGTTTGGGGTCGAGATTGAAGATCAGTTGCGGATTATTATTTACAATGATTTTGAGGCGTTTGAGACGTGGCATACGTTTGTAAATGATTTTATTGGGGGGCAGGCGTTTTCGAGTATGGGGATTACGACGCAGATTGTGGAGGGGAGTCGGCCGAGTGAGAGTTGGTTAAATAATGTGATCCCGCATGAAGTGGCACATTTGTACTTTTTTCAGGTGACGTACCATCCGTTGAGTAGTCCGCCGGCGTGGTTAAACGAAGGATTGGCGCAATATTTGGAGTTTTCAGATAATAGTGTCGTATTAAGGCGAGTTGAGACAGAGATATTAAATGGGGAGCGGATTCCGTTGTGGTCGTTAACAGGTAGCTTTGGTAATGAAGAGGCTAGTGTACGCCAATCTTATGCGCAGGGGTTGAGTGCGGTGACATATTTGGTTGAGGCGTATGGGGCGGAAGGGTTATCAGCGGTGTTGGCTAATTATGAAGCAGGGATGGGGGATGAGCGGGCGTTTGAGGAGGCGTTAGGGATAACGCCCATTGAGTTTGAGTATGAGTGGTTGGCATGGTTGGGGGCGCCGCCAGATTTGTATCCAACGCCGACGATGTTGCCGACGCAAGCGCCGGTGCCGACATTTGCGATGATGATGCCACCGACGCGGCGGGCGACGGAGACCCCGACGGCCACGCCGGGGCCAGAAGCGACGGCGGAGGCGGCGTTGCAGGCGACGGCGCTGGCGATGGTGGCCGAAACGAGGGCTGGGGAAGAGGTGACCGCGGTGGTGACGGAAACTGTGGTTGAAGATGAGGAGCCGGTTGAGGAAGAGTCGAACAGTTTAGGTTGGGTGATTGGATTGGCGGTGGCGTTCATTGGTGTTGTCGGTGGGGTGGCTATTTGGGTATTAGCGTTATCGAAACGGAAGGGATGAGGTTTCCATGTGACAGCGTTACGGATTGTTGTTTTTGAGGAGAGGTATTGGTCAGAGGTAGGGCCGTTGTATGCTGAGTTGCAGTTAGGGGCATCGTCGGTGGCGGGGGCGTGGTGGGATGTGGCGGGGTATGTGGCCGAGGATGGTGGTTTTTGGGTGGCGTTGTGGGGAGAGACGGTGGTGGGGTATGCGGGGGTAGCGGCTGTGCCTGGTCTTATCGGAGTTTGGGAGATGGTGGTGGGGGTGGCCGTGGGGGAACGATTAAAGGGGGTAGGACGGGCTTTAGTGGGGCAGTGTAGAGCGTGGGTGGGCAGGCAGGGTGGGCAGGCATTGAGTGTGGGGCTTAATGAGCCAGTGGGTGTGGGCATGGAGATATTTTTGACGAAAGTTGGGTTTGAGACGGAGCATGATGAGGTGTGGTTGACACATGATTTAGGTGGGTTGCCGACAGTGCGATGGCCAGCGGGGGTGGTGGGACGGCGTTGGGATGATGAGGAGCGGGTGGTGGCGGCGTTTTTGGCGGTGTATGAGGCGAGTTTTGGGCAGTGGCCGTGGTATCAGCCGTATGATGAGGATGAGGTGGTGGCGGGTTTGGATGAGCCGGAAGATATTTTATTTGCGGTTAGGGGTGGGGAAGTGGTGGGGATGGCGTGGTGTCAGTTGAATGGTAAGCGGGGAGAGATTGAGCCGATTGGGGTGGTGGCGGCGGCGGAAGGGTTGGGGATTGGGCGGGCGTTGACGGCGGAGGGGTTGCGGTGGTTGGCCGAGGCGGGGGCGCAGCGGGTGGATTTGGGCGTATGGTTAACGAATAAGCGAGCGATTGGTTTATATGAGCGGTTGGGTTTTGAGCGGAGTGGGGGGCGGCGTTATTGGCGGTTGGGGATAGAGTTGTGATGGGGTAGAGGATGGGGAAAATTGATGCTATAATAGTGTATGGCTATTTTATTTATGGGTATATTGGCATTAATTGTATTGGTTTTTGTAGGGGTTGTGGTTGTGCTTGAGCAGTTGGCGGTTTATGCTGTGCATAAGCGTTGGCCGGGGATGGTATCGGCGATGGTAGCGGTGTCGTCGGCGTTGGTACCGATATTGGTGGCGGGGTTGTTGTGGCCAACTGTTTTTTCGTCGTTGGCGGATCGGCATGGGACGGATTTGACGGCGCAGTATGCGCCAGTAGCGGCTGTAATTTGGGGTATTCCGGCGGTTATTAGTACTTTATGTGCGTTGTGGTTTGTGGGACAAGCGATGTGGATATTGATAAGGAGATTTTTATGGTCGTAGTTGGTTTATTTGAGGTTGTTGTTATTGCTTTGTGCGTGTTGTTGTTGGTGGCGTTGGCGGTAGGGGTGGGGGTTTTTATTATGTATCGGAATAAGTGATTGGAGTGGGGTGTGGTTGCATATATTCTGTAGGTGTCTTTGAGTTGGGGGCTGGTTTGATTGGGTTCGGTGGATTTTGACGCGGATTTTGGGGATTTGACGGATTTTTTTTGTGTTGGTGAAGTGAGGAGAGGTGCTTGGTTGGAGGCGGGTAGATTTGGCCAATTGGAATATGGTTTTGGAATTTTTGTTGGGTTGAAACAGACCTTTTAATAAATTGCACTTTCTAGGGGATGGGTGTGTATTTTTGTTCGAGGGGCCACCAGAAGAGGTGGGTGAGGGCGTGGGTGAGGATGGCGGGGAAGAGGCCGAATTGCCAGAGGAGCCAGCCGCAAGTGATGGCGAGGAAGAGGTTAAGGAGGATGGCGGTGCCGATGACGGGGCGGGTTAGGGGTTGGCCGCTGGCGACGAAGCCGGGGAGGTGGCCGAGGCCGAAGGCGATACCGGCGAGGATGATGGCGGTCCAGATGACGGTGGAAGTGGCTTGGCCGACGAGTTGGAGGCCAAACCAAGCGATGAAGGTTTGGAGACCCCAGCGGAAAATTATTTCTTCGACGATGCCGCCGAAGAGGATGCGGGCAGGGAGGCCGAGGTCGCGGCGCATTTGTTCGGTAGCGAGAACGGTTTGGGGGGAGAGCCAAGGGCGGAAGACGCGGTAGTAGAGGAGGAGGGTGATGAGGGCACCGAGGATGGCGATGAGGAAGGCGGGTAGTTGTTGTTTGAGGTGAGGGAGGGGGGATTGGACATGGGCGATGGCGCGGAGGACAGGGGCGTCGAAGCCGACGGTGGGGCCGAGGCTGGTGCCGAGGGCGGCAGCGGCGAGGAGGATGAGGAGGGTTTGGGCGAGGGCGGCCGAGGTGAGGATAGGGAGTGAAGGGGTTTTAGGGTCTTGGGCGACAAGTTTGGGGTGGAGGGTAGCCATTTGGTGACGGATAGCGATGATGGTACCGGGGAGGGAGATGAGAATTAGTAAGATAAAAAGTTGTAGGTCGAACATGATGGGTTTCTGTATTTTTGAAGTTGATTGATAAATTGATTGCATGGTATGGTGCATCAGATTGGGGATAAAGTCAAGTTATTGTGGTGGTGGAAAATAAGCAAAAGGTTGACTTAATTGGGGCGAGGGTGTTAGGATTGGGGGTAGACCAAGTTGGCTGGATCGTTGCGGCATACCCATTAATGGCTGTATGTCGAGGAAAGTCCGCACTCCGTAGAGCATGGTGCCGGCTAACAGCCGGGCAGGGTGACCTGATGGCTAGTGCAACAGAGAGAAGACCGCTACCTTTGGGTAGTAAGGGTGAAAGGGTGGTGTAAGAGACCACCAGCAAAGACAGTAATGTTTTTGGCTTGGTAAACCCCACCAGGAGCAAGGTTAAGCAGAAAGAAATGATTAGGTTTTGGCCTAGTTGGTGGTGCGGCTCGTACCAGTTGACTTTCGGGTAAACTGCTAGAGAGTGTCAGCAATGGCCCTCCCAGATAGATGACGATCGCTGTTTACAGTACAGGATGCGGCTTATAGGCTGACTTGGTCTTAAATTATAGTTTAAGGTAGGAGAGAGGGATGGTTCAGGTTGTTTTTGTTTGTTTAGGTAATATTTGTCGGTCGCCGATGGCTGATGCTGTTTTTCAGCAGATGGTGAAAGAGGCGGGTTTAGCTGAGCAGATTCAGGTTGATTCTGCGGGGACAGGTGGCTGGCATGCGGGGGAGAAAGCGCATCGGGGGACGCGACAGATTTTGGCCAAGCATGGGGTGCCGTATGATGGCCGAGCGCGGCAGGTGGCCGAGCGGGATATGACGCCTAAAACGTATGTGATTGCGATGGATAGTCAAAACAAAGCGGATTTAGAGGCTCGTTTTGGGACGCATCCTCGTTTGCATATGTTGTTGTCGTTTGCGGAGCGAGCGGAGGTGATAGATGTGCCGGATCCATATTACACGGGGAACTTTGATTATGTGTATGAGTTGGTGAGTGATGGGTGCCGGGGGTTATTGGCGCATATTCGGGCCGAGGAGGGGCTTTAACGGCGTTCAGATCAAGTTTTTGCTGGGGGGGAGAGTTTTTAAGCGGTTAAATAGGGGCTTAGTTTGGTGGGGAGATCGACGATAGCTGTATCTTTGGTGAGTAGGGCGTTAGCACCAGCGGCCATACTATCTTTGCGGGTGCTTTCACGTTCATCAGCGGTAAACATGATAATGTAAGGGGATTCTGCCTCGGCCGTTTCCCGTATACGACGACAAACTTCGATCCCATTCATGCCCGGCATCATGACATCGAGCAAAACGAGATCAGGCATCTCTTCATCTATTAGATTGAGCGCATCTTTGCCACTATTAGCACCGCGCACTTGATAACCAGCTGTCGATAAGATTAATTGACATAAATCAACAAGACTTGCTTCATCATCAACAACCAGGATTTTTTTATTTGTACTCATAGTGACATTATACGCAACGATATCAAAGTTGCCAAGAGCAATCTGTGAATTTGGCGATAAAAAAGCAAAAATGCCTGGCAATGCCGGCATTTTTGCTTTGAAGACCTCTAATGAGGAAAATTTATAACTAATTGGCCATAGCAACTTCAGCTAAGGCGTGCTCAGCGGCGTGGGCAACATTGCGGGCTTGGGGACCGCGGCCATTGTCAATAACCTCAAAAGTGACTTTTTCACCTTCATATAGATTACGATACCCGTCGCCATCAATAGCGGAATAATGAACAAAGACATCACGGCCACCTGTGTCAGGCAGAATAAAGCCATAGCCTTTAATACGATTAAACCATTTGACGATGCCAAGTTGTTTACTCATGATGAATACCTCCACAACTAATATAAATCAAATACCGATACAAAGAATCTGAATCAAAGAGGTAACGTCTTTTTAGTAGCAAGACGTTACCTTGCCTTTGATGATGTTACAATACAAAATGGGTTGGGGTGTTTTAAGTAATTATTGCAAAATATTTGTGACTTTTTAGTTGAGTATAAGTCACAAATATTTTTTCATAATAACTTAGGGCATTAAACGAAATCGTTTCAACATTTGGACTTGAACATAACTTTTTTAATGCGTTGAAGTTGTTTAAATGAAAGGTTTTATACTTTTCTAAACAACTTAGGAGCCTGTTACTTAGGGGCGCTGTTTAATGACGAGAACGAACATTGCGGGCTTGGGGGCCACGGCCATTGTCGATTTCGTCATAGGTTACAGAGTCACCTTCATAAAGATTGCGATACCCTTCACCATCAATGGCTGAGTAATGAACAAAGACTTCCTGCCCACCATCTTTGGGTTCGATGAAGCCGTAGCCTTTGATGCGATTAAACCATTTGACAATACCTAATTTGCGAAACATGTTACTTACCTCCAAAAAATACTAATACCAATACAGTTGTGATAGAGACAGCACGAACCAAGCCTTTGCATATGAAGGCGACTATAATATTCTTGTTCGGTTGTGTACACAGAATTTAGAATAAGTGGTTGTTGTTCGTGCGACCTAACTTGTTATGACTACAATTTAACATGGGGCGAAACCAAAGTCAATGGGGGTAGCGATTATTTTTCGGCTTATTCACGGGCGTGAAGAAAGCGATAATGGAGAGGGGGTTAGGGCTGGGGGCGAAGGGTTGCCTCAAGCATCATTTCGCGGTAGCCGGTATCACGGTAGCCGAGGGTGGTGGCTAAGCGATGTGAGGGGGCGTTGTTATCCACGACGGCATAGAGGGGGGTACGGCCGTGGGCTAAGACATATTGCGTAAGGGCGGCGACAACGGCGCGGCCCCAGCCGCGGCGACGGTGGGCGGCTTCGGTTTGGACATTGAGCTCCGCAAAATGAGGGGATTGCCAATTGAGTGTGGCTGAAGCAGCGATTGTGAGTTCTCCGTTGGTATCAGGTTGCTCAATATAAAACTGGGGAAAGCCGTTGGCGCTGGTTTTCCGTTGGACAAGGACATTGATGTGGGGGGCTAATGATTGGCCGTGGTCGTAGGTGTAGAGGTGGAGAGTTTTGTGTGATTGGATGGTGAAGAAGGCGGAAAGAAGATTGTAATCGGTGGCGGGGCCAATGATCCAGAGAGAGGTATCAGCTGAGAGGTGGGTGTATAGCAGATCGGCGGTTGCTTCTGGGGAAGGGGGGAAATGGTAGGTGAGTAAGAAGCGAAAGAGGTCCCAGCCGATGCGGGAAAAAGCGAGATAGCTAGTGGGATTATTTTCTGGCTGGACGAATAGTTGGGTGCCACGTTTATGAGCATAATACCAACGCAAAGCATCGGTGGGATCTTGTGGGTTGAGGAGGTGTTCGATTTTTGTGGGTGAAGTTGGAGTTGACATAAGGGGATTGTACTGGTGGGTTACAAGTTTGTCAATGAAAGAGGGTTGAGTTTTTATCTTAATCGAGGGATAATGGAGATGATGAAACGATTTGTACATATTTTTTTTATGGATGGGGTTGGTTTGGGGGAGAATGATGCGGCAGTGAATCCGTTGGTAACGGCCGATATGCCCCATCTAACCCGTTTGTTAGGTGAGGGGTGGTCAGTGGCGCGCCAACGGCGGAGCCGAGGGCGGGCGACGTTCGTACCGACGGAGACGACTGTGGGGGTTGAGGGGCGGCCACAAAGTGCGACCGGCCAAGCAATGATATTAACTGGTCGCAATGTGGCCAAGGCAGTGGGCGAGCATTATGGGCCGAAGCCCAATCCAGCTGTAGCGGCGGAGATTCAACGGGGGACATTATTTCATGAGGTGACAGCTAATGGTGGGCGGGCGGGGCTGTTATCGCCATACCCGCCCGCTTTTTTTGAGGGGATACGTAGTGGGCGACGGTTGTTATCGGCAGTACCGTTAGCGGCCGAGGCGGCGGGCGTGCCGTTGTTAGGGATTGAGGCGCTGCGGTTAGGGGAGGCGGTCAGTCCTGATTTCACGAATCAAGCGTGGCATGATATGTTTGGGTATGATGATTTACCTATTTTGGGGTTAGATGAGGCAGGGGAGCGATTGGCGATGTTAGCGGGAAGGTATACATTTAGTTTTTTTGAACATTGGCCGAGTGATCGTTGGGGGCATCGTGGGTCATTGGCCAAAGCGCGGACGCATCTGGAGATGTTAGATACCGTGTTGGGGGGATTATTGGCGGCGTGGCCAGATAAGTCTGGCTTATTGATTATTACCAGCGATCATGGCAACATCGAAGATAAGAGCCAAAGACAACATACATCATACCCTGTCCCTACGATTTTGGTGGGAGAGGGGCATGAAGCATTGGGGCAGGGGATTGAGAGCTTGATTGATATTGCGGCGGTTGTACGTCGTTATTTGGAATTATAGTTGGATATAGCAAAGGAAGGTTATTGTGAGTATTACATCAGAGGCGTTTCGGCAAGCGATGCGCCATTTTCCAGCCGGGGTAACGATTGTGACAATTAAGGCGGGAGAACAGCGACATGGGTTAACTGTCTCCGCGTTTGTTTCGATTTCGCCCGAGCCGCCATTGATTATGGTGGCGATTGATGAGCGTCATCATGCGTATGAGTTATTAGAGCAGGAGGGGGCTGTGTTTGCGGTGAATATTTTGCATCAAGAGCAGACAGATTTATCGAATCGGTTTGCGTGGATCAAAGATGAGGATCGGTTTGCGCAGGGGTCATGGGGAACGGCCGTTACGGGTGCACCAATTTTAGAAGATGCGTTATCGTGGCTAGATTGCACGATTTATGACCGTTTTAAGGCGGGGACGCATATGTTATATTTAGGCGAGGTGCAGGCGAGCGCGGTATTGCAGGAAGAAAAACCTCCCTTGATTTATTGGCATCAAGGGTACCGGCAATTAAAGTTGAAAGATGGGGAGTAGTTGATAAGAGAAAGAGGGGGAAGCCCCTCTTTCTTGTTTTATTGATACAGGAAATTACGTGTCGAACCTATTTTCGAGAGGATCTTCAGTTTGGGCTCGGGCCGAGGCATGACCCGTTTTACGGCGGCCGTCAGGATTACCCAATAAGAAACCGAATTGGATAAAAAATTGGATGACTAAGAAGATAGCGAAGACGACAATGCCGGTGGCAAAGTAGTCACGGTAGACACGATTACTAATAAAGGTGAGACTACGGGTAATAACGCGTTTATCGATATAACCAGCATCAAAGATGATATTGGCGGCGAAATAGGCGATGGCAAAGGCGATGGCGAACCAGATGATCTGTAAAATTGTGCGTTTGGTACTGCCTTGGCGGCGGGCTAATTCGGCTTGACGTTGCTTCTCTAGGCGCATGTTAACCTCCATTTAAAGATAATATGAGTAGATAAGATAGATTTTACCTCAGAGAGGTGACAGATACAATAATAGTAGAAAATTTAAAAAAAGGTTGACAGACGGATGGGGGCATGATATACTTGCAAACTGTTGACCCTCTTGGAGAGAGGAGGGATGGCCGAGTGGACGATGGCAACGGTCTTGAAAACCGTAGTGGGTGTAAGCTCACCGGGGGTTCGAATCCCTCTCCCTCCGCTACAAACCTCAGCGGGTTAATTAACATCTTTAGGGGAGATGCCAGAGTGGACGATTGGGACCGCCTGCTAAGCGGTTAACGGGCTTAAACCCCGTTCTAGGGTTCGAATCCCTATCTCCCCGCTAGGTAAAATAATATTTACCAAACTGCACCCGTAGCTCAGTGGATTAGAGCATCCGGCTACGAACCGGAAGGTCAGGAGTTCGAATCTCTTCGGGTGCGCCAGAAAAAAACGACCCCTACGGGTCGTTTTTTTTTGCTTGTAAATCGTGGTCATTTTGGGATTGGTTATAAACCATCCCTAAAAATTAGTCGTTTAATGCGCGAAATTGTTAAATGTGGAGATTGTTATGCGTACGCCAGCGGGTAAAGAATGTCGGTTTTATTATCAAAACTTTCATCGGGGCCATTCTGACCAAGAGTGTCGGTTAATTATGGCTAATCCGGCATCACCAGAATGGAAGCCGAAAGATTGTGAGAAATGTATTGCCCCCGATATTTTGCGGGCAAACAGTAATCCAGATTTGGTGTTGGAAGGAGGGGTTGTGACTGGTTTTCTCGGATTTAATCGACGGGTGGAAGTGAAAGCGTTTTGCAGCAAACATTTGATTGATGTTGATAAGCCAATGGTCGGTTGTCCAAAGTGTGCCCAAGAGAAGCCAGGCTTACAAGAGTTATTTGGCGATTTATAGGAGGGGCTGATGCGTAAAATTGTGTTGTTAGATTTGGATTCAACTTTGTTACAAGTTGATATGGATCAATTTTTAAAACATTATTTGGGTCGATTGCAAGCGTTTGCCCCACCAGAGTGGCGGGCGGCATTGATCCCAAATTTGTTGGCTAGTACCCAACTTATGATTGCGGATGATGATGCCACACGTTTGTGTGCTGATGTGTTCTGGGATGATTTTAGCCAGCGTATGGGAGAAAAACGGGAGCATTTGGAGCCATATTTTGATCGGTTTTATCGTGAAGATTATGTGGCGTTGGCGGAGCTGGTTCAGGAAAAAGAGGCAACGCCCCGATTATTGCGCTGGTTGGGTGATAATGATTATTCGATTGTTATTGCCACCAACCCGTTATTTCCACCATTAGCGATTGAGCATCGATTGGTGTGGGCGGGGGCGGCGATGAGTGATTATGATTATTTGCGGGTGACCCATTATGAAAATTCCCATGCGAGTAAGCCCCATCCCGCTTATTATGTGGAGATTTTGGCGCAGGTGGGTTATCAGCCGAGTGACGCGGTGATGGTAGGTGATGATTGGGGGAATGATATGCTACCAGCGATGTCATTAGGGATGGCGACTTATTGGATTACGTCGGAAGGGGGCAACGAGGTGCCTGATGAGGAGAAACGACCGGATGGGCAAGGTAGTTTGGCTGAATTTCTGGCTTTGTGTCAAGATGGTTGGTTAGAACGGATATGATTCTCAATCCACCAGCACCGGCATGGCTTTATGACTCTTTGCGTAGTTGGGCTGATTGGTTGGAGGCTGAGTTGTCTCCGGTGGTCGCTACGGTGGTGTGGGATGAGTCGTTGGAACGTTGCGGCTGGTCGTTACGGGATTTGATCTGTTATTTGCGGGATGTAGAGGGGGAAGTGCATCAGCCACGGCTACAGATTATGTTGGTTGAAGCTGATGCCTTTTTAGCTGGGGTGTGGAGTGATAATTGGGTACAGGAGCGGGCTTATCGCTTACAGGATGGAAATCACGCTTTAGAGGCGTTGATAACGGCGCGGCGGCAGACGGCGGCTTTGTTGGCAGATATGGAGGCGGCCATGTGGCAACGACGCGCTTTGCATGCTTATTTTGGTTACACTACTTTGCAAGAGCTTGTCTATTTAATGGTCCAGCATGACCGCCAATACCAAGTTGATATCGAAACGGTGATTAAAAAACAAGGGGGCTAAGTTCGCGCAGGCGTAGGCGGAGTTCCTCGGTTAATTCTTGATTTTTGGGGTTGGTGAAGAGCTCGTAATGGTGTTTTTTGTAAGCAAGTTCACTGCACATTGTGTAGAATTGGTTGGTGCGTCGATAGGAAGCGAAGCCGCCTTGCTGTAAGGTGCGGAGGCGGCGGCCGACGCGGGTTGAGGCTTTGCTGGCGATGCGGAGTTGTTCGGCCGTGATTGTGCCGAGTTCGACTTCTTCTTGTAAATAGGTGCGAATCCAACGACTTTCTTGAAGAATTGCCCAGATGATAATGATGAGGAGGACAAAGCCACCACCCCAAGCGTTGAGAAAGAGAAGGGGGAGAATGCCCATCACGGCGGCAAAGTTATGAACGGCGTGTAGGATCATGGAGAGGATGAGGCCAACGGTGGGGGCGGTTAGGCGGAGGAGGGTGTTGGTGTTGAGGCGAGCGATGGCGAGGCCGAGGCCGGTCATACTGGTGTAGAGGGAGTGATTCAGTCCAAAAACGATAGCGCGCATAAACACGTTGATACCCCAGGCCTCGAAGCCGCCCTCGGCATAAGTAGCCATAAAGTAAAAGACATTTTCAACCATGGCAAAACCCATGCCGACAAGGGCCCCGTAAATGATGCCATCGAGATAGCTGTCAAATTCATGCCGCCAAAAGAAAAAGATACCGAGAATGATAAGACCTTTAACGATTTCTTCAACGAGAGGGGCGATGATGACGGCCCCAGCGAACTCAGCAGCGGTTTCGCTGATAAAGTAGATGGGTAGACCGAGAATAGTGCTCCCGATGATGGCAATAACAATACTAGGGATAGCGCCCCAAAGAAAGACGGTGGCTAGAAGCCAAAAAGGCTCTTTTTCGTAGCGGTCGATCCAATAGATAAGGGCGGCGTAAATTGTGGCGGGAATAATGGCGGCAATAACAGAAAGTGCAAAAATCATGAGAAAAGAGCCTCCTCCAAAGATGGTTCCAGTCGGACTGAAATTGTTAACATAGCAGACATTATATCAATGAATAGATTGTTTGAGAAGTGGTTAGAGGATCAGCATGGCATCACCGAAGGAGTAGAAGCGATATTGTTGATTGATAGCGGTTTGATATGCATTTAGCATCTGTTCACGGCCCATAAAAGCGGCAACAAGCATAAGTAAGCTGGATTGGGGTAGGTGGAAATTGGTGATGAGGGCGTCGACGGCACGGAATTGGTAGCCGGGGTAGATGTAGAGGTCGGTATCGCCTTCGTAGGCGGCTACAGGGCGCCAAGGGCAGGCGTTTGGTGGGGGGTGCTGGCTTACTTGTTGGAGTGAGCCGGTATGGCCGGCACTGCGCCATGCGGCGGTCTCGAGGACGCGCATGGCGGTGGTGCCGATAGCGATGAGTCGGCCACCGGCGAGTTTAGCTTCATTGATACGTTGGGCGGCGGGTGGCGAGATGGTGATCCATTCACTGTGAATGTTATGGTCAGCGACGGTCTCGCTGGTGACGGGTTTAAAGGTGTCGAGGCCAACGTGGAGGGTAACGGTTTCAAAGAGGATGCGTTGTTGGCGTAGTTTAAGGAGGAGGTCGGGGGTGAAGTGGAGGCCGGCGGTGGGGGCGGCGGCGGAGCCGGCGGGGCGGGCGTAGATGGTTTGGTATCGTTGGGGGTCGTTGAGGGGGGTGGTGATGTAGGGGGGGAGGGGGGTGTGGCCGAGGTCGTTGAGGTGGGGGGTGATGGGGGTGTTGAAACGGACTTGGCGTTGGGGACCATCGTAGATAGCGGTGATAGTGGCGGTGATGTCGGTGGGGGTATTATCCGTGGCGGTGAGGTGGATGAGAGTCCCTTCTTTTAGTTTTTTGCCACCAGCGAGAACGCGCCAATGGTGTTCGTCTTGTTGCTTGAGTAGTAGAAGTTCAACTTGGCCGCCAGTTGGTTTGTGGCCATAAAGGCGGGCAGGGATGACACGGCTGTCGTTGGCGACGAGGATGTCACCGGGGCGCAGGAATTGGGGGATGTCGTAAAAGTGGTGGTGTTGGAGCCTGTTTTGGGCGCGATTGTAGAGCATGAGACGGCTGGCATCGCGTGGTTCGACGGGGGTTTGGGCGATGCGTTCAGGCGGCAGGTGGTAGTCAAAAAGTTTGGTATCCATAATTTAAGTGATAACGGCGTCGTTTTTGCCAGCTAATTGGCGTAAGAGTTCGAGTTGGCCAATGTGGTAGGTTTCGTGCCAGATGAGAAAGCTGAGACGGTCGGCGACGGTGAAGTCGTTATCGGCATCGTAGATGGTGGTGAGTTGGTCGGTGGTGCGGTGGCCGAGGGCTTCGGTTAGGGTGGTGAGAGATTGTTGGAGGTTGGTGATGAGGTCAGGGAGGGGGATGGCGGTGACATCGCCGGCGGTGATGGGGTCGGAGCCACGGCCGTAGCGAGCGGCGTCTTCGGGAGACCAACTGGGGTCAAGATTGAGGGTGGCGAGCATTTTGTCGCGGTGGAGGGCGACATGGCCGAGAATCCAGTTCATGCAGTTGCCCGGAAAGGGGAGTTGAAGGAGAGATTCTTGGTGGGTAAGATCTTTTGTTTGTTGTTCAATGATCCATTGGGTTCGTTTTAAGTCGTTGATCAATCGTTGTTGGGGTGTCATATAGCATTCCTTTTAAATGTGTTGGTTAGAGAAAATTGTCTAAATCGGGGAGAGCAAGACGAAAACCGATAAATTGGCTTTTAAAGTTTGGTTGTTGGCTGAGGCGATGGGTGGTTAGGGCTGTTTGGTGGTTAGGGCTGTTTTGTTGCCAAGAGCCACCGCGAAGAATTCTTTCGCGTTGTTGGTCATTAAGCCAGGAATCGGTCCATTCCCAGACGTTGCCAGCGATATCGACACAGCCGTAGGGGCTATCACCTTGGGGCGAGAATTGGCCGACAGGGGTGGTGTCGCCGATTTGAGCTTCGTAGGTGTTGCAGAGATTGGGTTGCCATTGGTTACCCCAAGGGTAGAGACGGCCATCGGTGCCACGGGCTGCTTTTTCCCATTGTCGTTCGTTGGGGATGCGTTTACCCGACCAGTGGGCGTAAGCGATGATATCGGTCCAAGAGACGTTGGTGACGGGATGCCGTTCTTTGCCGATGGGGCAGTTGGCGACGCGTTGGTTTTGATAGATGCGACTGCGCCAATCTGGTGGTGCGGGATGTTGGGGGTTGGCTTCGAGGAAGCGGGCGTATTCCATATTGGTAACGGGGGTGAGGTCGATCCAGAAGCCATCGAGATAGCTAACGATTTGATTGGGGCCGTAGGCAAAATTGCCAGCGGGAATGAACACCATTTTTTTGTTATCTTGGGACCAAGTGCGGATTTGGTGGATATCGGATTCCATGAGGGGTGCGGATTGGGGGCGGATGTAGGCGGTGTTTTGGGGTTGGGTGCCGGGTTGGTCGAGGACGAGGCGGAAGCCGGTGGCGTTGTTGTTGCCTTTGGGGATGAGTCCATCGCGGGCAGTGGTGCGGCTATAGCCGGGGCCATAGTTCCAGGCGCCACCACGAATGGTATAGAGATTTAAATGTTTATCGTACAGTGAGTTGGTCCATTCCCAGACGTTGCCGGCCATATCGGTACAGCCGTAGGGGCTATCGCCGAGGGGGGAGTAAGCGCCGACAGGGGTTGTGTGGCCGATGGTGCTTTCGTAGTTGCAATGGTCGGGGGTGGGCGGGTTGTTGCCCCAGGGATAGATACGGCCATCGGTGTAGCGGGCTGCTTTTTCCCATTCGAGCTCAGTAGGGAGGCGTTTGTGAGCCCAGGTGGCGTAGGCTTGGGCATCGCGGAGGGAGACGAAGGTGACGGGGTGGTTGGCGATATCAGGGGGGGCTTGGGGGCCGCCCCAATGTTTGGGTGGGGGGTAGTTAGTGGCTTGGATAAATTGTTCATATTCGGCATTGGTGATGGGGGTGGTATCGATCCAATATTCGTTGAGGAAGTAGGATTCTTTTTGGGTGCCGGCTAGGAAGTGGCCGGCGGGGATGCGGACCGATTTTTTGGCCGAGTGGGCGGAAGTGATTGTTTGGGTGGTGGAGGAATGGTCAGCGGTAATGGTGGGGTCGGTGGGATTGGTGGCGGGTGGGGAAGGTGGTGGGGTGGGGGGTGATGATTTTAGGGGAGTGATGCGTTTGATATGGGCGGGGCGTAGGGTAACGGCTAAGGCATTGATGAAATCGGTGGCGTTATGGTAACGGGCTTGTGGGTTTTTGGCTAACGCTTTGACGAAAATTTGGTGGACTTGGGGAGAGAGGTTATTGTTTTTTTTGTGGATGGGGGGGACAGGGGCGGTGATATGTTGCATGGCGAGGCGCATTGGGGTTTCGCCATAGAAGGGGAGTTGACCGGTGAGCATTTCAAAGAGGAGGATGGCAAAAGAGTAAATATCGGCATGGTGGTCGATATCTTGGCGACCCTCGGCCTGTTCTGGGCTCATATAAGCGGGCGTGCCAATCATTTGATTGCCAGTGATATTGGTATCACCTTCAGTGACTTTGGCGATACCGAAATCGGCGAGGAAAGCGGCTTGATGTTCATCGAAGAGGATGTTAGCGGCTTTGAGATCGCGGTGGACAATCCCTTTTTGATGGGCTTGGTCGAGGGCGGAGGCGATACGACTGGCGATAGCGAGGATATTGGTGAGGGGCAAACCGGTTGGGGATTGGGCGATACGGTCGATGAGGGTGCCGCCGCTCATGTAACGCATAACGAGATAAGGCAGATTTTTATAGACATTGAAGTCATAAACGGGGACGATGGCGGGATGTTCGAGGGAGGCGATGATACGGGCTTCGGTACGGAAACGGGTACGGAAGTGGGTTGTGTGCAGAAATTCGGGTGGCAAGATTTTAATGGCAACGAGGCGGTCGAAGTTGGGGTCATACGCTTGGAAGACGGCGGCCATCCCCCCTTTGCCAAGGCGGCGGCGAAGGTGGTAGCGGCCGAGTTTGCGTGGTTTTTTGGTAGCCATTGGCGTTACAGTTAAGTCAAAGCGGCCACAACCGGACTGTTTGGTTGTGGCCGTGTTTATTTAGGCTGATTCAGTTTCGGTTTCAGCTTCAGGTTCAGGTTCGTGGATGTGGCAGAAGGGGGAATCGGCTTGGGCACGGTTGCGGCATTGGCGGCCTGATTTGGTTAAGGCTTGGCATTGGTCTGGGGAGGGGATGGTGGCGGTGGGGGTTAAGGCGGGTTTTTGGGAAGGGGTGACAGACTCAGGTTTGGTACTTTGAGGTTCAGGTGTTTCTGTTTGGCGGACGAGGTCTTGGAGGACATCGAATTCATCGTAGAAATGGTCAACGATAGAGGTGGGATTGGGGACGATGCCGGTATCGGTGATGACGCCCATAAAGACTTTGCCGGCGTAGCTGAGGATGCTGATACCGAGGCCGACACGGCCAGATTGGGGAACCCAGAACATGACTTCTTTGATTTCTTGGCCACCGAAGTAGAGGGGCATTGGGGGGCCGGGGACATTGGTCATAACGGCCGTTACCTTCGCCCCAAACATATTAACAATAATCCGATGAATTTCGCCAGTGGTCATACCGACCGCGTTGAGAATACCAAACGCGACAACGGCTTCGGTACTCCCTTTGAGGGCGTTCATCCGTTTTTTGAGTTCTTGGAGGCGGTCGAAGGTATCTTCGATGCCCACAGGGAGAGAGAGGAAGACGAGGCCGAATTTATTGCCGAGTTCGCCCATTTCTTCAGGGCCGCGGAGGTTGACGGGGATGGCGGCGCGGAAGTTTAGCCCGTCGACATCTTCGCCTTGTTCGATGAGATAGCGGCGCAGGGCGCCGGTCATAGCGGTAAGAAGGACATCGTTAACTGTGCCATCGGTGACCTTGCGAATCGCTTTAACATCTTTGAGCATGATTGGTTTGGTCCAGGCGACGCTTTTGCTGACGCCGAGGGGGCCTTTGAAAAGGGTTTGGGGGTCAGGGGTGCGGAAGATGAGACGGGCGGCGGACATGGCGCCGTCTCCGCCGAGTTTGGCGAAGTCGAGCATACGGGCGGGGTTGGTCATGACATTAAGACTTTCCTTGACCGCTTTTTGGGCTAATTTCCGACTGGTTTTAATCATATCATTGGTTTGTTTATAGAGATTACCAATGAGGCCGCGTGATTTTTTCTTCTTTTTGTCATCTTCTTCGCGGATAATGGGGGCATCGGGGGTGAAATCGGTGATAGAGAGGAAGACGAACATGAGGGCGATGCCATCGGCGATAGCATGGTGGAAGCGGCACATGACGGCACAGCCGGCATCGCCATAGTTATCGATGAGATGGATTTGCCATAATGGTTTGCTGAAATCAAGGGGGCTGCTGGCTAATTCACCACAGAAGCGTTGGAGGGTGGGTTGGTCACCGGGGGCGGGTAAACCGATATGGCGGACGTGGGCGGAAAGTTCGAAGTTGGGGTCATCTTCCCAGTAGGAGGCGTTGTAGGGGAATTTGGCGTGGCCGACACGTTGGCGAAAGCGGTCGAATTTGAGCAAACGATGTTGGATCAGTTGTTTGAAGACATCGAAGTCGATAGGGCCATCGAACGTCATGATACCGGAGACCATCATCAAATTGGTGGGGTCTTCCATATGGAGCCAAGCGGCATCGACATTGGACAGTTGGTTTTTAGGTGGAAAGACAGGGGTCATAACAGCACTCCTCGATAGATAATGAAAAAGACAAGACAGGCGAACGTAATAATTAGAAAAGCCAATAAGGGATTATAGCGGGATTATTGGCAGATGGTAAATCAAGTGTGGGCATATTAAACCATAAGATGATGATCAGGACAATGGCAACGGCGATGGCGAGCATGGCTAGTTGGGGGGGAGTAATCATGCCAGCGGGGACGCCACGGCCGGGAATGGGTTGGCGGGGGGTTTTTTGGTTGAGCCAGTCGACGAGGTCTTGGCCATCGATGAGGCGGATTTGTTTGCCATAGGCCCATTCTTCAGCTTGGCGGGAGATGGTGCCGGTGGTGACGAGATGGCCTTCGAGGGCATTGGTATGTTGCATGGCACCGTAGAGGTCACGGACAATTGGTTGGCCGACATTGCCTTTATACCGTTTGCATTGGACGAGGGTGGTGCGGCCCCAACGTTTAAGCGTCAAGTCTATACCTTCGTCGCCGGAAGCAGACGTGGTATAGACTTGGTACCCTTTTTGTTTATAGAGCCAGCCGGCGAAATGTTCGAACTCGATTGGGTCTAATTTTTGGAGTTGGTTAAGCGTTTTAAGCTTTTTGAATTTAGCGATTTGTTCTTTTGATAGTGTAAGTTTGGGCATAGATTAGTTCCGTTGGGGGGTAAGGAGGTGCCAATTATTTTGGAAGAAGATGATACCAGATTGGACGGTGAGGTAGACGGCGATGGTGAGGAAGAGGTACATGGTGATGGTGATGATGGTGCCGAGGGTATCGCCGAGGGCGGGTGAGAGTGAGTTGTAGATACTTGTTTGGTACATGAGGTTGACGTAGATGACGGTGATGGTGAAAAGTTGAAACGCCATTTTTTGTTTACCGCTTTTGACGGAAGCGACGACGGCATTTTGGGTGAGGAAATACATGCGGAGGACGGTGATGGTGATTTCGCGGATGAGGATGGGGAGGACCCAGATGATATTGAAGGGGATGAGGATAGCGAGGGTGGTGAGGGTGCCGAGGACGAGGAGTTTATCGGCGATGGGGTCGAGCATTTTGCCGAGGTTGGTGATGGTATTGTAGCGGCGAGCGAGTTGGCCATCGATGTAATCAGTGACCGAAGCGATAAAGAAGAGAACCCCAGCGAGGAGACGGGGGCCAGTAGCGGCTTGAAAGAGGAGCCAAGGGATGGCCAAGGCGATAAAGATACGGATAATGGTAAGGGTATTGGGCCAATTAATTAATTTTGAGTTACGAATTGCGTTAATCATAATAGTTTCCTTTTAGTATAACCTGAGATAGTGAATAAGCGAATTTTCATTATCTCAAGTGGGTCCAAAGTGGGTTAGACGTGGTTATATTGGTAAGAAGGTGGTTGTGCGGGTTTGGATAAGGATTTATGAGGTGGAGGTGATGGGTTGGTTAGGGGGAATCATTTAGAGAGGTGAATTGATTAGGTGTATTGGGGTATGTAAAAGTGATTATGGTTTTGTAGAGAGTAGGCGGATTCCATACCACGTTACTTCTATTATAATACATTCTGGTTAAGATTGTGAGGGTTTAGAAGGGGAAATTTTGGAAATTGAGGGAAGTAAGTGGGGCACATAGGTGCTTGAAGGTGTTGGGAGGTGGAAATTGAGGGTGTGAATTGTCGAATTCAGGTTAAGTGGCCGAGGGGGGGCGTGGGGGAAGGGGAATTGGCGTTGGAGACTAATCGAGACTGGTTGTTTTAGTGACAAAATATGAATAAAATATTGGCCTGAATAAGTGTGAGCCCTAGGTGATGTCAGTTGATAAAACAGCTATTTGTTGGTATATTTGGCCTAATTTGTAATTCGTTAGCATGGCCCTGTAACGAACTGAAATGATATCGTCAAAAAGGGATAATGTAATGCCAACAGAGAATCAAAATAGTGATAATGTACCTTATGTGGTCGGTATTGGGGCATCAGCTGGCGGATTAGAGGCGTTACAGCTGTTTTTTCAGAATATGCCTGCGGAAACGGGTTTGATTTTTGTTGTTGTGCAGCATTTATCCCCTGACTTTCAAAGTTTAATGGATGAGTTATTAGCACGTTACACGCGGATGCCGATTTATCGGGTTGAAGATGCGATGGCGATCATGCCGAACTCTATTTATTTGATACCGCCGCGCAAAAATATTGCCTTGGCGAATGGGCGATTGCATTTGTTGGCACAGGAGCCGCAGAAAAAAATTCATTTGCCAATTGATATTTTTTTCCAATCTTTAGCGGTGGAGTTAAAAGAGCGGGCAATTGGGGTGGTTTTATCAGGGACAGGGAGTGATGGGTCAACAGGGTTAAGGGAGATTGCCCATCAAGGGGGATTGGTTTTGGTTCAAGATGAGACGTCGGCCAAATTTGATGGGATGCCACGAAGTGCGATTGCGACAGGACTAGTGGATGTGGTGGCTCATGCGGAAGAGATGCCGGATTTGATCGTGAATTATCAGCGTGATCCGGTTCGATTTCGGGCGACGTTGGGGGATGCGTGGCGTGTTGATGGGGACAATGTGTATGCGAATCTATTTCAGTTGATGCGGAAAAAGTTCCAGATTGATTTTAACTATTATAAAGTTAACACGATTTTGCGACGTTTGCAGAGACGTATGGATATTACACATCAGGGTGATATTAATCAATATTTAGAATATTTACAAGAACATGAAGAAGAGATTGATCTGTTGTACCGTGATTTTTTGGTAGAGGTGACGCAATTTTTTCGGGATAAGGAAGCGTTTGAATTATTGCGTTTAGAGGTATTGCCCCAATTATTCACGCAACGTGAGGAGGGGAAGAAAGAGGTGCGGTTGTGGGTGCCGGGGTGCGCAACGGGTGAGGAGGCGTATTCTTTGGCAATTTTGTGCTGGCAATATGTGCAAGAGAATAATTTAGATATTGAAATCAAGGTGTTTGCGACGGATGTGCATCGCAATTCGTTAGATATAGCTAGCAAGGGGGTTTATACGGCGAGTAAGATTGAGCAGATACCGTATTCGTTCGCACAGCAATATTTTGTCCCAACGGAGAATGGTGAGTATCGGGTGGCGAAATCGATTCGACGGTTGGTGATTTTTGCGCCACAGAATTTAACGAATGATCCGCCATTTACGAAGATGGATTTAATTAGTTGTCGTAATGTGTTGATTTATTTACGGAGTGAGACGCAGCAACAGATTTTGCGGCGGTTTCATTTTAGTTTGCGGCAGGGTGGGGTGTTGTTTTTGGGGCCGAGTGAGCAGGTTGGTGATTTAGAGGAAGAGTTTTCCTTAATAGATCGTCGGTGGCGGTTGTACCGGAAACGGCGCGATGTGCGGTTAGATATGAATAATTTACAGAATACGTTGCAGTTATCACCGATTATTGGGGCAACACAACCAGCCAGTAAGCAGTCACGGTATCAATCGGTGTGGAAAGATGCGTTATTGACAGAGTTTATACCGGACAGCTTTTTAGTTAACGAACGGGATGAGTTAATCTATACATTTGGGGATGCTGGTCGTTATTTTCAGACGTTAGCTGGGGAAATGAGTAACCAAGTGTTGAAATTGGTATTAGAGCCGTTGATGATGCCGTTGCGGGCAGCGTTGCATCGGGCGCATAAAGAGGGGGTGCAAATTGTTTATGCGGGGATTCGTTTAGAGGTGCAGGGTAAATTGGGGGTGTATAAGTTAGTTGTTGATCCGGTGCCGGTAGCTGATAATGATGTGATTTATTATTTGGTACGTTTGCACGAAGTAAAAGAAGTTGAAGAGGTTAAAGAGGATGAGTCGGTTGAGGCTAGTCCATTAAAATTTGAGTTTGCGGAGCAGCAACATATCGCCGATTTAGAACGTGAGTTGCGGTATACGCGGCAACATTTGCAGACGACGATTGAGGAATTAGAAACGACGAATGAGGAGTTACAAAGCACAAATGAAGAGTTGATTGCGTCGAATGAAGAGTTACAAAGTACGAATGAAGAGCTTCATTCAGTGAATGAGGAGTTGTATACGGTCAATCTTGAATATCAACATAAGATTGATGAGTTGACGCAATTGAATAATGATATGCGCAATTTGCAACGTAGTACACAGATTGGGACAGTGTTTTTGAATCGGGAGTTGGTCATTCGCCATTTTACGCCGATGGCGCAGAAGTTGATGCATTTATTGCCGCAGGATATTGGGCGACCGGTAGCGCATTTATTGTATCATGTGCAGACAGATGCTGATTATTTGTTGGAATTGATGGAGGATGTGCTGAAAACGGGCACGCGGCAAGAGTTGGATGTGTCCTTGAATCGTGAAGGGAGTTATTTGTTGCGATTGTTGCCTTATTTTGATGAGGCCGAGGCGATTGATGGTGTTATTTTAACCTTTATTGATATAACTGAGCATAAACAGGTTGAACGGGAATTGGCTCGTCGATCACGCTGGTCTGAGATGAACCGGGTTTTTACAGATGCGCCGGTGGGGATTGTGTTATTGGAAGGGGAAGATCATGTGGTGTCGTTGGCGAATCCGACCAGTCAACATATTTTTCAGGGGCAGTTAATTTTAGGGAAGCCATTGGCTGAGTTATGGCCTAATTCGGAACAGCATTCATTATTACAAACGGTGCAAACGGTGTATGAAACGGGGGAGATGCGTGATTTTAACGAATTGTCGATGAGTGATTTATGGGATGAGGAGGATGGGCCTGAATTATATTTAAATATCCTTTACCAGCCATGGGTAATGAATGAGGGTGATCGACAAGGGGTGATGTTGTTTATTGTTGATGTAACCGAGTTGGTGTTGACCCGTCAATTGTTGATGCAAGAGAGCAACTTCATTAATTCGTTAATGGCCCATGCTAATTCTGTGATTTTCATGAAAGATTTAGAGGGGCGTTATTTATTGGTCAATGATAGTTGGCGTGAGGCGATTGGTTTTGACGGCGAGGTTTTGGGAAAAACGGATTTTGATTTTGTGCCGGAAAAGGTAGCGACGCGGTGGCAAAATGAAGATCGAAAGGTTATGCGTTTGAATCGGCCAATAGAGCATGAAGAGGTTTCAGTATTAAATGGTGAGTCGGTAACGTATTGGACAACGAAATTTCCTATTCGAGATGATGATGGTGTGTTGTATGCGGTGGGGGGGATCACGAGTGATATTAGTTTATTGAAGCAAACTGAAGCACAGGTAGAGCAGTTGTCACAATTGGTGGCGCAAGCGGGAGCGGCAATTGTTAGTTTAACGATTAATGGTCAAGTGCAGAGTTGGAATTTAGGGGCACAGCAGTTATTGGGGTATGATGCTGAGGAAGCGATGGGGCAGGTGATGGGGTATTTTGTGTCAAGTGGTCAGCAAAAAGAGGTACATGAGTATGTACAGCGGGTTGTTGAGGGTGGGGAAGCGGCGGTGAATGCGGAGATTAGTTGTGTGACGAAGTCGGGGAGGGTGGTGGAGGTAACGGCCGTTTTTTCCCCCGTTTACGATGCGTATAAAAATATTCAATCGGTGGCTTGGATTATGCAAGATGTGACAGCACGCCGTTCGATGGAGCAGGCGTTGCGTCATAGTGAGTTGCGCTTACGTACGATTCTTGATTCGGCGGTTGATGCGATTGTGACGATTAACGAAAAGGGGGTTATCGAAGAGGTTAATCAAGCGGTCAACGCGATTTTTGGTTATGATGTTGATGATTTAATGGGGAAAGATTTGCAGACGATTTTGCCCCCACCGCGTGATGAAGAAGAGCCTGATTTTTGGAAACGGTATTTGCAGGTTGATAAACAGAAGTTGGGCCGAGGGCATCGGGTGTATGGTTTGCACCATGATGGGCATTCTTTCCCTATTGATTTGGTGATGACAGAAGTTTGGTTGGGTTCACGACGGCTGTTTACGGCCATTATGCGTGATGTGACGCAGCAAGTAGCGATTGAACAGCGATTAATTATGTCTAAGGATGAAGCGGAACAGGCTAATGCGGCTAAATCCGCCTTTTTGGCCAATATGAGCCATGAAATTCGGACACCTTTGAATGCTTTAATCGGTATGAGTCGCTTATTGAATGATACCGTTCTGAATGAAGAGCAACAGGAGTTGGTGGGCTTGGTGCAGAAAAGCTCGCATACGTTATTGCGTTTGGTCAATGATATTTTAGACTTATCTAAAATTGAGGCGGAGCAGTTCTTTTTAGATACGGCTACTTTTGATTTACGTAACTGTTTAGAGACGGCGGGTGATATCATTATTTGGGCGACGGTGGAGAAAGGGTTGACCTTGATTTACCAGTTTTCACCAGAATTGCCACGTTATGTGTATGGTGATGGGGATCGTTTGCAACAAGTATTGGTCAACTTGTTAAATAATGCGATTAAATTTACAAAAGAGGGGAATATTATATTAGGTTGTGAGCCAACTGAGGAGGAAGACCTTTGGCATTTTTGGGTAAAGGATGAAGGGATTGGTATTCCTGAAGCAAAAATGAGTGAGTTGTTTCAAGTTTTCCATCGGTTAGATATGAGTGTGACGCGGGAGACGGAAGGGGCGGGGTTAGGTTTAGCGATTAGTAAGCATCTTGTGGGTTTAATGGATGGTGAAATTTGGGTTGATAGTGTGGAAGGAGAGGGAAGTCAATTTCACTTTACGGTTAAATTACCAGCGAGGGGCCACTCATCTGTTTATGATGTGGTTGAAGGTAATGAGGAGATTGCGGCCAAGCATATTTTGTTATGGGATAATAACCAAGAACGAATGCATGCGTATGAAATGATGTTAACGAGTTTTGATTGTCGAGTGACAACGATATCATTGGCGGCGGAAGTGGTTCATTTATTGAGAGGTGAACATGGTTATGATATTGCCTTGCTGAATGGAGATATTCAAATTAGCCAACGTTTAATGGAGAATTTAGTTGGCAGTGATGATATTGACTCAGTAGTAATGATTATTGGTGCGCCGTTAGGGTATGATATTAAGCCGACTGTGGCTAAGCGGGCGGCGGTGATTGCGCAGCCAACTAAAATTCAAGAATTGCACCATGCGTTGCTAACGGTATTGCGTGGGGAAGAGTTGGCTTGGCAGCCACAGATGATGGCAGAGCCGTGGATGGCATCAGAGAGCCAATTGCCAGCGGTGGAGCAGTGGGGGCAAAAATGGCCATTGTATATTTTGTTGGCCGAGGATAATGTGATTAATCAGCAAGTGATGGTTATGACTTTAAACAAGATGGGGTATCAGATTGATGTGGCTGATAATGGGGTGATGGCGATTGAAATGGTCAAAAATCATGTGTACGATCTGATTTTTATGGATTTGCAGATGCCAAAGTTGGATGGTTTGGGAGCGACTGAGCAAATTCGTCAGCTATTGCCATCTCATTTGCAACCATATATTGTGGCGATGACAGCGCGGGCGACAACGGAAGATCGGCAAAAATGTTTTGATGCGGGTATGAATGATTATGTGAGTAAACCATTTGCGTTAGAGGAGCTGCAACGTGTTTTAGTGATAGGTTATGAACAGAGAGTGTCATTGCGACCACATCAAGAAGCGTTAATTGAGGAGCGGTCGCAAGTCGCATGGAGCGCTTTGAAGGAGTTGTTTGCCGATCAGCCAGAGGAGTTTGCCATTTTATTGAAATCTTTTATTGAAGATAGTGATGAGTTGTTGGCGCGCACGACTGAAGCGTTAGATAATCAAGATTGGGAGGAGATTCGGGCTATTATGCATACGTTGGAGACATCGGCTATGTATTTTGGGTTTAGTGATTGGGTGAAAGTGATTAAGCGTGTGCGTGAGGCGGGGCATAAAGAGAACTTTGTTTTATTGAGTAAGGCGGTTGAGCAGTTACTGAAAGATTATGAACAGATAAAAATTGAATTAAGCGAAGAGTTGACTAAGTGGGAATAGTTAGAGGCGTCATAATAGGTGGCTATGGTTGAAGAAAATGTTGAGCGGTTAATTTTAGATTTATATGATATTGGGGCTGTCCAGTTGGGGAAATTTCGGTTACATAGTGGCGCGACTGCACGAATTTATATAGATTTGCGTATTTTGGTTTCGTTTCCGGCGGTATTGCGACGTGCTGTGGCTATTCTGCAAGTGGCATTAGAAGATATTGAGTTTGATTTATTGGCGGCGACGCCTTATGCCGGTTTGCCGATTGGGACGGCATTGTGTTTGGCGTTGGATAAGCCGTTGGTTTATCCGCGCAAAGCGCCCAAGCAGTATGGGATGGGGAAGAATGTAGAGGGGGTGTGGCAGGTGGGGCAAACGGCCGTTATCGTTGACGACCAAATTACCAGTGGCGACAGTCTGGTGCAGGCAGCAGCGGCGCTCAAAGCATCTGGTTTGCAGGTGAAGCAAGCGGTGGTATTGATTGATCGTCAACAAGGTGGGGCGGGCGTGTTAGAGGCACAAGGGTCACAGTTAAAAGCGGTGATGAATGTGACCCAAATGTTGGCTATTTTGGAGCGACATGAAAAGATTTCAGCCAAACAGAGAGCAAAAGTATTAAAAAGTTTGAAGCGGTAGGGAATTAGATAATATTGGGGAGGGTGAACCAGAAGGTACTGCCTTCGCCGACGGTGCTTTCGAGACCAGCTTGGCCGTTTAATTTGAGGACGATGCGTTGGACGATGGATAGGCCGAGGCCTTGTCCTTCAGCATTGACTTTTTTCAGTCGGGTAAAGGGGACGAACAGTTCGTTTTGGTCTTCGGGGGCGATACCGTGGCCGTTGTCTTTGACCCAGAAGCGAACGGTATCGATTTGGGGGGTAGCACCTAAGGTGATGATGGGTGGTTCGCCACCATATTTTATGGCGTTGCCGATATAGTTTGACCAGATAGCAGCGACCCACGGGGCGTAGCCGATGGCTGATGGCCAGTTATCGGGGAGATGGATGATGGCGTTATGTTTGGTGGTCATGGCTTCGAGTTGGCCGAGGACGTCGATGATGATTTCGGCCATGTTGAGGGGGGTGAGGGAGACGGTGTCTTTGCCGAGGGTGGCTAAGAGCAGGAGGGCATCGATAGTCTCTTGCATGCGGTTGCTGTTATTTTGAATGCTGTTGAGCAATTTCTCTTTGTGGGTGGCAGTGGCAGGACTATCTTTTTGTTTGAGAAGGCCAATGGCACCGATAATAGAGGTGAGAGGGGTTTTTAAATCATGGGCAACGGTGCTGGCAAAGGCGTCTAATTCGTCGTTGCGCGCTTCTAGCTCTTCTGTTTTGCGGGCAAGACGACTGTGGACTAGGGCAGCATTGAGGCGGACGCGGGTGAGGATAGGATTAAAAGGTTTGGGGAGATAATCGATGGCACCCAATTCGAGACAGCGATTAATGCTGGTGACGTTGTCGATACTGGAAATAACGATAACGGGTATCTGTTGTAGTTGTTTTTGGTCTTGCATATGGGCAAGTACTTCATACCCGTTCACTTTGGGCATCATCAGATCGAGTAAAACAGCATTGATTGGGTTTTGGTGTAATAGATCGAGCGCTTCTTGACCGTTTTCGGCTAACAAAACATCAAAACCACCTTCTTTGAGGTAATCGGCTAAGATATTTCGGTTTAAGAGGTCGTCGTCAGCGACGAGGATTAAAGATGACATGAATCGTCCAATTAGGATAATGCCTAATAAATTTATTTTCTCGACTATGATTGTATCAAATGTTAGCGATTGCTACAATGTTAATTTATGTTCAAAGTTGGTTCATTTCAAGCTCTTTTTGGGTTTAGGTTAGGACTTTGGTGGCGGAGGCGAGGTTGAGACGATTGGTGCGGCGGATGGCGGGGTAGGCGGCGATGATAATGGTGAGGAGGATGCCGATACTGGTGTAGAGGTAGCTGGTGGGGGCGACGATGATGTCGAATTTGAATAGTTCGGAGCTGGCGATGTCGACCATTTGGGCGGCGACCCAGGTGCCGGCCCAGATGCCGAAAGGGAGGGAGAGGAGCCAGAGGAGGCTGTTTTCGAGGGTGATTTGCCACGCGATTTGGCGGTTATCGGTGCCGATGGAGCGCATAGTGGCTAATTCACGTTGTCGTTCGAGGACGTTGACGGTGGTGGTGTTGAAGAGGAGGGCGAAGGCCATGCCGAGAGAGAAGAAGAGCATAATGCCCATGAAAGCGTAGAAGAGATTCATCATTTCGAGCATATCGCCGAGCATTTCGTCTTTGATGGTGACGCTGGCGACGCCGGGTTGACGGTAGAGTTGTTGTTTGATGCGGCTGTGGCTACCATCTTCGATTTGGAGGTAGAGGCTGGTGTAGAATTCGAGGGGGATGGGGGCGAGGGCTTGGGCGTCGTCGAGGCTGATGTAAGCCATGCTGGTGATGAGTTCATCGGTGGTGGTGCTGAAGGTGAAATCGGCTTGGCCGAGGGGGGTGTCAAGAGGGATGATATCGCCGGGGGAGAGGTTGTGTTGGTCAGCAAAGGCGGCGGTGAGGATAATTTGGTTTTGGCCGAGGGCGGTGGTGGGTGACGTTTCAGCGGGGAGTTGCAGGATGTGCATTTGTTGTTGTGGGGGGAGGGCGGTGAGGAGAAGGTCTTCTTTGGTGCCGTTGAGGGTAAAGGTGGCGGGAGCTTGGATGAGAGGTTCGGCGGCGATGACATCGTCCCAAGCGCGGATGTCATCGAGGGAGGAGGTCATTTGGGGGGTGCTAAAGACGGCGGTGGCGTCCCAGCGTTCGATTTCTTCGAAGTTGTGGGTGAAGAGGTAGTCGACGGAGTCGTACATGCCCCAGACCATGAGGACGAGGACGAAGGAGAAGATGATGCCGAGGGCGGTGGTGAGTGAGCGGCGACGCATGCGAAAGATGTTGCGGAGGGGGAGGCGAAGTTCGAGGGGGAGAGGCAAGAGTCGTTCGATGAGGGAGAGGCGACCTTGGACGAGGGCGACGGAAGGGTCGAGGCGCATGGCGAGGGCGGGTTCGAGGCGGGAAGAGCGGTAGGCGGGGCCGAGACCGGCGAGGGCGGCGATGATGAGGGTGAGGGCGATGCTTTGGAGGATGAGTTCGGGGTAGAAGTTGGTGTTGACGAAAGGGATACCGAGTTCGGTGGCGTAGGCGTTGACGATGCTACTGGCGAGGGGGATGCCGAAGATGACGCCGGCGATGAGGCCGAGGAGGCCGATGGCGAGGGCGAAGGCGAGGTAGTGGAGGAGAACGGCCGTTTGCCCATACCCTAACGATTTCATCAGGCCGATTTGGGGTTGTTGGGCGCGGACCATGCGGCCGAGCATGATGTAGACGGAGATGGCGGCGACGACGAGAATGAGGCCAGGCATGCTGTTGGCCATCTCTTCGTAACCTTCAAGGTCTTGGCGGAGGAGGTTGTTGGAGGTTTGGTTTGCTTGGAGGGTGGTGCTTTCGAGGGTGAAGGGGGTGAGTTTGGCTTGGGCACGGTTGATGATGCTGGGTTGGTGGGCGGCGGGGTCGGTGAGGATGGCGATATTGTTGATGGTAGCGGGGAGGTTGGTGAGTTCTTGGACGGTGGGGAGGGGGAGGAAGAGGACGGCGAAGGTGCGGGCCGAGGGGAAGATATCTTGGGGGCCGGGGCTGACGATGAGATATTCGGGGCTGGTGGCGAGGCCGATGACCGCTAGTTCGACGACTTGGCCGTTGATGATGGGGGTGACGGTGTCGCCGACGTGGATATTGTGGGCGGTGGCGAAGTGGGAGTCGACGATGGCGACACGGTCATCATCGGTTTGGAAGTAGCGGCCGTCTTGGATGGCGATTTTGTTGACGGCGGGTTGGGCGGTGGTGGGGAGACCGATGAGGCGGGAGCGGATAGGCTCATCGGGGAGTTGGTAGCCGGTATCGCGGATGAGCCGGCCGGTGGCAGCGGTGACGCCGTCGATGGCGGCGATGGTGTCGACGGCCGTGGCGGGGGCTTGGTTGACGGCGAAGGTAACATCGGCGAAGGCGAGGGTGTCGTAGGTGTAGTCGTAGGAGGTGGAGAGGTCGCGGAAGGAGCTGATGAGGCTAATGTAGCTGATGATGCCGAGGGTAAAGATGAAGGTGAGGGCGAGACTTTGGGCCCAAGCGGCACGGAGGTCACGGATAGTTTTGGTGAGGAGGGTGGTATTCATGATAGATTCCTTTTACCAGGCGAGGTCGGCAACAGCTGAGGGGTTGGGGTTGGTTTCGATATGGTCGATTTGGCCATCGCGGAGGCGGATGATGCGGTCGGCCATGGGGGCGATGGCAGTATTGTGGGTGACGAGAATGACGGTGGTGCGTTGCTTTTGGTTGAAATCGCGCAGGGTTTGGAGGACTTGTTGGCCGGTTTCGATGTCGAGGTTGCCGGTGGGTTCATCGCAGAGGAGGAGGGCGGGTTGGTTGGCGAGGGCGCGAGCGATAGCGACGCGTTGTTGTTCGCCACCGGAGAGTTCGGCGGGGAAGTGAGTGGCGCGTTGGTCTAAGCCAACGAGTTTAAGGAGTTCGAGCGCCTTGGCGGGGGCGTTGCGTTTGTTTTGTTTGTCTAGTTTGAGGGCGAATTCGATATTTTCGGCGGCGGTGAGGGTGGGGACAAGGTTGAAGAATTGGAAGATGAAGCCAATTTGTTGGCGGCGGTAGAGGGTTAGTTGGGAGGGGGAGTAGGCGGCGATATTGGTACCACGGAAGAGGATTTGGCCGCTGGAGGGTTGGTCTAGGCCGCCGATGAGGTTGAGGGTGGTGGTTTTACCGGAGCCGGAGGGGCCGAGGAGGACGATAAATTCACCTTCTTGGATGGTAAGGTCTAGTTGGCGGAGGGCGTAGACGGTGGTGGCGCCCATTTGGTAGTGGCGGGTTGTTTGTTGTAGGTGGATAACTGGTTGTGACATGGTGAGCCTCGTTTTGATTGGATGTTTTTATAGATTTAGGCCGGTGAGGAGGATATTGATGGCGTTTTTCATGCGTTGGCCGAGGGGGGTATCGTGGGGGTCGAGGGTGTAGAGGAGGAAGACGCCCTCGAAGAGGGCGATGAAGGTAGCGGCAGTGTGGGCGGTGGGGAGAGGGCGCCAGACGCCCTCGGCCGCCCCTTGGGCGAAAAGCGCTTCAATTTTGTGGAGATAATCGGCGTAGAAGTGGGTGAGTTGTTGTTTGAGGGTGGGATTACGGGTGGCGAGGGCGTAGAATTCGAGGGTAGCGGGCATATCATCAACGAAATTGGCGACATCGGCTTCGATGAGGGAGACAAGTTGGTCGAGTTTAGCTGGAGCGGCGATATTTTGGGCGAGGACGGTATCGAGGAGCGCTTCTTGGCCGGACATGAATTGGTTAAAGATGGCGATGACGATGGCGTCTTTGCTATCGAAGTGCCAGTAGACGCCCCCTTTGCTGAGGCCAGACTCTTTGACGATAGCGTTCATGGTGGCCTTGGCGAAGCCATCGCGGGTGAAGACGCGGAGGGCGGCTGATAGGATTTGTTGTTGGCGGTCATCGCTCATCATGGTTGTTCCTATTTACAAACCGACTGGTTGGTCGGTTTTGGTGATATTATAAAATATTTTGAAGGTGGGGTCAAGTGGGTAATTTGAGTTTGATAATTGATTAAGCCGGTGTGAGTGTTGGTTGGGGTGCTGTTAGGGGAGATTTCTCGACTTCGTTCAATCCTTGATTTAGAGGTGGGGTTTGTCGCGTGGGGGGCGGATTGAACTGCGCTCGAAATGACGTTGGGAGGGGGCCTGTGAATTGGCTGAACTCAGGTTAAATTAAATGGGAAAGAAATAGGAAAGTCCCTATCTGAAGGGTATTAAATACCGAGGAGCGCAAATAGTAGCAGAAAGGGGGCGATAATGATGAGATAGCCACAAATAATAGTGGCTAGACTGCGCCAGAGCGAGAATTGGTGGACTTCGGCTAAGCAGATGATAGCGAGAATGCCTTTCCAAATGAAAATAACAGTACTGGTAACGATTAAGAAGAGCAAGCCGATTTCATTGACATCGAAGGGGGATGAGCTGAACCAATCGCGACCGTAAACGATAATGTAGGGGCTCAGTAGCAAGAGGTGAACGATTTCGGGGACGGAAGACCAAGCGAGGGCGGCTCGGACTTGGATGTAATCGGCTGTGCCACCGAACCAACTACCTGACCAGGTAAAGAGAAGACCACCGATGTAGATGGAGAGCAGGCCACGGAGTGGGCCGAGTAGGAAAGCGAGAAGGAGAATACCAATTAATGTGAAGTGGTCACCGGATGTTTGATCAGCAGCCTGATCAAATGCTTGGTAAATGCCAGTGACCAAGGCGATTGGTATGACATAATGGTAGGGATCAGAATCGACGATTTGTCTGATGGTGGCTCTGGGTTTAACCCAAATGCTTAAAAAGGGGTTTAATGGGTTTTGTTGGGGGGTGGTATCCATATTTTTCTCCTACTAACTAATAACTGGGTATGAAATGAAACGCTTTTGGCCTGATTATAGCAATATCTTTGTTTTTGGGGAAGGAGGTGGTAGGGTGTAATTTGTGATTATGTTTAACCTGAGTTCGATAATGAATTAAACCTGTGGATGGGGTGGGGCTTGTCACGTGGGTGGCGGATTGAACTGCGCTCGAAATGACGTTGGGAAGGGGGGGAGGGTGTCGAGCTCAGGTTATGTTTAGGTAGTAAGATTGGGTGTTTTTTGATGTGGGTTGTAGATGTGTGTGTGGGTTGGTATAAGAAAAATGGATAGGCATGGCAGAATTGGGTTGCGTTTATTAGGCGATAAGGGAATTGAGAGCAGATTTGGGTGAAGCCGAGGGGGGTATGGGTGAAAGGGAGGTTTTAGAAGATTCCTCCGTTGCGTTCGGCCTTTTTGTCTGGAGGGGGGTTGGGTGATGGTGGTGGCAGGCTGTCACTTCAGTCGGAATGGGTGGGTGGGGGGGAGAGGTGTGTTTGGTAGTAGTGGATGATGGTGTCATCGGGGAGTTGGGTTTGGAGTTGTTGGAATTGGGCCGAGGCGATGGTGGTGTGGCCGGCTTGGTAGGCAAGGATGGCTTGTTTGAGGGCGTCGCGGGTGGCGAGTTGGGCCGCTAATTGGGTGGGGTCGGTGGTGTTTAGGATTTCGTAGATGGAGACGCTTTGTTGTTTGCCTTTGACAAGAACGTTGCCGACGAAGCGGTGGGGGAAATCGTCTGGTTGGGTGAGGGTGTTGAGGGTGGCTTCGCTGATGAGCATGGTGACGCCGTACTGTTTGGTTAATCCTTCGATGCGGGCGGCGGTGTTGACGGTATCGGCGATGACAGTGCCTTCCATTCTTTCTGATTCGCCAATGGTGCCCAGCATTAAATTGCCGGTGTGGATGCCAATCCCTATCGAAACCTCAAATTGGTTCTGTTGGCGTCGTGTTTGGTTGAGTTGGGCGATTTGTTGTTGGAGGGCGATGCCGGCTTGGATGGCGGCGTGATTGTCACTGGGGAAGATGGCCATGATGGCGTCACCGATATATTTGTCGATGAAGCCATTATGATGACGGATGAGGGGCCCGGCGGTGCCGAGGATGTCGTTGATGAAGTCGAAATTTTGTTTGGGGCTCATTTTTTCGGAGATGGTGGTGAAGTTGCGGATGTCGGCGAAGAGGACGCTCATATGTTGCTGGACTTGATCGCCGAGGCGGACATCGACGATGTTGTCTTTGCCGAGGAGTTGTAAGATTTCATTGGGGACGAAGCGGGCATAGGCTTGATTGGTTTGGGCTAGTTGTAGATGGGATTGGATGCGGCTGAGGAGTTCGTTTTTGGAGAAGGGTTTGGTGAGGTAGTCATTGGCACCATGATTAAAGGCGCGAACGAGGTCATTGACTTGATTTTTAGCGGTGAGCATGATGACGGGCATTTGGTGGGGGGGGTATTTGGCTCGGATTTGGTCACAGACTTCGTAGCCGGTGATTTTGGGCATCATCAGATCGAGGATGACGAGGTCGGGGAGGAATTGGTCATTGATGAGTTCAAGGGCTTGGCGGCCATCGGTGGCTTGGGTGACTTGGTAGCCAGAGATGGTGAGGTAGTTTTGTAAGACTTGGAGGTTGACAGGTTCATCGTCGACGATGAGGATATGGAAGTCATGGTCGAGGGTTTGGGGTACGGAGGTGGTATTGGTTTTATCGGGTGTATTGGTGGTGGTTGTGGTGGGGACGTGGTAGATGGTAGCGAGTTGGGAGGAGGTGGTGGTATCAAGGGGGGTTTCGGTGGCGATGGGGAGGGTAAAGGTAAAGGTTGAACCTTCGCCCACGGCCGATTGAACTGTAATTTCGCCGCCATGCAAATTGATAAGTTGTTGGGAGATGGCTAGGCCGAGGCCGGTGCCGCCAAATTGGCGGGAGATTGAGCCATCCCCTTGTTGGAAAGGGTTGAAAATGGCGGCTTGTTGTTCGGGGGAGATACCGATGCCGGTATCGGTGATGTGGATGTGGAGCCAATTGTTGCGGGCTGAGGCGGAGACGGTGACAGTGCCGGCCGAGGTGAACTTGATACCATTGCCGATGAGATTGTATAGGATTTGTTGTAAGCGGTTTTCATCAGCACGGGCGAGGGGGAGATCGGGGGGGATGTTGTTGATGAGGGTGACATGTTTAGAATTGAGGAGGGGTTTGGTGAAGGTGAAGACGAGTTCGGTGATAGCATGGAGGTCAATTGGTTTTTGTTGGATTTGGATTTCGTGGTGGCGCAATTTAGAGAAATCGAGGAGATCGTTGACGAGGTGAGCGAGGCGGCGGCCGCTAAGAGCGATCATTTGGAGATTATGGGCGGTATCGGGGGAGATGGGGCCGGTGGCACCATCGATGAGTGATTCGGCGAGGCCGATAATGCCGTTGAGGGGGGTGCGTAGTTCATGGGAGGTATTGGCCAGAAATTCGTCTTTGAGTTGGTCAGATTCGCGGATGGAGATGATCATATTGTTGAAGGAGCGGGTGAGAAAACCGATCTCATCGTTGAATTTAACGGGCACATTGATATCGAGGTCCCCTTCATTGACTTGGCGGACGCCATCCATGAGGGTAGCGAGGGGGGCGACGAGGTTAGAGCGGAAGAAGATGGGGAAGCCGAACATGATGAAGAGGCTACTGATGATGATGAGGGTGGCGAGGGGGACGAGGCGTTGGTGCATGTAGTGGCGAAAGATGAGGTCGTGGTTGATGATGAAGCCTTGGTTGTTGATATTGGTTGGTAGGGTGGTAAGGGTATTAGGTGGTGTGGGGCTGTAGCCTGGTTGGAAGCCGGTAAGGAGGGGGTGATTGAGGGTAAGCTGGTTGTAGTGGAAGGAGAAACGGCCGCTTTCCTCTAAAATGAGTTGGAAGGTGTTATTTTGACCCCCATCGGGGTGGTTCAGTTGGTACCAAGTGATGGTGATTTGGTTGGGGGTGAGGGTGTAACCGATTTGGGCGTTCGTGGCGGGGGTATAGTTAGCG
>DATHYN010000131.1:0-7707 GCA_035459145.1 Anaerolineae bacterium | reverse complement strand
ATGGATGCTGATGGCAATCCTGAATTTGTTGATGCGTATGATGTTGAATATGGTGTGAAACGTACGATTAATCCAGATACTGCTTCTGATTACTCTTACGTACTTTACATTTTGAAAAATGCGCAAGCTGTTAACAGCGGCGAAGAAGGGTTCACGTTAGACGATGTTGGTGTCCGTGCTGTTGACGCCACAACTGTTGAGTTCGAACTCGAAAACGCGGCTGGTTTCTTCCCAGCTGTAGCCGGTATGTGGGTTGCTTACCCATTGCATGAAGCGACCATCACTGAATGGGGCGACAAATGGACGGAAGCTGGTTTGATTACCACTAATGGTCCTTATGCCTTAGAACAATGGATCCATGGCGGCGAATTGAACATGATTAAAAACCCAATGTGGGTTAACGCCGATGATGTTCAAATCGAACGTATTAATGGTGTCATGATTGCTGAATCCTCAACCGCATTCGCTTTATATGAAAACTATGAGTTGGACACCGTTGGTGTACCTTCGCCTGAGTTGGATCGTGTCCGTGCTGACGAAGAATTGAGCAAACAATATTACAGTGCGCCAGTTCCTTGTACGTACTACTACGGTTTAACCAATACCAAAGCGCCATTCGATGACCAACGTGTCCGTTTGGCCTTCTCTTCTTCATTTGATCGTCAAAGCTTGATTGACAACGTATTGAAAGCTGGCCAAACCCCAGCGAGCACGTTTGCGCCTCCGGGTATCTTCGGTGCGCCTGAACCTGGCACCATTGGTGTTCAATACGACCCAGAAATGGCTGCGACCTTGTTGCAAGAGTACCTTGATGAAAAAGGTATGACGATTGAAGATTTCAATGCGATGGACATCACATTGATGCACAACACCAGCGAAGGGCATGCCCGGATTGCTGCTGCGGCGCAACAAATGTGGAAAGACAACTTAGGTGTTGACATCCGCGTTGAGAACCAAGAATGGGGTGTGTACTTGGATACAATCCAAAACACGACACCACTTGAAGAAATGCCACACATCTGGCGCTTAGGCTGGTGTGCTGACTACCCAGATGAAAACAACTGGGTGCATGAAGTGTTCAATGCTGAAGCTGGTGCTAACCGCTTACGCCGTGAACCAACCCGTTTCGACGAATTGACCGCGCAAGCTGGCCAATCGCAAGACCCAGCGGAACGTGCTGAATTGTACGCAGAAGCTGAACAAATCTTGGCTTACGACGAAGCTGCTTACATTCCTATCTACCATTACACCAGCTCGAACGTGACCCAACCGTGGTTGACCCGTAACTACCCACCATTGGGTGCTAACGACTACTACAACTGGACCCTCGACTGGGACGCTAAAATGGCGGCTCAAAACTAAGTCTTAGTGTAATCGTATTATAAGTTTGGGGAGGGGGGCCTCCTTGCGGGAGGTCCTTTCTTCCCAAACTTATTTTTCATATCGCCTGGAGGTAAAAGTGAGCACATATATTATCCGACGTGTTTTGCAGTTTATTCCGGTTTTAATCGGGGTGACATTGTTTACATTTGTTTTAGTCAGAAAGATTCCTGGGGGACCATTCCAATCGGAAAAAGGGATTCCACCAGCAGTGATGGCCAATCGTGAAGCACAATATCATTTGAACTGGCCTATTTGGAAACAATTTTTGTCATACACGATGGGTGATGATGTCGTGCATCTTATTACTGGTGACGAAGAAGCCTTGACTGGTACATCACGTGGTTTGATTCGTTTTGATTTTGGTATGTCGATGAAATATCGGACGCGTGACGTGGCTGATATTATTCGTGATTCATTTGGAGCCTCGGCCCAATTGGGGATTATGTCGCTCATTGTGGGATTGGTGATTGGTATTCCGGCTGGTACCATCGCCGCATTGAGGCAGAACACTTGGATTGATTATACAAGTACATTTGCAGCCGTCTTTTTCTTATCGATTCCGACGCTGGTTTTAGGGCCGGCGATGATTTGGTTATTCTCATTGAAGCTAGATCTGTTACCGGTTGCGGGTTGGGGTGCGAAGCCGCCATTTACATTTTTGATTTTCCCGCAAATGAGTGATATCGATTTAGATTATTTCAAATTAGCTTTTATGCCTGTTTTCTCATTGGGTACGGGCGTTTCGGCTGGTATCGCACGGTTGACACGGGCTAGCTTGTTGCAAGTTATTCGTGAAGATTATATTCGTACGGCCCGTTCCAAAGGTTTACAAGAGCGGACTGTTATTGTGGTTCATGCCCTTAAAAACAGTTTGATTCCAGTGGTAACCGTATTAGGCCCAGCTTTCGCTGGTTTGGTGACTGGTTCGTTTGTAACGGAACGCATTTTTGGTATTAACGGTTTAGGCGAGCATTTCATTGCGAGTATTTCGAATCGTGATTACTCTGTATTGATGGCAGTGACATTACTTTATGCTATTTTGTTAGTTACGGCTAACCTGCTTGTTGATATTTCTTACGGGTTCTTGGATCCGCGGATTCGGTTTGATTAAAGAGAGGAAATTATGGCTGTTGCAGAACTAAAACCAGATGGCAATTCAGATACCGCTATATTGCAAACGGAAGAAAAAAGCTTATTACGTGAATCGTTTGATCGCTTTTTCCGCAATAAAATGGCGGTGGTGAGTACCATCTTCATCATTATTATGACGTCGTTTGCTTTCTTAGTTGCGTTTGTTGATATTGTGCAAGATCCGATACAACAAACATTGACGGATAACAATGCGTTACCAGAGTTATTGGTGACGGGACCATTGTCCTTTATTATGCCGGATAATATTGAGAATTACGCTCAGATTAGTGATAAATATACGTGGGGTGCAGATGATCTTGGCCGTGATTTGTGGGCACGAGCTGTCCATGGGGCGCGTATTTCTTTATCGGTGGCGATTGTGGCTTCCACGGTTAGCTTGATTATTGGGACCGTTTATGGTTGCATTTCAGGTTACTTTGGGGGCGTGGTTGATAGCGTAATGATGCGTATTATCGACTTTATTTATGGATTCCCGTTCCTTATCGTGGTTATCTTGTTGCAAGCGTTCTTTAAAGCGCAGGCGAGGCAAGGGGGTGGGGAAGGATTCTGGGGCTTGATGACACAGGTCAATGCGACAATGGGTGGTCTTTTCTTTATGTTCATCGCTATCGGTTTGGTAGGATGGATTGGGATGGCTCGGATTGCGCGTGGTCAGGTGTTATCGTATAAGAAGAAAGAGTTTGTGGAAGCGGCACGGGCGTTGGGTGCATCTGATTCACGGATTATGTTCCGTCATTTGTTGCCTAACATTTTGGGGCCGCTGATTGTGGCGGAGACGTTGGCTGTGCCTGGTTATATCAGCTTAGAAGCGTTCTTAAGCTTCATTGGTTTAGGGGTTGATCCACCAACACCAAGCTGGGGTATTATGATTTCCGAGGCGGTGCAATCGGTACGGTCTTATCCGAACCAGATTTTGTTACCAGCTATCTTCTTGTCGTTGACGACATTGGCGTTCAACTTCATGGGTGATGGTGTCCGGGATGCATTTGACCCACGTATGAAACAGTAAAAATTAGTTCAATTAACAGCTGATAAAGCTGTTGAGACAAATTAAATGGAGCCGCCGTTAATTTTATTGACGGCGGCTTTTTGTTGGAGGGATATATGATGATACGGCGATTTAAGCAATGGGTTTGGATGTTGGTGGTGGGAGGGATTTTAGTGGTGGGGTGTACGGTCGAAGAGAAAGGGATGAAACCTAATGCTGATTGGAGTCGGGGTTTGCCGATTGGTCAGTTTGCGCGTGGGGCGGCGACAGTGGCGACGGATGAGGGGGGAACGGCCGTTAATATCGTTTGGCCCACGGATATAAATGGAGAGGATGGGTTACGGTATGTGCTATTGGGGGGAAGTGGGGAGATTGAAGCGCAGTATGATTTGAGTTTGCCAGCGGGAATGGCGCGGCAACCACAGTTGATGAGTGGGGCTGATCAGGAAATTGATTTAGTATGGGCGCAAAGATTGGTGGGTGCACGGGGATGGACGTTATGGCATGGGGTGTTAGAGGCCGAGGTGGGGTTGGTTGAAAGTCAGCCGTTGACAGATGAGGAGATGGAGGTGGGGCAGTATGATATTGCGGCCGATGGTGAGGGTGGTTTGTGGTTGGTATGGGAGAATTTGGCTGATGATTCTATTTATGGGGGGTATGTAGATCGTGAAGGGGTGTGGGGTGGTGGTTATCAGTTAAGTGAGGGGAGTGATCCAGGGGTGGTAGAGGGGGATGATGAGCAACTGTATTTGGTTTGGATGGCTAATAATTGGTTACAATTTGGAGAGGTGGAGGCTGATTGGACGATAGCGGAGCCGGTAGCGGTGCGAAATTTAGCATTGTCACAGGGTGATATATTGGTGGGGCCAGATGTGCGGGTTGCGGATGGGTGGGCGTATCTATTTTGGGGAATTTTTAGCACATCAGGATTGGAATCTGGGGTGGGGCATACTGATTATATCATGATTAATTTGACGGATATGAGTATGACGGTGCCTGAGCGAATGTTTTTGTCGCCAGCGGAGAAACTCCCGTATGAAGCGCATGAAGGGGATTATAATTTAAGCGAATTGGTGACGCCACAAGATGTCCGTGGTAGTAGTAGTTATGTGTTTCAAGGGTCAGTGGCCCCAATTTTTGGTGATGAAGTATTAATTGCGGTGAGTATGGAGCAGGCGATGGGTATGGGAGCGCGTAACCAGTTAGCGGTTGGCCTGTTTCGTGAAGGGGTTTTTGAAGGGTATGGGATGGCGGCTAGGACGGCATCGGTCTCACAAAATCCAGCGATTAGTGTGGATGGGGAAGGGGATATTCATCTTGTGTGGCAAGAGGGGGGAAGTGGACGGCGTATATTTTATGCGACAACAGAGCCGACATTGCGCCAAAATATTGATCAGTTAACGGCTGATGATGTGTTGCCATTGATATTGAATGGGGGGGTCGATATGGTGGTGGGCTTGCTGTTTTTCTGGCTAGGTGTGGTTTGGTTGGGGCCAGGGTTGGCGTTTTTATATGCGGCGCAGTGGCGTGGTTATTTAACTGAGCTTGATGAGCGGCTGTCGCAGATTTTAGTGGTGATGGCGGTGATATTGGCGCAGGTATCAAAGTTCACGTTTATCGAGTCGATGAAGAGTTATGTGCCGTTCTCGGCATGGATAGATATTCCGGTTGATTGGGTTGAGATATTGCGCGTGGGGGTACCAGTTTCCTTCGTGTTGATCTCATTGGTGGTGACGTGGTTGATAGGGCGGCGGCGGTATATGTCGCCAACGGTCTTTTATTTTACGTGGATGGGGATTGATGCGTTGTTGACGTTGGCTATTTATGGTGTGACGTTGGTGGGATCGGTTTAGACGACATTATATTCTTGGATGAGACGGTTTTCGGCGAAGCGGTTGTAGTCGAGGTGGGCGACATCGATGGTGTGGGCGGCACCATCGAGGATGATTTCGCTCATGAGGAGGCCGGCGATGGGGCCGTGCATGAAGCCGTGGCCGGAGAAGCCACCAACAAGATAGAAGCCGGGGATGGGAGTGGGGCCAAAGATGGGATGGGCATCGGGGGTGACTTCGTAGAGGCCGGCCCAGTGGGCGGCGAGGCCGGCCGTTTCGAGGAGGGGGAGCCGTTCGATGGCGGCATCGAGGTTGATGAGTTCCCATTCTTCGTCAACGGTTTGGTCATAGCCGGGAGGTTGGTTTGGGTTGGACATGCCGATGAGGAGGCCGTTGCCTTCACGGTGGAAGTAGAGGGATTGACTGAAGTCGATGATGAAGGGTAGGTCGGCGGGGATGGTGGGGAGGGGGGTGGTGGTGAGAATTTGGCGGCGGATGGGCTGGATGGGGATGTTGAGGTTGACCATGTGGCCGAGTTGTGGGGCCCAGGGGCCAGCGGCGTTGATGATGAGGGGGGTGGCGAGGCGGCCGTGGGGGGTGTGAACGGCCGTTACCCGCCCTGTCGTCAACTCAATAGCGGTGACAGGAGCATCGGTGAGGACAGTGGCGCCCAAACGGCGGGCGGCATTGATATAGCCCATGACGACACTATTGGGGTCAACGAGGCCATCTTTTTGGTTAAAGGTACCGGCGAGCACATCGGGGAGGTGCATAAAGGGGAGACGTTGGCGGATTTCATCCCCCGTGAGCCATTGAGTGGGGACGCCCCATTTGTTTTGACGGGCCATATTGGCTTGGAAGTTGGGTAGATCGGCTTCATTGGTGAGCATAAAGAGGTAGCCACAGGGATGATAGTTGACCTCTTGGTCTAGTTCTTGGGGGAAGCGTTCGAGCATGGGAAGGCTGGCGAGAGAGAGTTGGATGTTGATATCGGTGGCGAACTGGTAGCGGACGCCGCCGGCGCAGCGGCCGGTGGCCCCTTGGCCGAAGAACGATTCTTTTTCGAGGAGGACGATATTGGTGTGGCCGCGGGCGGCGAGGTGGTAGGCGGTACTGGCGCCCATAACGCCGCCGCCGATGATGACGATATCAGTTGATTGAGGGAACATGAGGGACTCCTTTGGTTGGTGATAAGTTATGATGGGATACTGTTCGATGAGCCTGTGATTTGTTGAGAACTAGGCCGAATTAAAAGGGGGATTAGAAGTGGATACCTGCCTGCGCAGGTAAGTAATAATTACAAAAGATTTGTGACTTTTTGGTTAAGTATAAATCACAAATCTTTTTTCATAATAACTTATGACAGTTTTTGATAGGGGGTATTGATTGTTAATGAGTAGGGCTTAGCCCGATTCTGGTTATAAGTTTAAGCGAAATTGGTGTTAAAGGCGAATGAGGTATAATCGATTTTTGTAGATGTTAATTATTTGAGGTTATGGAGGTGTTATTGATGGATGTAATTGGTATTGAGCAAGAACGGTGGCAGTTGAAACCGTTATTGGTGGGCGGGATGAGTGGTATTATTTTTGCTATGTTTTTCTTTTGGAGTGGGTATACGTTGTTGCGACGGGGGGTAGTTTGGTGGGGTGGTTTGGTGATGGCGGTATCGGTGGTGTTTTTGTTGTTGGCGATATTGGATCGCTGGTCGAAGTGGCATTATTTGGTAGTGGGAGATAAAGGGTTTATGGTACGGCGGGGGATTTTTCCGGCGAGTAGTTATCGGTGGCGTCAGGTGGCGGATGGGTTTAAGGTTGTTTCTTTGCCAGATAGCAAAGTATCGGTGGTGGCATTTGATTATCAGTTGAGTGAAGCGGCATCGGAGTCGAGTTTATTTGCGCAGAAGCGGATGAAAGAGGATATTGGGTATACGAATGGGTTGATGGCGGAAGTGGTGGGGATGGAGGCCGAGGGGGTGGCGGCGCGGTTAAATGGATATTGGGTTGAATATGGTGGGGTAGGTAGTGGTTAAATTTGGCTGATGTTGGTAGGGGGGGATGCCCTCGGCCGAGGGTATACGCATTGGGTTATAGGTGGCCCCCCTCGAAGAGACTGTCGTTTTTGGAGCAGGGTTGGTGAAAAGAGGAGGCTTGTTCCGGTGTGGATCGCCCGAGCGTGAACGCATCGGGCTAGTTGGGCCGCCTCCTCGACGGCGGCTTGGGAGCTGATTTAGCGGTGAAATGTTAAAAAACGACAGTATTCTCGAAGGGGGTTAGGGTGTTTTCTTATTTAGTAGGGTAGGGCTCGACATCGGGGCCGATTAGTTCTTGGAAAAGTTCTAGGACTTCTCCTTCT
>DATHYN010000130.1:0-4355 GCA_035459145.1 Anaerolineae bacterium | reverse complement strand
CCACCAAAACCTCACCTCCAACCACAAACCAAAAAAATCCGTCAAATCCCCAAAATCCGTGTCAAAATCTCCAAACCCCACCCCCACCAAAACCTCACCTCCAACCACAAACCAAAAAATCCCCAAAATCCCCAAAATCCGCGTCAAAACCTCCAAACCTCCACCCCACCAAAACCTCACCTCCAACTACAAACCAAAAAAATCCGTCAAATCCCCAAAATCCGTGTCAAAACCTCCAAACCTCACCCCCACCAAAACCTCACCTCCAACTACAAACCAAAAAAATCCGTCAAATCCCCAAAATCCGTGTCAAAACCTCCAAACCCCACCCCACCAAAACCTCACCTCCAACCTACGCACATAAACCCGCCAAACTTTCAAAAGCCCAATCTTGACACCTAATCTTTTTTTTTCAAATTAGCCAACACCACCTCCCGAAACGCCAACCCCTTCTCCCGCAACCCCGGATAACGAAACCCATTATGCACCGCCACCGTCAACTTCCACCACCGATAATAAAGCTTCATCCCTACCAAACTAATCACCACATAAACAATCCCCCACCACCACACCCCCATCAACGCCGTCCCTAACAAAACCGCCGGTGCCTGCACCAAAAACAACCCACACCCCCCCATCGCTCGCCACAACGAAACCACATTCCGGTCATCCGGCATCTTCTCCGCCAACCAATACCCCGCCAATAACGGCAACACATTCAACAAACCCGCCACCAATATAATCGGTGTCAACAACAACCACAAACCCAAATACAAAACCCTCGGCCCCATCGGAAACAACGGCGCCCCCTGATGAAACAACAACCGCCGCCCCTCCCGCTCCGCTTGCAAATCCTGCCAAGCCGCCAAAATAGGGGCCGGCACCTCCTTCTCCAACGCTTTCAACGATTCAAAATAACCCCGCTCCGTCCCCAACGTCGCCACATAAGCGATCGTCTCAATCATCGCTTGATATTCATCATCAACCACATTAATCCCCACCGCCAACAAACTCGCCTCCATCCGCTCCATCAAAATATCAACCTTCTCCTCCTCCGTCCCCTCCGCCGGCAACCCCGTCTCCATCCACTCCCCCACCACCAACTCCACATTCCTCTGCCACCGCGTCGCCCCCTCATACCGTATCCCCACCGGCACCACCTTCACATCCGGCCGCTCCGCCAACGCCGCCAACAAAATCCGCATCGCCCCACTCTTAAACGGCAAATGACGCGGCCCCAATGTGCTCGTCCCCTCCGGAAACAACAACAACTTCCCCCCTCCCTTCAACACAGCCACACACTCCGCCAACGCCGCCTCATTCCCACTCCGATCCCCCCCATCCTTCGCCCGCACCACCTCAATCCCCGAAAAAAATAACCGCCCCACCAACGATTTCCGCAACTGCGCCGCAATCAAAATCTTCGCCCCCGGCAACTTAGCCCGATACGGCGCCCCATCCAACGCCCCGTTCCGATGCAAACCTAAATAAATCACCGACCCCTCGGCCGGCAACCGCTCCTCATTCACCACCGTCACCTGCCTAAAATAAGCAAATGTCACATATAAATCCAAAAACCGATGCCATAATTTCGCTATCATATCCATACTCGCAATTATAAACCAGTTTCCCCCATTCTCATACCAAAACATCCGGCCATCACCCAACCGTTGCCCAACCGTACCATAATCATCTACCCGATCACCGCACAAACCGTTATAATTAACGCTTATGTCTACGAATATTCAACTGAACGATCTCGTTCAATTACGGAAAAAACATCCCTGCGGCAGTTTCAACTGGCGCGTCGTGCGGGTTGGTGTCGATATCGGTCTCATCTGTCAAGGCTGTCAACGGCGCATTTTGCTACCACGCTCTACCTTTAATAAACGGCTAAAACGTGTTCTGCCACCAACCACAAACGATACAACTGCATGATTAATCTAATTGCCTTCCTTTATACCCTAACACTAATCATTTTAGCCTCTTACGGCTTACTCGGCCTGCTCACTTTCCTCCTCTACCTCTACCATCGGCATGAAACCTACCCCTGCCCCCCCATGACCGCCGACCAATGGCCACTCGTCACCATTCAACTCCCCATCTACAACGAAAAATTCGTCCTCCCCCAACTCCTCAAAAGCGTGACCGCCATCGACTACCCCTCCCACCGCCTCCAAATCCAACTCATCGATGACTCCACCGATGATACCGCTGACCTCGCCGCCAACTTAGTCACCTACTACCAACGCCACGGCATCAATATCGACCATTACCGCCGTTCCCACCGCCACGGCTACAAAGCCGGCGCCCTCGCCGATGCCCTCGAAGACGCCACCGGTGAATTCGTCGCCATCTTCGATGCCGACTTCCAACCCCAGCCCGATTTCCTCCGTCGCACCATCCCCTACTTTCAACAACGGCCGGACCTCGGCCTCATCCAAACCCGTTGGGCCCACCTCAACCCCGACCACTCCCTCCTCACCGCCGCCCAAGCCATCGCCATGGACAAACATTTCGCCATGGAACAAAACGTCCGCCACCGCGCCAACCTCTTCCCCAAATTCAACGGCACCGCCGGCGTCTGGCGCCGCCAATGCATCGATGATAGCGGCGGCTGGGAAGATGATACCGTCTGCGAAGACCTCTGCCTCAGCACCCGCGCCGTCCTCAACGGCTGGCAAGTCCAATTCCTCAACGATGTCACCGCCCCCGCCGAACTCCCCACCAGCGCCCTCGCCTACAAAAGCCAACAAGCCCGCTGGGCCAAAGGCTCTTTCCAATGCCTCCTTAAATTTGGCCGCACCATCCTCACCACCCCCAACCACCCCTTCCCCTCCCGCTTCTACGGCTTCGTCGCCATGTCCGCCTACCTCGCCCAACCACTCGTCCTCATCCTGCTCCTCCTCCACCTCCCCCTCGTCTATGCCAACTACCCTCCACCCGAAGCCCCCCTCTTCTTCGGCCTCGCCAGCCTCGGCCAACCCCTCCTCTTCCTAATGTCCCAAAAACTAATCTACTCCGATTGGCTCGCTCGCCTCCGCCACTTCCCCACCCTCATTATCGTCGCCATCGGCATCGCCCCCAGCAACACCCGCGCCATCCTCCAAGCCCTCATCCCCCACCGCCACCACCCCTTCGTCCGCACCCCCAAACAAGGCCACCAAACCAAACTCACCCGCTACCGCCTCTCCTCCGATTACATCACCCTCATTGAAATCAGTCTCGCCCTCTACGCCCTCATCGACCTCTTCGTCGTTCTGTGGCGCGGCCATTACCACTCCCTCTTCTTACCCACCACCAGCTTCCTCGGCCTCAGCTACATCGCCTACCTCAGCTGGCAAGAGAGCCGTCCCCAACCCGTGTCCCCACCACAACCGGCTGAAAATACACATCATCCAATCGCTTAACCTCCCCAAAACCCGCTTCAACCATCAACGATACCAACCGATTAGGGGATAAAGCATAATACTTCGTCCGCATTACCTCCGTCGTCACATCCCCCTCCTCCCCCTCATCCCGCACAAAATACATAGACACCGTATAAATATCCCCCTCAAAATCCCACACCTGCCACACCAAATACCGCACCCCATCCACCTCACGCGTCCCATACGGCTTCACCAACCCCCGCCCCCGCTCGGCACCATCATAATCCCGCATCGTGATTACACACCCTCCACCCGGCCGCAAACAGCGATACATCTGCCCCAATGCCCCCAAAATCTCCGCATCACTTAACAAGTGGGGAATCGCATTATCTGCCGCCAACACCACATCAAACCCACCCCCATGTTGCTCATACGCCGTCCGCATATCTCCCACCTCAAACGCAATCGCCAACCCCCGCACGGCCGCCTCCCGCTTCGCCCGCGCCACCGCCCCCGCCGACACATCCGCCCCCTTCACCACCAAACCCAACCCCGCTAAACCCAAACTCTGCGTTCCAATCCCACACGCCACATCCAACACCCGCTTAACATCCCCCCCCCACTCCCGCTCCATCACCCCCCACAACTGCGCCGCCTGCCGCTCTATCGACCCCTCCCAATCCTGATAAATCAAATGATAAAAAGGGGACAACCGATCATAAAAATCCATCTCAACCACTCCTCTAACTGCCAGTTCAAACACAGTTCAATCCGTTTCACACAACAAAAATTCTCTCCCCTCCCCCAACCACCATTTCAAACATAGTTTAACCTAAGTTCCACTTTAATTCACACTCCCCCTCCAAACGTCACTTCAAGCCCAGTTCAATCCGTCTCACCCCCACAAAACCTACCCTTTAAAACAAGGCCTGAATTCGACAATTTACACTTCCCCCCCAAACGCCAGTTCGAGCGCAGGTCAAT
>DATHYN010000129.1:0-14046 GCA_035459145.1 Anaerolineae bacterium | reverse complement strand
TGACGCGGATTTTGGGGATTGGGGGGATTTTTTTTGTGTTGGTGAAGGGAGGGGGGTGCTGGTTTGGGGGAGGTTTGGTGTGTGTTTGTGCATTTGTTTGCTTTTCTCGTTATGTCAAATATAATAAATTATAATAGTCGCTGTATAGTAGAAATCGCTCAACAAATAAGAATAAGGAATACCGTATGCTTACTGGCAAAATCCGCTCTCAAGTTGATGAAGTTTGGAACACTTTTTGGACGGGGGGCATCTCCAACCCGATGGAAGTGATCGAACAGTTCACTTACCTGCTCTTTATCAAGCGGCTTGATGAACTTCATACCGCCCGCGAGAAAAAAGCGAATATTTTAGGTCGTCCTGTGGAAAACCCGATTTTTGCTGCTGACGAACAGCAGTTGCGTTGGTCCCAATTTATCCATTTGGGTGACACGGGTAAACTTTATGAGGTTATTGCTGATGAAGTTTTCCCGTTTATGAAATCGCTTGGTGATAGTAATAGTGCTTTTGCCGCTCATATGAAGGATGCGCGTTTTACCCTCCCGCCGGAAAAAGCGGGCTTGCTGACCAAAGTGGTCGATATGATCAATGATATCCCTATGGATGACCGTGACACGAAAGGGGATCTGTACGAATATATGCTCAGTAAGTTGGCCTCGGCCGGCCAAAACGGCCAATTCCGTACCCCGCGCCATATCATTAAGATGATGGTCGCCATGACCGCGCCGACGCCGCAGGATATTATTTGTGACCCAGCTTGTGGCACGGCCGGTTTCCTCGTCGCCGCCGATGAATATTTGCGTGACAACCACCCTGAAATTTTCCGCGATAACGAACTGCGCCAACATTATAATGAGGGGATGTTTCATGGGTTCGATTTTGATTCGACGATGCTTCGTGTCGCGACGATGAATATGCTTTTGCACGGCATTGATAAACCGAATATTGTTAATCGGGATAGTTTGGCGGAAGATCATAGTGAACAGGATGCGATTTATAGCTTGATCTTGGCCAATCCCCCTTTTGCTGGCTCGCTTGATTATGATGCCACGGCCAAAGATTTGCTCCAAGTTGTTAAGACGAAGAAGACGGAGTTGTTGTTTGTGGCGCTGTTTTTGCGGTTGTTGAAGTTGGGTGGCCGTGCGGCGGTTATCGTGCCTGATGGGGTGCTGTTTGGTTCCAGCCGAGCGCATAAAACGTTACGTAAAATGTTGGTTGAAGAGCAAAAATTGGATGGGATTATCTCGATGCCTTCTGGGGTGTTTAAACCGTATGCGGGCGTGTCTACGGCGATTATCCTGTTCACGCGCACCGATTCCGGCGGCACTGAGGATGTTTGGTTTTATGATATGGAAGCGGATGGGTATAGCCTTGACGACAAGCGGGCGCCGCTTGAAGAGGGGCACGACAACAACAATATCCCCGATATTTTGACCCGGTGGCAAAACCGCGCGGCTGAAGCGGCGCGGCAACGCACCGACCAATCTTTTCTTGTCCCTAAGAAAGAGATTGCCAAGAACAGTTACGATTTAAGCATTAACCGGTACAAAGAGATTGTGTATGAAGAGATTGAATATGATTCGCCCTTAACTATTTTGGCCGAGTTAGAGGCGTTGGAAGTGGAGATTCAAGAGGGGATGGCCGAGTTGAAGGGGATGTTGGGATGAAAAATTGGCCTCTAGTGCAACTTGGAAATTTAACAGACTTAATATCAAGTGGGGCCACACCGAGAGGGGGATCTAAAAACTATACAGACTCTGGATATGCTATGTTAATTCGTAGCCAAAATGTCCACATGAATTCTTTAAGTTTAGATGATGTGGCTTATATTTCTAAGTCAATATATTCTAAAATGAAACGGTCTTATGTATATTTTGGTGATGTTCTTTTAAACATTACAGGAGCCTCAATCGGCCGTGTGGCTCCCTTTGAAATTAATGATGTTTTTGCTAATGTAAATCAACATGTTTGCATCATTCGACCTAAAAAAGATAGATTATATACTCGATTTTTGTCTTACTATTTAAGTACACCACAATTTCAAAAACAAATTGATGAAATACAGCATGGTGGGACCCGGCAAGCACTGAACTTTTCACAAATTGCAGAATTTGAAATCCCTCTCCCGCCGTTGGCTGAGCAAAAACGTATTGCGGCTATCCTGGACAAAGCGGACCAGCTCCGCCGCCAACGTCAAGCCACCCTTGACAAGCTAGATACCCTCCTCCAGAGTACCTTTATAGATATGTTTGGTGACCCCTTAAATCCTCGTAATCAGGACTCTTTTATACAATTAAATGATATAGCAGACATTATCATGGGACAATCGCCGCCAAGTAGTTCTTATAATAAAGAAGGCAAAGGTTTTCCTTTACTGAATGGCCCAACAGAATTTGGTTCTGTACATCCAGTTGAACAACAATGGACTGATAAACCTACAAAATTTTCACAAACTGGCGACATTTTAATTTGTGTAAGAGGTGCTACAGCAGGAAAGTTAAATCTTTCTGACAAAAAATATTGTATAGGTCGAGGTGTTGCAGCAATTCGCCTAAAAGATTCATACCTTGAGTTTAGTAAATTCATTTTTATGGTTTTAGATCGTTATTATGAATTATTTCAAAGACAAGGAGTTGGTAGTACGTTTATAAACATTAGTAGCAAAGAATTAAAACAGTTAAACATACCAAGCATAATTCCTAGTCAAGCTCAAATATTTCAATCCATTTATGATAGTTTAACGCAAACAAAAGCAATACATGGAACAAGTCTGATTAAAATGGACAACCTCTTCCACTCTCTGCAACAACGTGCCTTCCGTGGTGACTTATAACCCTTAACCAGCGAGAATTGTCATGAGTAATTTCGCCTTCCTGCAAGCTGAATGGCCCGGCATTCATCAAGATGCTAAATTAGCGGAGCTGTTTGTCCGTATCGACCCGCGTAGTGCCTGCTTTTATGCGCGGCGTACGCTGGAACTGGCGGTTCATTGGCTTTATGAGCATGACCCTGCCTTTCAGGTGGCGTATGATGATAATCTGGCCGCCCTGATGACCCATTATAGTTTTCGTGATAATGTCCCTGGCCATATCCAAAACAAAGCCCATGCTATTCGTCAAATTGGGAACACGGCCGTCCACAGTCACAGTCGCGTCAGTAAAAATACGGCGCTCAGTGCGATCAAAGAGCTTTATCATTTTCTCTACTGGCTCGGCCGGACTTACACCAAGGGGGACCCCAGAGCGATTCCGACGACCTTCGACGAAAGCAAACTGACAATCCCCAAAAAGAAAACGAAACCGAAAACGCCGGGCCAACTGCAAAAGTTAGAAGCTAAGCTGAAAGAGCAGGATGAGATTCGTCGCCAGCAAGAGGAGGCGTTGGCCCTGCAAGAGGCAACTCTGGCCGAAAAAGAAGCGACGCTGGCGGAAAAAGAGGCGCTCATCGCCGAACTCCAAGCGGAACTCCAAGCCAAAATCGCCGAAACGAAAGCGGCCAACCAGGCGATTCCGGATAACCATGATTATTCCGAAGCGGAAACGCGGGCGCTGTTGATCGACCTCCTCCTGCGCGAAGTGGGCTGGGACCCAACGGCGACCAATGTCGCCGAATATAAAGTGGCCCCGATGCCTAACAAAAGTGGTTTCGGCAAGGCGGATTATGTGCTGTGGGATGATAATGGGCTCCCGCTGGCGGTCATCGAAGCGAAACGGGCGACCAAAGATCCGCAGAATGGGCAGCAACAAGCTAAACTGTACGCTGATGCGCTTGAACAGATGCATGGTCAGCGGCCGATCATCTTCTATACCAACGGGTATATGAGTTGGCTGTGGGATGATGCCCGCCAATACCCGCCGCGCCTGGTCCAAGGCTTTTATACCAAAGAGGAGCTGCAATACCTTATTCGCCAACGCAGTATCGCCCAACCGGTCACCGAGATGCCGATCAATACGGCCATCGTCGACCGTCATTATCAGAAAGCGGCGATCACCCATATCACGACCCGCTTCCAAGAACGGTATCGTCGTGCTCTGGCGGTCATGGCCACGGGGACGGGCAAAACGCGGACGACCATCGCCCTCGTTGATATTTTGATGCGGGCGAACTGGATCAAACGGGTTCTGTTCTTGGCGGATCGCTCCGCCCTCGTCAACCAAGCGGCCAATGCGTTCAAAAGGCATCTGCCCGATGTCAATCCGCTCAATCTGCTCAGCGCGGATAACAAGTATGATCGGCACAAAGAGCGGGTTATTGTGTCGACTTACCAAACGATGATTAATTTGATCGACAAAACGGATGAAAACGGCCAAAAATTGTTTAGCGTCGGCCATTTCGATCTTATCATTATTGACGAAGCGCACCGCTCCGTCTACCACAAGTTCGGGGCTATCTTCGACTATTTCGATAGCCTCCTCCTCGGCCTAACAGCCACCCCCAAAGATGAAGTTGACCGCAACACTTACCGTCTCTTCGCGCTGGAAGATGGGGTCCCGACCTACGCCTACGACCTTGAAGAAGCGGTGGCTGACGGCTACCTCGTCCCGCCCAACCCGAAATCGGTCCCTGTCCGTTTCGTCCGCGAAGGGATTCGTTACGATGAGCTCTCCGATGCCGAAAAAGCGGAGTGGGATCTTCTCGAATGGGCGGAAGGTGAAGCGCCGGAGGCTATCGACGCGCAGGCGATCAATAGTTGGCTGTTTAACCAAAATACGGTTGATCAAGTGCTGCAACATTTAATGGAGCATGGCCTCAAAGTGAAGGGGGGTGATCGGCTGGGCAAAACGATTATCTTCGCCAAAAATCATAAACATGCGGATTTTATCTATCAACGCTTTATGGCTAACTACCCCCGTGGTGGTGGCGAATTTGCCCGCATCATCGATAATTATCAATCCTATCCTCAAAGTCTGATCGATGATTTTAGCCAAGCGGATAGCGCCCCCCATATCGCCATCTCTGTCGATATGCTGGATACGGGCATTGATGTGCCTGAGATTGTCAATCTTGTCTTTTTTAAGGTGATCCGCTCCAAAACGAAATTTTTCCAGATGATTGGTCGGGGGACGCGCCTGCGTCCCGATCTGTTTGGTCCGGATCAAGATAAAGAATTCTTTTTTGTCTTTGATTATTGCCAAAATTTTGAGTTTTTTAATCAAAATCCAGAGGGAATTAAAACCAAACTGGTTGAACCATTAAGCCAACGCATCTTCAAGCATCGGTTAGAGCTGATCGAATACAGTCAAAAGCAACAAGGGAGCCAGCCGGAACTGGTTCCTTGGCACCAAGGGCAGATCGCGCAGTTGCACAAAATCGTCAGTAGTATCAATGTCAATAATTTCATCGTCCGCCCCCATCGTCAATATGTTGATCCGTACCAAGATATTGATCGGTGGCAAAATCTGTCGAAATCTGATCTTGCTGATCTCAGTCAACATGTTTCTGGCTTGCCCACGCAGATGCCGGAAGATGAGGAAACGGCGAAACGGTTCGATTTGCTCATTCTCCAACTCCAACTGGCGCATATCAACCAAGCGCCCCAATTTAGTCGTCTTCGTGACCGGGTCATCACCATTGCCGACCAGCTAACTGGTAAAACGGCTATTCCGATGGTCAAACGGGAAGTTGAGCTTCTGCAAGCGGTGCAAACGGATGATTATTGGCAGGCGACCACGCTCTTGACTCTCGAACAGTTGCGGGAACGGCTTCGGGAGCTGACCCAATTTATTGATCGTCGGGAACAAAAAATATTTTATACTGATTTCCATGATCAACTGGGGGAAATGAGTGACGCGCCGGATATTGTGTATACGGCTGATGGTGTTAATCTGGTTCAATATCGTAAAAAAGTGGAGCAGTTTGTTCGTGACCGTCAAAATCATACGGTTATTAATAAGATTAAGCATGGCAAACGGCTTAATGGGGCTGATTTAAAAATGTTGGAAGCGTTCTTTTTCGAGGCGGAGGAGACGGGTAGTCGTGAAGAGTTTGCGCGGGCTTATCCGGAACAGGTGCAGTTGCCGGCTTTTATTCGTAGTTTGGTGGGTTTGGATCGGCAGGCGGCCAAGGAAAGGTTTGGTGAGTTTTTGGATAGTAGTCGTTATACGGCGGATCAGATTAGTTTTGTCAATTTTATTATTGATCATTTGATGCAGAATGGGGTTATGGATATTGGGTTGTTGTATGAACGGCCGTTTACTGATTTTCATTATGAAGGGTTGTCGGGGGTGTTTGCTGGGGAGGAGGCGGGGGCTTTGGTGGCCGTGGTGCGGGAGATTAATGAGAGTGTTAAGCCGTTAAATTGATTTGTGGTGGTTGGGGATTGGGGGTGATTTTGATGTTGGTGAAGGGAGGTGGATGTTGGTTTGGGGAGGTTTGGTGGATTTGACGCGGATTTAGGGGATTTTGGGGATTTTTTGGTGTTGGTGAAGGGAGGTGGGTGTTGGTTTGAGGAGGGTTGGTGGATTTGACGCGGATTTAGGGGATTGGACGGATTTTTTTTGTGTTGGTGAGGTGAGGGGTGTTTGAAATTAATTGAGCATTCCCCCAACCCGTCTCGAGCGAAGTTTGCCCGCTCTTTCGATAGCTAATGCATTCCACGAAAAAGGAGGGCAAACGTAGTGGAGAGATCCGTATAATCTTTCAAAAAGAGGGAGCTTCTCTCTTCTGTAATCTGAGTTCGATAATTAATCAAGCCGGTGTGAGAGTTGGTTAGGGTGTTTTTAGGGTAGATTTCTCGGCTTCGTTCAATCCTTGATTTAGGGGTGGGGCTTGTTGAGGGTGGGGCGGATTGAACTGCGCTCGAAAAGGATGTTTCTAGTGAGAGATTGAATGGAATAAGGGGAGTATGCGATTGCCCTGAAGGTGTGGGAAAATTAAATGTGGTAATGGGGGGTTTATGATACAATCGGAGGGGATATAATTTGAACGTATAATAGGTAGTAGGTTGATGGCTCATGAATAATGTAGAGATGGCGAATGATGTAGCGGCGCGGGATGTTTTTGTTGGTCGTGAGGAGGGGTTGGCGGCGTTGGAGGGGTGGCGTCAGGGGGAGGGGCAGAGGTTGTTGTTGACGGCCGAGGCGGGGATGGGGAAGTCGGCGTTGTTGGGGGCGTGGGTGGCGCAGTTGCAGGGGATGGGGGATGAGGTGGCGGTGGTTTTTGTGTCGGTTGGGGCGGCGTGGGGGACGGATCAGGTGCATGGGTTGTGGACAAAGTTGGCGACGGAGCTGATGGCGGTTTATGATGCGGATCGGTTATCGGTGGATAAGTTTGAGTATGTGGGGGGGCGGCAGGTGGTGGAGCGTTGTTGGCAGATGCCGTTGCCTGATAAGCGGCAGTTGTTATTAATTATTGATGGGGTGGATGAGTTGATTGGGGAGTTAGAGGCGGGGTGGTTGGGGGCGGCGTGGCCGGCGGGGGTTAAGTGTGTGGTGGCGGTGCGGGGTGAGGGGGAAGAGGGGCGGCGGGTGGCCGAAGGGTTGGGGTGGGAGGCGGAGGAGACGACGTTTGTGGGTTTAGGGGCGTTAACGGCGGGGGAGACGGGGGAGATGTTGGCCGGATTGTTGGCGGGGACAACGGCGGAAGCGGCTTTGAATGAGGATGTGCAGGCTGAGTTGTATCGGCTTAGTGGGGGAACGCCGTTATTGGTTGAGTTGTATGCGTGGGTATTGCGGCAGAAAGCGGGGGCGGGCGAGCTGATATCGGCGGGGGTGGTGAATCGGTTTGGGGCGGGTTATGATGGGTTTCATGAGTGGTGGTGGGCGGATAAGGAGGAGCGGTGGCAGAATCATGGGTTTGAATTTTGGCGGCAGGTAGATAGTTTTTTGGCGTTGTGTGCTATCGGATTGGGGCCGTTGAGTTGTGAAGATATGTTGGCGTTGGCACCGGATCGGTGGGTCTCGAGTCGGGAGGTGAAGCGGGTGGCGGGGGTATTGGCGCCGTTGGTGGTGGAAGCGGGGCGTTTGGGGGCGGGTTATGGGTGGTCGCAGTCGATGTTGAAGCGACATTTTCGGGAAGGGTTGGCGTGGCGGGAGCGGGCGGCGTGGGAGGCGCGGTTTTTGGCGTATGGACGGGCCGTTTTGGAGGAGTTGCAGGTGGGGAAGCGGGAGCCGGCTTACGTATCACCGTATCTGTTGCGGTATTATCGGGCTCATTTAGCGGGGAGTGGGGCTGATGTGGCTGAGTTTGTGCCATTGGTGAGTCATGTGTGGTGGGAGGCGTGGTCACAGTATGAGGAAGGGGGGGCGGGGTTTGGGTCTGATTTGGCGGGGGTGTTGCGGCGGATTGAGGCGGCCGATGGGGAGGGGGCGGGGAAACGGCCGTTCGCCTACCTCACCCCCCAAGTCCAAGCGCGATTATACCAAGCGGTCATTAGTCAGCCCCCAGTCGTGGATAAACAAGCGATCTATCTTCACTTTTTAAGCTATGTGGCCCCGTATGAACCAGACAGTGTGTGGGCGGTTATGCCGCAGTTGTCAACGGAGCAGCAGATGGTCTTATTGGCGATGTTGGCTCCTAGTCAGCCGTTATCAGTTTGTTTGTATGGGTTGCAGCAGTTGCCGGAGAAAAAGAAGGCGATTTTGAAGTTAGCGTGTACGCATCTGCCATCATCGGGGCAGTTGGTGGTGCAATGTTATTTGTGGTCGTTGGTGACGCTAGAGGACAAAGATTTGGAGACGTTGTTGGCCCATCCGGATGAGATTGATCGGGAAGGGGTGGTGAAGGTGGCGTTAGAGCATCCGGAGAGTGGTGATTATTTGGGAGCGTTGGTGGAGCTGTTAAGGCCAGTGGAATTTGTATGGTTGTTTCCCGCTATTGTGGGGTTGATTGATGAGGCGGAGCAAGATGGGTTGTTAGCGACGATTATGCCCCATTTAGAGGCGGATATTGTGGTGGAGATGGGGGAAGTGTCGGATGAGATGTTGCGGGCACGGTTGTTAGCGGCGTATGCGCCGTATGGGCCGGAAGGGGTGTTTATGGCGGCGGCGATGTTGACGGAGGAGGCGGCTTTGTTGCGGGTATGGGCGGCGTTGGCGCCTTATTTGGCGGCCGAGGTGTATACCCATGTGACGCAGTTGACGAATTTATCGGAACGGTATCATGCGTTGATGGCTATTTTGCCGCAGTTAACACCGCAGTGGCAGATGCAGGCGTTTCGGCAGTTGTTTTATATTTACACGATTATTACGTTGGTGTCGACGCAAGCGGATGAGGCGGAGATGCCGTTGATGTCGATTGGGGGTGTGGAGGATTTTGGAGAGATGATGGCCGAGCATGTACCGGAAGTGTTGTTTTTATTTGCGTTATCGTTGACAGATATTTTGCCAGCTTGGCATTTGTCGGGGGCGCATTTTGTGGAGGCGTGTACGGCGTTTTTGAATAGTTTTGCGCCGGTGATGAATATTCCGGCGGGGATGATGAGACAGTTGTATGATGAGTATTTGACGGCCCCTAGTTTTGTGGCCGATTTATTGGCGGCGGCGAGTGCATATTGGCCGGATGAGTTACGTTTTATGGGGCATAGTCGGGTGGAAGGGGCGTTGTTGTTGTTTCCGGCGGAGCCGTTATTGCGGGTGATGATGGTGGCGGACGAGGAGGAGGGGCCGCGGGGTTTGGTGCAGAGGGGTTTGGTGGAGTGGCCGCAGTTTGATGAGGATGTGTGGCGGTTGTTATTAGCTTGTGTGCGGGCGGAGGATTATGAGGCGGTGTGGGGTTGGTTGTTTCCGTTATCGGCCGAGGAGGGGGAGTTGTGGCCAGTTTATGGGTTATCGAAACAGCAGCAGATTGAGTTGTTTTTGCATTATGCGCCGTTGGTGGGGGAGGAAGAGGTGGTGGCGGTGTGGCAAGAGTTGTTGAGCCATGTCATTATCGGCACGGAAGAGGTTTTTTATGCGCAGTTTTTGGCGCAACTTAGTCAGCAACCGGTGGAGCAGCAGGCGACTTTGATACCGTTGTTGGTGGGGGAGATGGCGATGGGTCCGTTATTGGCTGGTTTTTATGCGTTGGCGGAGGTGAGTGAAGAGGCGACGGTGGAGATGGCGTTGCCGGTTATTGATTTGTGGTTGCATTATGCGCCGGAGACGGTGGAAGCGTTGTGGAAGCAGATATTGACGGTGGAGGATAGTCAGTTGTGGGGGCAGGTTACTAATTGGTTGGCGCCGTATTGGGCGGAGCGGTTGTGGCCGGTGGTGAAGGAGAAAGTGGTGGCGCGGCGGGTGACGATGACGGCGTTGTTGGATGTGTTGTTATGTTTACCGGAGGAGATGAAGGGGGGGGCGTGGTTAGAGGTGTGGGAGATGATTAATGGGGGGGTGTTGGTTGGTTTTGATATGGATGAGTGTTGGTTAGAGTTAGCGGCGTTGGAGGGGGTAGCGGTGGGGGAGCGGTATGAGATTTGGTGTGCGGTGTTGCGTTGGTTGGTGGGGCGGCCGCCGGCCGAGGGGGTGATGGTATTGGGGCAGTTGTTGCCGTTTGTGGCGCGGTTGGCGGGAAGTAGTGGGGTAGCGGCGGTGCGGGCGGCGGTGAGTGAACTGTATGGGTGATTTGTGGTGTACTCAGTTACAATCGCCTAGCAGAGGTGATTGGTAAGAAAAAGTGATAAAACCTTTTGGAAATTAACTTAGTAACTTTTGGGTGTTCATTGCGTATAGGAAGGTGTGAGTATGTTATACGTTAAGTCACTTAAAATAGAGAGGTTATGATGAGCATTGCATTTAAAGAAGATGGATTAAACAAAACGGAATTTACAGTGAGAGAGTGGGAGTTATTTGGGGCTATATCGGGAAGCATGGTTGGGGGTGTGGTGGGTGTGTGGCAGGGGTGGATGATTTTGTTTGATTTGGCCGTGGGGGGAGCAGTGCCGGAAATGGGTTTAATGCAATGGTTTACGATTGGTTTTGCGGTATTGGGGACGATTTTAGGGTGTATTTTAGGGACAGTTTTTGGTAAATTTTGGGCGGAGGGCAAAGAGCGGTGGGTGAGTAAAGGGGTGGTGTTAGGGTATCCGTTGGTCGTTAAGGTGAGTATTGGGCTGTTGACTATTTTGACGACGGGGATGGCTACTTATTTCATTTTTTATCGGTAGGGGGAGGTGGTCGGCTAAAGGGTATGGTCGCATGTATGCGGACGTATGTGTGCGGTCGTATGCGTGCGTTTGAGTTAAGAGTTGGTAGGGGGGATGTTTGGTGGATTTTGACGCGGATTTTGGGGATTGGGCGGATTTTTTGGTGTTGGTGAAATGAGGAGGGGTGTTCCGGTGTGGAGCGCCCGAGCGTGAACCGATACAGATGTAAAATTTATGTCAACTAGCAAATTGGGATAGAAATGGCTATTTTGAAGCTATTTTCTTAGGCTAATCGCTTCATAAAGAGATTCGGGTGTTCGTCCGCGTCCCGCACGGGTGTGAACACGCCGTGCTAGAATTGGCGCCCGGTGAACCGGGCTGGGGTTGCGTGAGGGTAGGTAACAGTTGACATAAATTTGGCACTCGTATCGTGAACGCATTGGGCTAGTTGGGTTGGAAGCCGATTGGGGAATTACATGTTAAAAAACGACATTTTTGAAGGAGGCATGAGAGTCGATGTGGGGGTAATGATATTGATGGGGAATAGAGGTGGGGTTTGGGGAGGGGGTTAAGTTGGTCGGGCTATTTTTTTGTGCAGGGCGGCAATCAGTTGCTCTAATTGGAATGGTTTACTGATATAGTCGTTCATGCCGACGGCCAGACATTCTTGTTTGCTTTCGAGGGTGGCGGTGGCGGTGATGGCGATGATGTATGGTTGGTTTTCGGGGGGGAGGTCTTGGCGGATGCGGCGGGTGGCTTCGAGGCCATCCATTTTAGGCATGTGGACATCCATCAAGATGATGTCATATGTTTGTTGGTGTAATAAGTCTAAGGTTTCGAGGCCATCGTTGGCGATAGTAGGCTGGTAGCCTAATCCTTGGAGGGTTAATAGGGCTAGTTGTTGGTTGATTTCGTTGTCTTCGGCGACGAGGATGCGGAGGGGGTATTGGGTGCCCATTTGGTCATTGATGGGGGTGGGGGTGGTGGCCGAGGGGGCATCATGTTGGTTAGCGACTTTTGTTTTGATGGTGAAGTGAAATGTGCTGCCTTGGCCGAGCACTGTATCGACATCAATGGTGCCCCCCATCATTTCGACGAGTTGTTTACTGATAGCGAGACCCAAGCCTGTGCCCCCGTATTGGCGAGTAATCGAGTTATCAGCTTGATTAAAAGATTGAAATAATCGTTTTTGATGTTCTGGGGAGATGCCAATACCGGTGTCTTGGACGGCGAAATGCAATTGTTGGTTTTCTGGTGTGGGGGTAGGAACTGTTTTCACCGTCAGGGTTATTGAGCCTTGTTCTGTAAATTTGACGGCATTACTTAATAGATTAAGCAAGATTTGGTGTAATCGGGTTGAATCACCGAGGATATAGTTAGGAACATCGGTATCGATATGGCAATTTATGGTTAAGTTTTGTTCTTGGGCGCTGGGGGTGATGACATTTATGGCCGTATTGATACATTTGTACAAATTGAAGGGATGGTTTTCTAACTCCAATTTATTGGCTTCAATTTTAGAGAAGTCGAGAATATCGTTAATGATATTGAGTAGATTTTTGCCACTTTGTTCGATTGTGGCGACAAAATCATTTTGTTGAGGGGTGAGTGGGGTATTCAGTAAGAGATTGGTCATGCCGATGATACCATTCATGGGGGTACGGATTTCGTGGCTCATATTGGCTAGGAATTGGGATTTGGCGAGATTGGCTTCTTCCGCTTTTTCTTTGGCTTGTTGATTTTCTTGAGCTAATTGGGTCAATTTAGCTTGGGTTTGTTTGAGGGTGGTAATATCATGGAGGGTGACTAAGCGGCCGATAAATTGGTGGCTTTCACTGTATAAGGGGAGGACATCAAGGTGGTATTCTGTTTGGTTTTGATATTGAATATCTAAATTAATGGTGTCTGTGGGTACATATTGGTTGAGAATTTGTAGGGGGGGGAAAACGGTGGAGGCGGGTTGATTAAGAAGGGCATTGGGTGTCAGTTTGGTAATGGTTTGAGCGGCAGGATTGCTATCAATTACCCGATCATTACTATCTAAGACGAAGAGGGCCATTTTCATGCGATTAATGAGTAAACGGCGGGCGATAGGGGTTAGGTATATCAATTGATATTTGAACAAGGCCCAGGCCATAAGTATGCTGGTTGTTAGGAAAGCGATAGGGGTTAACGAGATGGGAGGGAGGGCGGGGATAAATTGGGGTAGCAAATCAATGGTGAAAGGGATTAGGGCTGATAAAAATAGAATTTGTGCTTGACGGCGGTAGGGTTCTTGCCAATTAATGGCGATCCAAAGAAGTATGGCTAGCCCCAAAATGATGAGTATGTAGTTGTAATAGCTTTGTAGTTGGCTGAAAGGGCCGGGGGGGCCGGTCATCACCGTAAAAGAGCCGATCTTTTCGATGGTTATTTGGTCGAGTTGTCGGTATAGATTATGCCAGTGGCTTGTCCAGGAGGTGATAATGCTGGCGAGGGGGATTAGGAAGAGCGCTTTTTTGACCCAAGGGGGAAGCCAATGGTCGTAGCCAGCGTATTGCAGGGCAAACATAAACCACGCTAATGGTAATGATGTGGTCAAGGTGAGTTGTATATTGGCCCAAAGGATTTTGCCGTTAATGGTTTGTTGCGTTATTTCGATGCTGTAGGTGAGGCACCACCAGCTGACGATAAAAAGCATGGCGGTAAATGCGTGGCGCCAGACGGCGGTGGCTTCGCGCCAAACATAAAGTGCTAGAAAAAGGGCACAACTGCCTGATAAGAAAAGGGCTAATATGGTGGTATAAAATTGTAACATTGGGCAGTATTATACTGCAAATCAGTTAGAAATCGAATGGATTGAGGTATGGGTAGGGTGATTGCATACTCTTAGATCCCTCCACTCCGTTTGCCCTTTTTGTGACTTGGAATGTATTGGTTAGTCAAAAAGCGGGCAAACTCCGGTCGGGAAGGGTTTTTCGAGGTGGGGATTTGATAGTTAGAATGAG
>DATHYN010000128.1:0-22646 GCA_035459145.1 Anaerolineae bacterium | reverse complement strand
GGGTTGACGGCCGAGGCGGAGAGGGAGCGACGGGCGGGAATCGGGATGTTAGATGATATTTGCGGGAAGATGGTGGCGCGGACGTTTGCGGCGGTGGCGATGGGACAGCCGGTGGGGGCGTACAAGGGGATTTGTCCGTTTATGGGATTGGCGCCGTTTACGAATGAAGAGCAGGGGTTTTTCTTTGGGCGGGAGGAGTGGGTTGCGCGGTTGTTGAAACAGTGGGAGGCGGATAACTTTTTAGCAGTGTTAGGGCCATCGGGGAGTGGGAAGTCGTCGTTGGTGTTAGCGGGGGTGGTGCCGAGGGTGGCGACGCCGGCGCAGACGGCGTATATGACACCGGGACGACAGCCGTTGGTGGCATTGGGGCGACATGCGGCGGTGTTACGGCAGAGGGGAGCGGTGTTGGTTGTGGATCAGTTTGAGGAGCTATTTACATTGGCGGTGGCGGAACAGCGGGAGCCGTTTGTGACGGCGTTGTTGCGGTTAGCGGTGCAGGTGCGGGTGGTGGTGACGATGCGGGCTGATTTTTGGGGAGAGTGTAGCCAGTATGGGGCGTTGCGGGATAAGATGTTGGCGCAGCAGGTGTTGATAAGTCCGATGACAGAGGGGGAGTTGCGGCAAGCGATGTTAGCGCAGGCAAGTTTGGCGGGATTGCGCTTTGATCCAGATTTGGCGGAGCAGTTATTGGCAGATGTGGCGGGTGAGCCGGGGGCGATGCCGTTATTGCAACATGTGTTGAAGGCGTTGTGGTTGCGGCGGTATGGGCCGTGGTTGCGGCGGGAGGCGTATCATGAGATTGGTCAGGTGCAGAAGGGGATTGCGCATACGGCGGATGAGATTTATGAGTCGTTATCGGAACGGGAACAGGCGCAGATGCAGGATATTTTTATTCGGCTGACGCGTTTGGATGAGGACGGGGTGGGGGTTGAGGGAGAGCGGCGTGATACGCGGCGGCGGGTGGCGTTTACGGAGTTGGTGCCGGCGGAGGGGGATGAGGCGGAGACGCGGGCGTTGGTGGAGAAGTTAGCCGCGCCAGCGGCGCGGTTGGTGGTGACGAGCAAGAATCTGGCGACGGGGGTTGACGAGGTGGAGGTGGCGCATGAGGCGTTGATTCGGCATTGGCCGCGGTTGCGGAAATGGTTAGATGATGATTTGGATATGTGGTATTGGCGGGAGCAGATTCGGGAGGCGGCGCAGTTGTGGGCGGAGGAAGCGGATGAGGGGGGGAAAGAGGATTTGTTGGTGCATCGGGGGACGCGATTGGCGTCGATTGAGGTTTTTGTGGAGCGGGGGAAGTTACGGTTGAGCGAGTTGGAGCGGGGGTATGTGGCGGCGTGTATTGCGTTGCGGGAGGCGGAGAAGCGGGCGGAGGCGGCGCAGAGGCGGCAGGAGATTGAGACGGCGCAGCAGATGGCGGCAGCGGCGGAGAAGGCGAAGCGGGCGGCGGAGCGGGGTGCGGCGGCGGATAAGCGGGCGGCGGCCGAGGCGGAGAAGCGGGTGCTGGTCGAGCAAGAGTCGAATGTAAAGATTAAGCGTCGGTCACGGCAGTTGTGGATCGCGGTGGGGGTATTGGCTTTGTTGGTAGTGGCGACGATGTGGTTGACGGTTGAGGCGCGTGAGGCGCGGGATGAGGCACAGTTTCAAGCGCGGCAGTCGCAGGCACGAGAATATGCGGCCAATGCTAATTCTTGGCGTTTGCGGGCGCCGATAGATAGTTTGTTATGGGCATGGGGGGCTTCGCGGATAGCGGATGTGGATAATAGTAAGTTGCCAGTTATCTATGATGCGTTAAATGATAGTGTTGATATTTGGCAGAAAGGTGATTTTGGGGGGCTAAATATCCGCTTTTATGCATTTCATCCGCAGAATGGATCGATGCTAGCCAGTGATGATCTGGGGGCACGTTTATGGAATAAAGATGGGGAGCCGATTAAGTTTTTGGTACCGAATAGTATAAATGGTAGCTTTAATCATGATGGGAGTCGTATGGCCGTGGCTCAAGAAGGGGGGCTGATTTGGTTAGGCGATGGGGAAGGGGATGAGGTGAAGGTGGTACCTGGCGATAATAGCTGGTTTGCGGGAGATGGACGTTATTTAGTGACAACATTTGATGCTAATCAGAGTGGGGCGCAGGTTTGGACACAAGATGGGCAGTTTATCGCTGAGCTAAGGGGAGAAAATTTATATTTTATGGGTGATGGCGAGCAGGCGTTGACACAGCAACCGAATGAACTGTTGTTATGGCGAATGGGTGATGGTAGTGTAGTAAAACGGATACCAGGACGGTTGGCGCTGGAAGGGGATGCGTTGTGGAATGGCAAAGTGTTAGGTAATGATATTTTGGTTATTGATGATGAGTCAGGGCTGGTGTCGATTTGGGATAATCAGGGCGAACTGGTGTCGAGTTTAGATGTGGCGGGAGCCAAGAGTGCGGCGATAAGTGCGTCTGGTCAGTCTGTGCTGGTGGCACGGGCTGGGGGGGTGTCATTAAGGGGGCGTAATGGGGAAGTTATGGCTGAGTTAGAGGGTGTTCGGGCTATTTTTGCGGGGCAAACGGAGCGTTTGTTATTGTATGATGGCGAGGTTGCACATTTATGGGATGCTGATTCCGGTTATTTGGCCTCGTTGGGTAAGCCACATATCAAAGCGATTTCATTTGATCAAGCGAGTGAACAGCTATTTGTTTATGATTATAATACGGGGTTTAGTTCGGTATGGCATATTGATGGTCATCGACTAGGGACGATGGGGGGTGATGCTTATCCATTAACGCTGGGGGTTTTTAGCCCCGATGGCAAGTATGTAGCGGGCTATAATTGGTTTGGTGTGGGCAATGGGGGGAATAATCGGGTTGAGATATGGGAGATAGGAATTGGACAAGTTAACAATTATGCGTGGGAGACAGCGGTAGGGAGTGTTAGTTGGTCACCGCGTGGTGATTTATTAGCGGTGCAGAGTTCTTTGGGCGATAGTCCTAATCGGGCACAACTTATTACATTGCATGGTACAGTGGAACGGATAGAGCCGATCTTATCATTTCGGGGGGTAAGTGGGGATGGGCGGTTTATAGCGTGGCGGGATCTTTATATGGGGCGATTTATTGTGTGGCAAGATGGTGAGCCAATTAAAGATAGTTTGCGTTATACGAGTGGTAGGGCTTCGTTTAGTCATGATGGTCAGTTTGTGGCGATAGCTGGTGGGGGTGAAGGGGATATGATTGTGATGTCATTGGTTGATGAAGAGGTATTTGAATGGCCGTATCATGGTGATTTTGTGCGCTTTAGTCCCGTTAGGAATGAGATTTTTGTTGAGGATGGGGTTGATGGCAATAATCGCTATTATTTGCTTGATATGGACGGGAATGAGCTGTTTGCGTATCAGTTTGTGGATGAAAGGGGTATGGATTTATCATTGAGTGAGGCTCAGTTTAGCGCGGATGGCGAACAGTTTTTGATTTATTCTTGGCGTTCAAATGAGATACAGGTGTGGGCTCGGGAAAATGAGTTGATACATCGTTTTGAGATGGATATGTTGCAGTCGGCAGCGTATGGGGCGGCTTTGCGGGGTGATGGGGCGTATGTGGCTGTGTTGGGGTTTGAGGATAGTGATGGTTATTTATTGACGGCCGAGGGGGAGTTGGTGGCGACATTGGTGGGGGCTGATGCTGCTTTGAGTGATATTGCTTTTGTGCCGAGTGGGAAGCATGTGGTGGGATTGTCACGTCAGGGGGGTGTTTATTTATGGGATTTAACGGGTCAGTTGTTGGCGACGTGGACGGTGCCGGTAAGTGTTAAAACGTCAAGGCCGCAATTAAATATTGTTGACGAAGACGGAGCTGTTTTATTTATGGTTTCTGGCGAGGCAGAAGCGATGTACAGTAGTTTTGTGCAGAAAATTAATTATTATGGTGATTATGAGGCATTAAAACGGATGAGTGAAACGTTGTGGCCTAAATTAACGACAATAGATAAGTGTGTTGATATTGTGGTTAATAGAGATTGGTGTATGGTAGATGATGCTGAGATGGGTGAGGTAAGTGAACGATGAAACATGTAGAGATAACGATTCGTCATAAAGATGGTGACATTTATGAGGTGGGGATTGAGTTTGAGCAAAGTGGTGCATTGTCATTACGGAATACGCAGATGATGATGGTGACGGAGGAGATGAAATCAGCTTTAGCGCAGACGATAGGGGAGCGGTTAGCGTATGGTCGCTTGTTGGGGGAGGCTGTTTTTAACGGGGGGGGTGCGGGATACATTTGCGGCGGCCAAGCTGATTAGCCAGGATGGATTGCGGGTGTTGTTAGTGGTAGAGGCGGAGGCGTTAAAGGGATGGCAGTGGGAGCGGCTGTGTGCGCCGATAGGGGTCAATAATGCGTGGGAGCCATTACGGTTAGAGCAAGCAACACCGTTCTCTTTTCATATTAAGAGTAGTTCGCCGAAGCGGTATCCTGATTTAAATAAAGAGCATTTACGGGTTTTAGTGGTGGTGGCGAACCCGCCGATGGGGAATCCATACCAGTTGGCGCATTTTGATGAGAAGGGAAGTGTGGCTGCTATTAAGCGGGCCTTGGGGGGGATTCCTCATACGATTTTGGCGAATGAGGGGGAGAGGGAGGGGCCACCAACATTAGATATGTTGATGGCGCATTTAACGGCGAACCGATACACATTGGTTCATATTGTGGCTCACGGGAGTTATTCAGAGCGGAGTGGGGAGACCTACTTGTATTTATTGGATGGGACGGGGAAGGAGGTGAAGCCGGTGAAGACGACGGAGTTGGTTCAGCGGTGGCGGACGTTGCCAGCGGCTCACTCGCCCCAGTTTGCTTTTTTGTGTACCTGTGAAAGTGCGGATCCGCGGGCGGAGACGGCGTTGGGGGGATTGGGACAGCGGTTGGTGCGGGAGGTGGGGACCCCAGCGGTGGTCGCGATGACACAGAAGGTGACGATTGATACGGCTCAGGCGTTGACGAGCCCTTTTTATGAGCGGTTGGTGGCACATGGGCAGGTTGATTTGGCGTTGGTGCAGGCGTGTAATACAGTTTTTAATGAGGATGATGTGTTGGTGCCGGCGTTGTATAGTCGGTTAGAGGATGGGCAGTTGATTAAGATGGGGGATGAGATGGCGGTGGCGGTGGCGTCAACAAGGGGCGAGCGTCAATCATCATCGGAACGGAAGCCGGTGGCGGAGCCAGAACCAGAAGAAGAGGTGGAGATTGTGGTGCCAGATGAGGTGGATACCAGAGAGTTATTTGGAGAAATGGCGCGAGTTTTTCTTGATAATGATGAGTTGAAAGAGCTTTGTTTTAGTTTAGGGGTGAATTTTGCCGATTTAGGGACAGAGAATCGGCGAGCGGCGATTCGGGAATTGATAATGAGGATGCAATATGATGATCGGTTGCCGGATTTGTATTATGAGGCTAAGTCGATGAAGCCGAATATGAAATATTAATAAAAATGTGTTGGTTGTGGTGTGTTTAGTGGAATAAATTAGGAGTAAAGCGAAATGGGTAAGTCAATTATTGGGTTTCATTATGCGATGGGTGGGAATAAGCAGGGGATTGGGGAGTTTATGCGGCGGTTGAATGAGAAGGGGATTCCGTTTATGATGAAGGGGACGGATGATGCGGGGGTGTGTAAAGAGGGGTTGGATGTGGGTTTAAAGTATGGGGTGGTGAATTGGCTTATTTATCGGGTATCGACGATGGGGCAACAGGATGGGCATGATTATGACGCGCCGGATTATACGTTGGCGCCGGCCGAGGCGGCGCAAAAGCATTGGGAGATAACGGTGGCTAAGTGGCCACCGGAGTTAGACAAAGCGGTGGTGTGGATGGAACCGATTAATGAGCCACGGGCGAAGTTGGATGAAGAGGGGCAGGATAAGCAATACAATAATATGCATCCGACGGATTGGTTGGGTTGGTTTATGTTAGAGTATGCGAAAATAGCGAATAAGCAGGGGTATAAAGTGTGTGGGCCGGCGTTTAATTCGGGGGAGCCACATGTATTTAAGACGAATGATTATGAGTTGCCGGGGATGGTGGCGTATTTGCGTTATTGTGCGGAGAATCGGGAGAAAGCGGCGTTGGCGATTCATGAGTATGTCTGGCGGCGGTGGCGGGATAATGAAAGTTGGGATGATTGGTATCCGTCTTTGTTTGGGCGGGTTGAGGCGGCGATGATTGCGGCTGATAACAATGATATTGCGCGCGATTTTTATATATTTGTGACGGAGTGGGGTTTTGAGCATCGGTCGGCGCCGAGTTGGCATGATGGGGAGAAGCATATTACGGCGTATAATGAGTGGGCGGCGCGGTGGCCGCAGATTAAGGGGGTAGCGACGTGGACATTGCAATCAGGATGGGGGAGTGTTGATAACGATGTGCAGACATGGATTAAGCCGTTAATTGATTATACGATTAATCGTGATTTTGATGGGGGCAAGCAGCCGGCCGAGCCGCATGAGAGTTTGTTTAGTTCGGGGGCGCCGGGGGCGGCGGCGGCGAAGGCGGCGGCGGCGGAAGAGGCGGCACAGGTAGATGGGGCGGAAGCAGCTGGTTTTGAGGCGAATGTTGATTTGGTGAATGGTGTTTATGAAGCGGGGCAGACGTTTAAGGCGACGTGGCGGTTCAAGAATACGGGGACGACGCGTTGGGATAAGGGGTATCGGTTGGTGTATGTGAACAATAATCATGCACAGACAGCGAGTTTGCCCCGGTCGGCGTTTGGGAATGGGAGTTCGTATGGGATTACGGAGGTTGGGGGAGCGGCCGAGGTGAAGCCGGGGGAGACGTTGACGGTGACGTTGACGATGCAGGTGCCGGAGGCGAGCGGGATGGTGTCATCACATTGGCAATTGGCGGGGGCTGATGGCCATTTATTTGGGCCATTGCGGTGGATGCGGGCGAAGGTGAAGGCTGGGGGTAAATATGATTATGCCTTTGTTGATTTTAAGCAGAGTGTGGCGGATTTGGCGCAATTGAAAGCGGGGGAACGGTTTAATTGTACATGGACATTGCGAAATACGGGGACGTTGCCATTGACGGGGGATATGGAGGCGATGTATGTGCATGGGACGCATCCGGAAACGACGGCGTTTACGCCATATCGGTTTGGGTTTCAGGGGAGTATGAGTTTGAAGGCGTTGACGGGGCAGGATGAGATCCCGCCGGGAGGGACATTTACGGTGACATTACCGTTTGAGGCCCCGGAGGCGCGGGGGACGTATGCGTTTCATTGGAAGATTCAGAATGGGTTAGGGGAGCAGATAGGGGATTTGCGCTGGATGCGAGCGACAGTGGTGAGTACGGCGGCGCCGCCGCCGGCGCCGCCACCGTCATCGACGACGAAGGTGCAGTATGGGATGAATATTAATCCGAATGGGGGGCATGCGTTAGAGGTGCCGCGTATGAAGGGGTTGAGTTGGAGTCGGTATGTGTATTGGGCGTCGCGGGAGGGGTGGACGGCCGAGGAGGCGTTTACGAACCGGTATCGGTCGATTATTCGGGCGCAGGCGGAGGCGGGGATTAAGTCGTTGTTGATTATTCATCAGGATACGTATTGGGGGAGTGGGCCGTGGGCGAATAATGGAGATTGGGGGGCGTATGCGGTTGAATTTGGGAAGCAGTGTGCGGCGGTGGCGCGGGCGTGTACCGAATTTAAAGATATGGTTGCGTATCAGATTCATAATGAGGTGGATAGTGGTTGGGATAATGATGCGGGGAATCATAATCCATCAGCTTTTGGTATTGATCCGAAGCATTATGCGTTATTATTGCGTGAAGGAACCAAAGGGATTAAAGGGGTTGATCCGGAAGGGACGGTCGTGTTTAGTGGTTTGAAGACAGGTCCAGCTAATGCGGTTGGTTATATCAAAAAAGTAGAGCAAGTTTTGGGGGGGCAATTACCGATGGATGGGTTAGCGTACCATCCGTATGGGCGTTATGTGACTTTTGATCCGTTTTATGGGAAGAGGTTTGGTACGATTGGTGATGCGATGGCGACATTTAAGCAGGCGTATCCGCAGTTTCCTTTGTGGATTAGTGAGTTGGGTGTGGCCGAGGATAATCCGCTAGGGCCAGAACATTACCAAGCGATTGGGCGTTATATGATGGAAGTGGTTAAGGAGATTGGTGATAAGCATCAAGATTATGTGGCCGCGTTGATTTGGTTTGCGTGGTCAGATGTGATGCGTAATGCGGGGGTGGTGACGACAGATGGACGCATGAAGGCACATATTAAGGATGCGTATGATGAGATGTTACGACGGGGGAATTAGGTTTTTAGAAAGAGATAATTAATATTTTGGAGAGTGAAAAATGGGTAGTGCAGCACAGTATGTGGATGATATAACGATTCCAGATAATACAGAGGTGGAGGCGGGGACATCGTTTGTCAAGACGTGGCGGATTAAGAATACGGGGGATACGACGTGGAAGTCGGGGTTTGTGTGGCGGTATTTGCCGAAGCCAGACAAAGCGGGCAATGTACGTATGACGGAGAAGGAAGAATATAGTTGGGAGGAAGTGGCTGATGAGATTGAAGTGAAGCCTGGGGGGGAGGTTAATGTTAGTTTGACGATGATTGCGCCACCGGCGGGGGAGCGTTTGAACACAAGCTATTGGCAGTTTGCGGATCCAGAAGGGAATGCGTTTGTTGATTTCGTCTATGTGCAAATTATTGTGACGCCGTCACAGGTGCGACCTGAAATTGCAGATGATACGGAACCGGTGTCAACAGGGGGAGGAGAGCGTGGGGCGGTGCCTGGTTTATCAGCGGAGGAAGCGGCGGCAACGCAGATACGGGGGCGTTATGATGGGTTGTCTTGGCCACATGGACGGATGTTGATTGGTTTGCATGATCGGGCAGATCGCCATGCGCAGGCGGCGGATTATGCGATTGCCAAGGGGAAGTTTGATACGATTAAGATTCAATCGGGGACACGGATGAAGGAGGTGCGACCATATGAGGCGAAGACGGATTTTGTGTTGTGTCGGTTGTATGCGTCGTGGAATGGTCGGGATTTGAAAGTAGAGGATTTTGTTAAAGATAATATGGGGGATTTGGAACCATTGGTGAAAGCGGGGGTGACCCATATTGAGTTTCATAATGAGCCTAATTTGACGCATGAGGGGTTGCGGGCACATGGGGTGGTGGGGTCGTGGTCGAATGGGGCGGAGTTTGCTAACTATTTCATCAAAGGGCGGCAATTGTTACGGGCCAAGTTCCCGAATATCAAGGTGGGCTTTCCCGGATTATCACCGGGACCAGATGAAGCGTATCGATATGGATCTGATTCTGGATTTCGGATGAATGATGCGACCTTTTTGGCTGAGGCGCGGCCCGCGTTGGAAGTGGCTGATTTCATTTGTGTACATAGTTATTATCAGACGATGGATCAGGTGCGGAATGACGCGATCAATTACGTCTGGCAATATCGGCGAGATTGGCCAGATAAGTTATTGTTTGTGACTGAGTTTAGTAACCCTAATGAAACGGTATCGGGGAAAGAAAAAGGGGAGCAGGCGAAAGAGTTTTATCGGTTGTGTGCCCAAGTGCCTGGTATGGGGGCAGCGTATTACTTTATTGTATCTGGGTCTGGTTGGGACCATCAAGCGTTGCGGCGGGAAGATGGTAGCTCAACTGGTTGGGTAGAAGCTGCTTTTAAAGAATAATCGTGTTTGATGGGGGGGAGCTTTGGTTTTGATGAATGTTTGGCGTGTGGAGTAAGTGATGGTGCGACGACGAGATCAGTTTATCGGTTGTTTGTTAGGGGGAGCGATTGGGGATGCGTTGGGTTTTACGACGGAGAATTTAACGTATGATCGTATTCGGCAACGGTTGGGGCGGGTAGAGGATTATGTGGTTAAGCCTGGTTGGGGGTATTATACGGATGATACGCAGATGACGATTTTGTTGGCGGAGACGATTTTAGAGGCGGGGGGATTTGATGAGCGGGTATTTCGGCGGAAATTGGGGCGGTGGTGGGTGGTGTGGCCGAGGTTGAGTGGTCGGAGCACCAAGAATGCGGCGTTGAAGAGTTTGTTGGGGATGAAAGAGACGGGGCGGCATGTACCGGGGAGTAGTGGGGCGATGCGGGCGGCCCCATTGGGTTTATGGTATTATGACGATTTAGAAGCGTTGTTTAGAGAGACAGTGGCCTGTTGTCGAGTGACGCATACCCATCCCAGCGCGATTGCGGGGGCGTTGGTGGCGACGTTTTCGGTGGCGTATTTGTTGCGGGCGGAGAAGATTAATTGGGCTGATTATATCGCTTTTGTGGGGGAGCCGGTGGGGCGGGTGGATGCGGAGATGGTGATGGCGTTGCAGGCGTTACCCGCTTATTTTGAGGCGGATGAGCAAGAGGCGGTGGGACATTTGTTGGCTAACAGTCGGGTGATGGGGAGTCCGATTTTAGATATTGTGCGCACGGCCGTTTATGCCTTTTGGCATATTGCTCATATCGATACGCGAGCTGAACGGGAGGATGGTTATCGGAACAGTGTGTTGTTTGCGGTGAATGCGGGGTGGGATACGGACACGATGGCGGCCATTGGAGGGAATATTGCGGGGGCTTGGTATGGGCGGGCGGGTTTACCGGAGAAGTGGGTGGCGGAGTTAGAGAATGGGTATAAAGGGCGGGATTATTTGGTTTTGTTGGCGGAGAGTTTGTATGCGCGGGAGGATTTGCGGCCGAAGGTGGCGGGTTGGCGGGATTATTTAGCGGATTATCGGCACCATTTGGGGTTTTTGTACGCGTTGTTTCGGTATAAGCCGTGGGCTTGATGGTTGTTGGGATGATGAGGATGGGGGATAATTGGGAGTGGGGGTTTTTAGCAAAAAAGAGAGGCTTTTATGTTGGTAATGGAAAAGATTGAGCAGTTACGGGATGAGATTCGGTTTCATTTGCATCGGTATCATGTGTTAGATGCGCCGGTGATTAGTGATGCGGAGTATGATAAGTTATATCATGAGCTGGTGGCGTTAGAGGCGGCTCATCCGGAATTAGTGACGGCTGATTCACCGACACAGCGGGCGGGAGCGGAGCCGTTGGAGGCGTTTGAGAAAGTGACGCATCCCGCGCCGATTTTAAGTTTAGCGAATGCCTTTGATGTTGAGGGGTTAGAGGCGTGGGCGGCGCGGCTGGGGCGGTTGTTGGCGCCGGAGGGGATTGAGGTGGCGGGGTTGGATTATGTGGTGGAGCCGAAGTTAGATGGGTTGACAGTGGTGTTGACGTATGAGAACGGCCGTTTCATCCAAGGCGCTACCCGCGGCAATGGTGATATCGGCGAAGATATCACCCAGAATTTACGGACGTTACCGATGTTACCACAGCGAATCCCGGTGGATAGCAAAGGTGGTTTACAGCCGCCATTGTATTTAGTGGTGCGCGGAGAGGCTTTTTTTCCGTTGGATAAGTTTGAGACGTTTAATGAAAGCCGGTTGGTGGCGGGGGAAAAGGCGTATATGAATCCGCGCAATGCGGCGGCGGGCTCGTTGCGGCAATTAGATTCGGCGGTGACAGCGGGACGGCCATTGACTTTTTATGCGTATGATATTATTGCGTGGGATGGGGTGACGTTGCCGGATGAGCAGTGGGGGCGGTTGGCTTACTTGGCTGAGTTGGGTTTTCCGGTTTGTCCCGATAATGCGTATTGTGGGGATTTGGCGGGGGTGGCCGAGCAGTATGAGATATGGCGTGAGAAGCGGAATCAGATTAATTATGAAGTGGATGGATTGGTGGTGAAGATTAATAATCGGCCGTTGGCCGATGGGTTGGGGTTTGTGGGCAAAGATCCGCGTGGGGCGCTAGCGATGAAGTTTCCAGCGCAGGAGAAGACGACGAAGTTATTAGATATTAAAGTCAATGTGGGGCGGACGGGAGTGTTGGCCCCAGCGGCGGTGTTGGCGCCAGTAGAGATTGGGGGGGTGACGGTGCAAAATGCGACACTTCATAATTATGAAGAGATACGACGCAAAGATATACGACTTGGGGATATGGTATTTGTGAAGCGGGCGGGGGAAGTGATACCGTATGTGGTGGGACCGATTCCTGATTTGCGCGATGGGAGTGAAGAAGAGATTGAGCCGCCAACGATTTGTCCATTTTGTGAAGAGCCGGTGGTTAAGCCAGAAGGAGAGATTAATTTATATTGTGATAATCCGGCTTGTCCAGAGCAGTTGGTGCGGCGTGTGGAGTATTTTGTGAGCCGGTCAGCGATGGATATTGATAATTTTGGGTCGCAGACAGCGGAATTGTTGGTTAAAGGGGAATTTATTAAAGATGTGGGGGATATTTATAGCTTAGAAGAGGGGCAATTGTTGCCTTTGGAGGGGTTTAAAGAGAAGAAAGTGGCTAATTTATTGGCGGGAATTGAGGCGAGCAAACAGCAACCACCGGAGCGGGTGTTGACCGCGTTGGGGATTCGGTATGTGGGGGAGGTAGTGGCGCGTTTGTTGTTATCGGAGTTAGGGCATATTGATAGGGTAGGGGAGGCGACGCTGGCGGATTTAGAAGCGATTGATGGGATTGGGCCGCAGACAGGGCAAGCGGTAGTGAGCTGGTTTCAGAATGGACGGAATCAAGAGGTGTTGGCTAAATTGAGAGCGGCGGGTTTGGCTTTTGAGGCGGTCAAGCCTGAAGCGGGGGGGGCGCAATCATTGGCGGGATTAACTTTTGTGTTGACGGGGACGTTGCCGAATTGGTCACGAAGTGAGGCGAAAACATTTATTGAAGAGCGGGGGGGGCGGGTGACGGGTTCAGTGAGTAAGAAAACGGATTATTTGGTAGCGGGGGAAGCGGCGGGTAGTAAATTGGAGAAAGCGGGAGATTTAGGGGTGCCGGTTTTAGATGAGGCGGGGTTACGCGCCTTGGGGGCGTAGGTGGTGGGGTGGCTCCCCCACCATTGTTATTAGCTGCTTATTCGCCGACAGATTGGACGACGTCAACAAACTCTTCCCAATCTTCGGAGGTAAAGTGGAGGGAGAGGATGCCCATTTCAAGGTGGTAGGTATACCCTTCTTCGTCGGCACTACGCCAGACGAGGAAGTTGTCGCTTTGAGCGAGATTTTCGTCATTTGATTCGTTATTGGGGTTCATGATAGTATCCTTTTTTTGATTTAATGAATGAGGGGTAACGGCCGTTCATAGACCAACGACCCAAAATCACGCAGTTCACCAGCGGCCTGTTGGATGGCTTGTTGCCAAGCCTCGACGGCGACTGGTTTTGCGTCTAAATGTGTGCAACCGAAACGCGTCGCCAGTTGGGGTAAATCTTGCCAGAGAGCGGGCAGAGCGGCTGGGGTGGGCGGGGCGATGAAATTGAGATAGCAAACGGTCTCAGACCGTTTTTGAGCAATAATGAGGGCAGGTGGGGTGTGGGGGGCGGCCGAAACTGGGGTCCACCAAAAGAGACGCCCCTCGGCCAGCCATTGTGGCAAGCGAGGCAAGGTTTCGTACCAGCTCCAGCCTTCGTTACTGAGGCCATGGCAGGATTTGAAGAGAGAATGTTGGTGTAATTTTTTTTGGAAGAGGGAGAAGTCAGCGGTGGTGACGGGTTGGAAGGGGGAGGGGTTTGTGGTGGGCCGAGCGGGGAGGCGAGCGATGAGATGGTGGCTGACAAGGGTGAAGCCGGTATCGAGACAGAGTTTTTGGATAGCTTGATTGCTATCGGCGGTGGAGAGACGGAGATGGCCGTGGCCGATTTGGTCAGCGACAGCGAGCGCATATTGATGTAATTGTCGAGCGATACCACGGCCACGGTATTGGGGGGAGACGCGAATGCCTTCCAGCCACCATTCGGTAGGGGAGTGGGCGGTTAATTTATTACAGCCGATGAGCGTTTCTTGGTCATAAACGACATTAAAACGGCCTTGTTTATCAGCTACCCAGGCATCAAATTTATGATGCAAATAATCATGCCCATCCCAGATTTGAGATGACAAAGCGACAATAGCTTCTTTATCAGCCATTGTCGCTTGTCTAAACGTCAGATTTGACATTCTAGTTTACAGATTACCGCCGGCGGTTATTATTATTATTGCCACGATTGCCACCACGGCCACCACCACGATTGTTGCCGCCACGGCCACCACCGGATGAACGGCGGGAACCTTGGTCGTTGGCGATCGCTTCTTCGAGCGACCAGCCCTCGAGGACAGCGCGGCGGGAGAGGCGGACTTTGCCGGATGATTCTTCAATTTGAGTGACCATAGCCATCACTTCATCACCTAATTGGACCACATCTTCGATTTTGTTGACCCGTTCTTGCGCCAACTGGGAGATGTGAATAAACCCATCGGTACCTGGTAACAGTTCGACGAAGAGACCGAAGTCAATGATACGCAAAACTTTACCGGTATAGATAGTGCCCAATTCGACCCCTTTGGTTAACATTTCAATTTGTTCCAAACAGGCGTCCGTTTTGGTGCCATCGACACCAGCGACGAAGACAGTACCATCTTCTTGGACATCGATTGTGACTTCAAAGGTTTCTTGCAAGCCACGAATGGTGGCGCCACCTTTACCGATGAGAGCACCGATTTTGTCAGGGTCGATTTTAATCGTTTCCATGCGTGGTGCCCATTGGCTCAATTTTTCACGGGCTTCCGGCATAGTTGCGGCCATAGAATCAAGGATTTCCATACGGCCTTTATGGGCTTGAGCCAACGCTTCGGCCATAATTTCTTTAGAGAGACCGGAGATTTTGATATCCATTTGTAAAGCGGTGATACCATCACGGGTACCAGCGACTTTGAAGTCCATATCACCTAAATGGTCTTCGAGGCCTTGGATATCGGTGAGGATGGCGTATTTTTCACCATCGGTGATGAGGCCCATGGCGACGCCGGCAACTAATTTACTGACGGGGACACCACAATCCATGAGAGCGAGACAAGCGGCGCAGATACTGGCTTGGCTGGTACTACCATTGGAAGAGAGGACTTCGGAGACGACACGGATGGTGTAAGGGAAATCTTCTTCGGAGGGGATGATGGGGGTGAGGGCGGTGGCGGCTAATTCGCCGTGGCCGATTTCGCGCCGTTTCGGGCCGCGCAAGAACCAGGTTTCGCCAGTGGAGTAGGGGGGGAAGTTATAGTGGTGCATGAAGCGGACGGTGTCACGGGGGTGCAAGCCATCTAATTTTTGAGCTTCGCGGGGGGTGCCGAGGGTAGCGATGGAGAGGACTTGGGTTTCACCCCGTTGGAAGAGACCAGAGCCATGAGCACGGGGGCTGATACCGACCTCAGAAGAGAGGGTGCGGATAGTGGTGTTATCGCGGCCATCGGGACGAACACCGTCATATAAGATACGGTTACGGATTTTCGTTTTTAATTCGTAGTTGATGACTTCACGAACGCCACGCAAGTCGACTTCATCGTCACCGGTGGTGTCCAATTCGGTGAAATATTCGATAATTTCTTCGCGCAAGGCAGAAACCGCTTCGTTGCGGTCGTCGCGATCAGTATGTTCGCTAACGATGGAGTGCATCCGGTCGCCCAATTGGTTTTGGACTTGGGTTTTGAGTGCAGGGTCCATTTCATCGAGATCGACTTCTCGTTTTGGTTTGCCAACCGCTTCACGCATTTCGAGTTGGAGGTCGATTAAAGGTTGGATTGCTTCGTGGCCAAAGGCGAGGGCTTCGAGCATCAGCTCTTCAGTCACTTCATTGGCACCTGCTTCAACCATAATGATAGCGTCACGGCTAGCGGCCAGACGCAGATCAAGTTGACTGTTTTCCAATTCAGGAATGGTGGGGTTGGCGACTAATTTATTATCGATATAGCCGACGCGAACAGCACCGATAGGGCCATTCCAAGGGATATCGGAGATGACCAAAGCGGCGCTAGCGCTGTTGACCATCATAATATCGAGATGGTTAACGCTATCCGACGAGAGGGCGGTGACAATGACTTGGACCTCATTGCGCATACCATCAGGGAAGAGAGGGCGAAGAGGGCGGTCAGTGAGACGGGCAGCGAGGATGCTGTCAGTGGTTGGCCGGCCTTCGCGGCGGAAGAAGCTGCCGGGGATACGACCGGCGGCATATATTTTTTCTTCGAAGTCCACGCTAAGAGGGAAGAAGTTAAGACCTTCGCGCACAGTGGCGGACATTGTGGCGGTGGCTAGCAACATCGAGTCACCAACTTGGATGGTGACAGCGCCGCCAGCTTGACCGGCTAATTTACCGGTGGCAAAAGTAAATACTTGGTTGCCAACAGTAGTAGAAAAAGTATGTTCAGTATTCATATATTAATGAAATCTCCTAAGGGTAACTGGTTCAATACCAATCATAACCAAACGCTTATACAGCCGAGATGGTGTTGATATTGATTAATAGATTCAGGAGGGCAAAACAACGATTTAGGGACTGGGAGTTGCGTCTTATTGGCCTACAATTAGGCGCAATCCCCAATTCCTAAACAGCGCGCGTTTTACCCGTTAACCGGTTGAAAGAAAACGGGCAGGTTTATCGTTAAATATAAACCTGCCCGGACATTTTAGCGTCGTAAGCCCAATTCTTTCAAAATCGCACGATAGCGATCGGCGTGGTTTTCACGCAAGTAGGCGAGTAAACGACGCCGTTTACCGACCAATTTAAGGAGACCACGGCGGGCACCTTGATCATGACGGTGTTCGCGCAAATGGTCTTGTAACTGGCGGATACGGCTATCGAAGATAGCGATTTGCACCTCAGGCGAACCGGTGTCACCTGGATGATGGGCAAATTTGGCAATAAGTTCGGACTTTTGCTCTTGTGGTAAGGACATTTTTGTACCTCCAAAAATGATGTAACACATTGCCACGAGTTAGTAACGGCTCTTAGCTACGAGAGCGAATAACAGTTATAACAAGTTGGAAATGAGATATGGGTAAGGCCAGTAAGCCGTCGCGCCGAAAAAACATCGCACTCACTAGCTAAATCGACATATAAGTATAGCGGAGAGTGTTAAAAAGTGCAATTATTTTTTATGGCGTGAAAAAGGCGTTTGTTTTTGCCCAGAAGAAGCGGAAGTTACCTATAATGTGAAATATGATGACAGATATAAGACTCACGTTATGGCAATTAGATGCGCATTTACCATTAGCACCATTTGCACGGGTAGGTGGCAGTTTATTATTGATGGCGGGTTTGCCTGGGGCAGGCAAGTCGTCGGTGGTGCAAGCGTTGCAAAGATTATTGCCTTGTGTGGTGATAAGTACAGATTGGGTGCGTCGCCAGTTATTTTTGGAGCCGACATATGGGGAAGAAGAGATACGCGCTGTTTATGAAATGTGCTATAAATTGATACGGACACGATTAGCACAAGGTCAGCGGGTTATTTTTGATGCGTCTAATCATCGGTCTGAGCGTCGTGATGAGGTGATTGCGGTAGGGCGGGGGGTAGGCGCACCGGTGACGTTGTGTTATATTGCGGCCGAGGACAAGGTTGTGCGTCAGCGATTGCATCATCGGCATCATGGAGGGCGGCGGCGAGGTGATTTATCAGATGCGAATTGGGATGTGTATGAGTTGATGAAACAGGCATATGAGCCGATAATGCAACCACATATTGAGTTGGATAGTAGTTATGATCGGCCGGCGACATTAGCGGGGCGATTAGAGCGATATTGGTTAGCGAATGAGGACAGAAGTATCTATGACGTTACGTATGAGTTTGATATACAATCCCTTAGCGGGACCAGCGACGAGGGCGGGGACGATGGGGGAGATAGCGGCGGTGTGGGAGAAGTTGGGTTGGGAGGTGACAGTCGTGGCCACGCAACGGGCCGGGCATGCGACTGAGATAGCGGCGGCGGCGGCGGGGGAAGGGGTATTATTGGTTTTAGCGGCGGGGGGTGATGGGACGTTGGGGGAGGTGGCGACCGGTTTAGCGCATAGTGAGACGATAATGGGGGCATTGCCGAGTGGGACGGCGAATACGTTCGCGGCGGAGTTGGGGTTACCGCGGCCGAGTGCGTTATCAGGAGCGGGGTTGATGGCGGCGAATGAGTTATTGACACGGGGGCGGATTCAGCGAATGGATTTAGGGCAGTGTGAGGGGGATGGGCGCTATTGGTTGTTATGGGCAGGGATAGGGGCGGATAGTTATGTGGTTAACAAGATTGAGCCGCGGCCGAAGTGGGTGCGACGAACGGGGCGGTTGGGTTATATGTTGTTGGCGGCACGATGGTTGGCTGTTTATCGTGGGGGCGAGGCGACGATTGAGGTGGATGAACAGGTTTTATCGGGGCATTTTTATTTAGCTACAGTATGTAATAGTCGATTGTACGGCGGGAGTTTGCCGTTAAATATGGGGGGGCAGTTAGATGATGGGGTCTTTGAGGTGTTATTATTTGAAGCGAACAGTTTTGGGCAAGCGTTGCGGTTGTTGTGGTTGGTGGTGCGAGGGCGGCATGTGGGGGCGGTGGGTGTGAAGCGGTTAGAGGGGAAGCGGGTGGTGATGAGAACGGCGGGGGGGCCGTGGGCATATCATACTGATGGGGATCCACATGGGGAAACGCCATTAGAGGTGCGTGTTGAGCCGAGGGCGTTGCGGTTGTTGGTGGGGGAGAAAACGGATGCACATCTGTTTCAGGAGCAAGGCTTACCTTTGAGCGAATTTATTAGACAAAAATTATGATTTTAAGCATGGGCTAGGTATAATCATTTTATGTGTATACGCTCATTTCGTAACATTGGGCTGTATACAAAAGATTCAATCATGTAAAACTTTAGTTGTAAGAAAAGGAAGGCGTAAATGGCTGATTTAGTCGTACCATTTGTGACATTAGCAGCATTAGAGATTATTTTAGGGATCGATAATATTATTTTTATTTCGATCCTATCGGCGAAATTGCCTAAAGAAGAGCAAAGTGTTGCCCGGCGGTTAGGAATTGGTTTGGCCGTTGGGTCTCGATTATTATTACTGTTATCAATTAGCTTTGTGATTCGTTTAGGGGAGAGTGATGTTCTCTCTTTGTTTGGGAATGGGTTGACGGGGAAAGATTTGATTTTGTTGGGTGGTGGTTTGTTTTTAATAGGTAAAAGCACGTACGAGATACATGAAAAGTTAGAGGCAGTGGAGCATGGGGGGCATGGGTCAGCATCAGGGGTAGCGACGATGAAAGCTGTTTTATTACAGATTATATTGGTTGATGTTGTTTTCTCATTAGATTCAGTTATTACAGCGGTGGGGATTACGGATAATATGGGGGTAATGGTCGGGGCGATTGTGTCAGCGGCGGCGGTGATGTTATTCTTTGCTAACCCGGTGGCTGATTTTGTGGATCGTCATCCAACGATGAAGATTTTGGCATTAGCATTCTTGATTTTGATTGGTTCGTTGTTAATGATTGAAGGTTGGAATCCAGAAGCGGCACATGATTTGCATTTGAAGAACTATGTTTACTTTGCGATGGCATTTTCTTTTGGGGTAGAGCTATTGAATATGCAGTTCCGCAAGCCAGATCCGGTGAAGTTACATAACCGCCCGAACAAAGATGCGATGAGTGGTGATTAGGTAAATTAATGAGGGGGGAGCGCCTTTATGAATTGGACGAAATCGTTCAGTCACTAAATTGTCACTTTCTTGACACCAAACCGTTTGTTGGTTATAATGATTCCATGTCACTTAGATGACACCTAAAAATCCCGAAATGGGATTGGCGGGCAAACAGAAGCGCACAGAAAAGTCCATAATTGTGCAATTTAAATAGTAAAAATAGTTGGTAATGTGCTAAAATGCGCCAATATTTGCTGATGTGGACTAAGATGACTATACTCGTAGTCGTGCGTAATAGAAATTGCACCCAGTAAACAAAGATTTATAGACCTTAGTATTTGAGAAGGGGCTCCATGGCACATTTACTAGAAGTTCGAGACTTGGTAACCAGATTTTATACCGATGCTGGTATCGTCCACGCCGTAAATGGTATTTCCTACACATTAGATGAAGGAGAATCATTAGGGATAGTGGGTGAGAGTGGTTCGGGTAAATCAGTAGGCGTAATGTCTATTTTGCAGCTTATCCCTATGCCACCCGGTGTGGTTGAGCGTGGGGAAGTTATTTATCGCAATCAACAGTTATTGCAGATGGGGAGGGAGGCGATTCGAGGGATAAGGGGTCGGGAAATCACGATGATTTTCCAAGATCCGATGACTTCGTTGAACCCAGTGTTAACGATTGGACGTCAGATGACAGAAGCGTTGCGGCTTCATTTAGGTTTGTCGCAAGATGAAGCGAATAAGCGTGCGGCCGAGATGTTGCAATTGGTGGGGGTTCCGAATGCACTTGATCGATTGAGTGATTACCCGCATCAATTTTCTGGTGGTCAACGGCAACGTATTATGATTGCGATGGCATTGTCTTGTAATCCATCGGTATTGATTGCCGATGAGCCAACAACTGCGTTAGATGTTACCATTCAAGCGCAGATTGTTGAACTTATTCGTGAGCTACAGAAGAAATTGGGGATGGCGATTATCTGGATTACGCATGATTTGGGAGTTGTGGCCGGGTTCGTGGATCGGGTTATTGTAATGTATTCCGGTTTTGTTGTTGAATCTGCGCCAGTGCGTGATTTATATAAGAAAACGAGCCATCCATATACACTTGGTTTATTACAATCGATGCCCGAAGTTGATGAGAAGGGGGAAGCGCAACGTTTGGTACCGATTCCTGGTTCTCCACCTGATTTATTAGTTGAACCAACATATTGTCCTTTTGCGCCCCGTTGTACATATGCGTATGATCGTTGTTGGCAGGAAAACCCACCATTACGTCCGGTGGCTCCTGACCATTATTCAGCTTGCTGGCGTTGGGAAGAGGTTCGCGAAGGAGTTGTGGAGAATGAGTAAAAAAGATATTTTGCTAGAAGTCAAAGATTTGAAAAAGCATTTCCCTATTATGCGCGGTATTATTCGTCGTCAAGTGGGGGCAGTGCAAGCAGTTGATGGTGTATCTTTTGTGGTACGCCGTGGTGAGACATTAGGATTAGTGGGGGAGAGTGGTTGTGGTAAATCGACAACAGGTCGAACATTGCTTCATTTATTAGAGCCCACGGCCGGATCCGTCATTTTTGAAGGAAAAGATTTAGGTGATTTGAATAGTGCGGAGATGCGGAAGATGCGTCAGAATATGCAGATGATCTTCCAAGATCCGTATGCTTCATTGAACCCTCGTTTGACGGTTGGTGATACGGTTAGTGAGCCGTTAGAAATTCACAATATTGGCGATGCTAAAAGTCGGTTAGAACGGGTCAAAGAGCTCTTGAGCTTAGTTGGTTTGAACCCCGCTTTCCGCAAACGGTATCCGCATGAATTCTCGGGTGGCCAACGGCAACGTATTGGTATTGCCCGAGCTTTAGCAACAAACCCCAGTTTGATTGTGGCCGACGAGCCGATTTCGGCTTTGGATGTGTCCATTCAGGCGCAGGTGGTTAATTTGCTTGATGATTTGAAAGAACAACTTGGTTTGACGTATGTCTTTATCGCTCATGATTTATCTATGGTGCGATATATTAGTGACCGCGTCGCCGTTATGTATCTGGGACGGATTGTGGAAATTGGTGAGTGTGATGCTGTTTATGATCACCCCTTACATCCATATACCCAAGCGTTGTTATCGGCTATTCCTCTTCCTGATCCGGATAAGGAAGCCACACGACAACGACTTGTGTTAGAAGGTGATGTGCCCAACCCGGCTAATCCGCCTTCTGGATGCCGATTCCATACCCGTTGCTCTTATGCGACGGAGATTTGTCATACAGACGATCCGCAACTGCGTGATTTTACATCGGATCAAGATGGTGAGCATTTAGTTGCTTGTCATCATGCCGAGAAGTTCGTTTAATCTGTAACCGTAAGGAGGTGATGCATTAGCATCGATATAAGACAAGACCACCTTACAATTTTATCTGTCCACATTTTTAACTCTTAGGAGGAGTTTATAAATATTATGAATTTGCAGAAAAAAGGCTTATTAGTAGCCGCATTCTTACTCATGAGCATGCTTTTAGCAGCTTGTGCTGCCCCTGAGGCAGAAGTTGTCGAGGTCGAAGTGACCCGCGTCATTACCGAAACGGAAATCGTTGAGGTTGCTGGCGAATCGGTTGAAGTAGAAGTTACCCGCGTGGTGACGACTGTTGAAACCCAAGTTGTTGAAGTTGAAAAAGAAGACGCTATGCCAGTTACTTTGAACATTAACTGGGGTACCGAACCACCTGCTTTGGATCCTTCCTTAGCAACTGACAGCACATCTGTTGATGTTGTTGGTAACTTATTTGTTGGTTTGACCAAATTCAACCCAATAACGGGTGAAGTTGAGCCATATTTGGCGACCGAATGGTCCACCAACGAAGATGGTACCATCTACACCTTCAAATTGCGTGACGATATTCCTTGGGTGAAATATGACCCAGTGAGTGGCGAAACGATGCAAATGATGGATGCTGATGGCAATCCTGAATTTGTTGATGCGTATGACATTGAATATGGTGTGAAACGTACCATTAATCCAGAAACTGCTTCTGATTACTCTTACGTGTTGTACATTTTGAAAAATGCGCAAGCTGTTAACAGTGGCGAAGAAGGGTTCACCTTAGACGACGTTGGTGTCCGTGCTGTTGACTCCACAACCGTTGAGTTCGAACTC
>DATHYN010000127.1:0-18232 GCA_035459145.1 Anaerolineae bacterium | reverse complement strand
GCTTCCCCCGAATATCAATGCTCGCCATCCCCCCGTTCAACGATACCACCGCCTCACAATCCGGCGCCTCCCCCGGATAATCATGCACATCCAACCCCAACGCCTTAAAAAACCGTCCCCACGCATCATCAAACGGAAAACCAATCCGTAACGAATGGGCATCATCCGCCACCACCTCAATCTGCCCATGATCCGAAAACAATACCACGCGCACATTCTCATCCGCCCCCTTAACCACCGGCCACAACCGCGCCAAATGGGGCTCCACAATCTCCACCAACGCCTTCATCTGCGCCTCTGGCCCTTCATGATGCGATGTGAAATCAACCCCTAAAAAATAAACCATACTAATATCAGCCAACCCATGCTCCTCAATATCCGCGATCAACTGATCAACCACATGCCCATCATAAGCCGCCGCCTCTAAACGAACCATCCCTTTTCCTTTGATAAAACGCCCCATCTTAATCACATCCGGCTTCAACCACCGCGTCGCCCCCGCTCCATACATATGTCCCGCCACAACCGACGTCAACCCCCGCTCTCCCGCTCTCGTAAAAAGGGTCGGTTCCGATAACTGACTTTCCGCCAAACCATGACTAAATACCCGCACCGCATCATCCACCGCCAACATATCCCCCACATCAAACGCATAATGCCGCGGCCGTCCCCCACTGTGCGCCCCAAACCGATCAAAATATTGATTCCCCACAATCTGATGCTTACTTGGTGGCTCCCCCGTCACTAAACTCGCCTGGGCACAAAACGTAATGCTCGGCGCTGTTGACAACACCGGTACCGATAATGTCCTTGTCTCCGGCAACATCTCCCCCAAAGTAGGCACCTGTCCACTATCCAACGCCATCTGTAATACATCTGGCCGCAACCCATCAATATCAACCAACAACACAGGTGCTTTCATCTTATTCTCCTACCGCTACAAAACGCCAATCATCCTCATCATCTTGCCCATCACTCACATCTACCCGAATCGGCAACGCTTCCAACTGCTCACACATCTGATCAGACATAAAATGATGATGCAAAATCAACCCCTTTAATTTTGGTACATGCGGGCTATTTAACAACGCCCGCCCCCCAGCATCCGATAACGTCCCTAACGATAAATCCAACACCTCTATCTCCCCCAACACCGGTGCCAAGGCCAACGTTGCCGCCAAATCATCCGCAATATCACTATCCCGCAACCCCAAATAACGCAAACTAGGCAACAAATCCCCCATCAACAACGGCGCAATATCCTCGGCCCGACTCGTCGCCCCATAATTCGCCGTCCCCAACCACAACTCTAAATGACGCAACGCCGGCCACTCCCCCGCTAAAATATCATGCACCACCCCCCTATCCAAGCCCCCCGTTTGCACCACCAAACTCTGCAAATTATCATGCCCCGCATCCTTAAACCGCAAACTACCACCACCACGCACCCCAAAATGGACCAACGCTGGATACCCCTTCAACAATCGCCCCATATCCGATTGCACCATCCACGAAATCTCATTCTCTTCATACGTCACATCCCCCATAAAAATCATCTTCAAATTCGGTAACTGCTCCCGCGCCGCCAACAACGCATCCACAATAAAACCCGAGCCTGCATCCCACATCTCCCCCCACGCCCCCACGACAATCCCCTCCACCTCGGCCACCCGCTCCTCCGCTAAAAACGCATCAAACAAATTCAGCCACGTCTTACCCGCCTCCCATCCCAACCGCAACCGATACGCCACCCCCGCCTCTGGTACCAACGGGGCCTCATAATCCACCACTGAAAAACCCTGAAAACTACTCAAATGCCTTCCAATCGTCATCACAACCTCCTAAATCCACAACCTATCTAGGACCAACACAAAAACGCCCCCCCCCAACGCTTACACCGCCGCCGCCAACCGCTTCTGCTCCGCATCAATCGTCGCCATCAACTGCGTAAACGAATCCGCAAACGATTTAACCCCCGCCGTCTGCAACTCCTCCGTAATCTCCGTTAAATCAATCCCCAACGCATCCAACTCGGCCAACGCCGCCGCCGCCTCCGCCGTCTCCTTCTCTAACGTCGCCGCCAACGTCCCATGATCTTTGAACGCCTCTAACGTCTTCGGTGGCAACGTATTCACCGTCTCCGGCCCAATCAACGCATCCACATACAACGTATCCGGATAATCTGGGTTCTTCGTGCTCGTCGAGGCCCACAATAATCTCTGCGGCTGTGCCCCCGCCGCTTTCAACTCAGCAAACCGTTCCCCATGAAACAACACCTTAAACCGTTGATACACCACTTTAGAGTTCGCAATCGCAATCTTCCCCTGCAACTTCTCATTCCCCAACTTCTCTAACGCTTCATCTACCGCCGCATCAACTCGGCTCACAAAGAAAGATGCCACCGATGCCACCCGGCGTGGATCACCACCGCCCGCTACCAACGCCTCTAACCCCTCAATATACGCACTTGCCACCGCTTCATAATGCGCCATATTAAACATCAACGTTACATTTATATTAATCCCTTCCCCAATTAACGTTCTGATAGCCGGAATCCCCGCCTCTGTCGCTGGCACCTTAATCATTAAATTAGGCCGATTAACTGTCGCCCACAACCGTTTTGCTTCCGCAATCGTCCCCTCTGTATCGTTGGCTAAATCTGGTGACACCTCTAAACTCACTAACCCATCACCACCATCCGCCTCTTCATATAAGGAAGCAAACGCATCACACGCCTGCTGTATGTCCGCAATCGCTAACGCTTCATAAATCTCATTCGTCTCCGCCCCCTCGGCCACCAACTCCGCCAACGCCTCATCATAATCATCACTCTCCCCAATCGCTTTCTGAAAAATCGACGGATTCGATGTCATCCCCCGCAACCCATCCTCCCCAATCATCTTCGCCAACTCCCCATTCTCTAACATATCTCGCCGAATATAATCCAACCACGCACTTTGCCCATACTCGTGCAATGCTACTAATGGTTTCATCTTTACTCTTACTCCTTGTTCCTATTTCTCCCTACCCATTTATTATATTTACAATTATAATTGTAGCATACAACCACCTTTCATTCATTCATTATTGTAAAGGATTATTATGCGCATTATTATCGGAGCCGATCACGCCGGTTTTGACCTCAAAGAAATTATTAAAAAAGAGCTGACCGCCGCCGGCCATACCATCATCGACGTCGGTGCCCACCAATATGTCGCCACCGACGATTATCCCGACTTTGCCGCCGCTGTCGCCCGCGCCATCGCCGCCGGCGATGGTGACAAAGGCATCGTCTTCTGTGGCAGTGGCGTCGGTGCCTGCATCGCCGCCAATAAAATCGATGGCGCCCGCGCCTGCCTCTGCCATGATATCTACTCCGCCGTCCAAGGCGTTGAACATGATGATATGAATATCATTTGTCTCGGCGGCGCTATCGTTGGCCCCGCCCTCGCCCGCAAACTCATTGCTGGCTTCCTCCAAGCCCAATTCCAACCCGAAGAACGGTTCCAACGACGTCTCGATAAAGTAATTGCCTTAGAAAACAGGCAATAAGCTTGTTTATTTCACTCAAGTTTGATAAACTGCACCCATGTTGTCAAGATTACGCTTATTTCTCGCCTTTTTTCTCATGTTCACGGGCCTTTGGCTCTTAAGTACACCCGTTGAAGAAGCTGCCGCCGCCACACGCTTGCGGACTTATTATTCTGGCAATGCCCAAATCGATGGCCAAATCTCACTCAACATGCAAATGTCCCCGCCCGTAAGCACACCTGGCGATACACTCCACCTCGATCTTGTCCTCAATAACCGCTCTACCACCATCGCTCGGCCTGATATTCAAGTTAAACTCCCCCCCGTCCTCACGGCCGACATTAATAAACTCCCCGCCGGTGCCACCCTCAATCTCGCCACCAACACCCTCACTTGGCTACCCGTCCTCTCTTCTGAAGGTAGCACCCAAAAATTAAACTTACAATTAACCGTCTCCGCGGATGAATTAACCGAATCTTCACAAATTATCGTGGCCGATTTAACCATTAACGGCCAAACTTTTTCTAGCGAAGCCAATTTCTGGATCGGGCAAGCCCCCCAAGCACTCATCACCCTACCCAGTACCCATGTCGCTATGGGACACCCTATCCAATTAACCGGTGCCGTCTCTGGCTCTGGTCCCATCAACCAAGTCTGGGACCTCGGCGATGGCCGCCAACTAGAAGTCTCAAACCCTGTCGTCGTCTACTCACGACCAGGCACCTATGACATCCACCTCCAAGCCAGCAACCCCCTCGCCACTGTCGTCACCGAAAAACGTATCATCGTTGTCCCTCACCCCACCGCCGATTTCCAACCAGACGACGCCACCCCCAATCTCGATCAAACCATCAGCTTCACCAACCTCAGTGGTGGCCAAAAACCACTTTCTTATCAATGGAATTTCGGTGACGGTACCACCTCCAATATCCCTAATCCCATTCACCTCTATACCCAACCAGGTGAATATACCGTCCAGCTCATCACCAGTAACGGTTACGGTGAATCAATCAGTACCCAAACCATTCGCGTTGGTCTTCCCCCCGCCGCCGCGGACATGCTTGTCGCTGAGACGGCCACTTCCGGCGTCCCCCTTTATGGCCAAGGCTTAGGTGATGCCACCGTCACTCGCTATAACTGGGACATGGGTGACGGCACCCTTTATGAAGGGGAACAGTTTGAACATGTCTACTCTTTACCTGGCCAATATTGGATCACCCTCTACACCCACAACGAATTTGGGCAATTCAAAACACAACGATTAATTCAAGTCGTCCCCGGTAATAACGTCTATCAAAGTTTCATGCCCCTTCTCCACACCAGCCTCTTGCCAGAACTCATCCCCAATTCTGCTGGTGCTACCACCAGTGTCCTCGTCGAAACAGAAACCGTTCTCTCGCCTGACCGGATCGTTACTGACCCCATTACCCTAGAAAAAATGCCTTTCCCCGATAACGCCTCCCCCGAAGACCAACTTTACTGGTACATCAATGAGGCCCGTCGTATTCATGCTTTGCCCCCCCTCGATATATCCACACCACTTAATCGCGCCGCCAATGCCCATACCGAAGATATGGCCACCAATAAATATACCGGTCATACGGGTGCCGATGGCTCTTCACCTCGTGAACGGATGTTACGCTACGGCTATACCGGTGGCTACGGTGGCGAAGCCACCGCCTGGGGCATGCCCGATCCTGCCAGCGTTGTTGAATTCTGGGTCAATAGCCCCGCTCACCGCCGCATCATCCTCAGCCCTTATGTCACCGAAGTCGGCGTCGGCTACACCCTCCGCTATGATGGCCCCAATGTCTGGTACTGGACGAGTGAATACGGCTCCCAAAGCCTTCCTCCTATCGTTCTGACCCCTACACCCACTATCACCCCAACCATTGCCCCTACCGCCACCCCTAGCCCCACTCCCTCACCCACCCCCATCCCTTCACCCACCCCCATCCCTTCTCCCACGCCAACCATGACCCCTTGGCCCACGTCGACTCCCCTGCCAACACCAACCAGATTGCCCTTTGGCACACCCACATCTTAATCCCAACTTTATGCGCTATACAACCCTCATCAATAGCCAGCAATTAGCGGCATTACTAACCGACTCCCCCCTTCCCATCATCGTCGATTGTCGTTTCGATTTAACTGATACCGATGCTGGTCGTCAAGCCTATCAAACAGCTCACATCCCTGGCGCTGTCTACGCCCATCTTGACGATGACCTCAGTGATGAACCCACCACCGACCACGGCCGCCACCCCCTCCCCTCTCCCCAACGCATCAACCAACTAGCCCAACGCCTCGGCATCCACCACAATAGCCAAGTCGTTGCCTACGATGCCCATGGAGGTGCCCTCGCCGCTCGCCTTTGGTGGATGCTGCAATACATGGGCCACAACGCAGTCGCCGTTCTCGATGGTGGCTTCCCCGCTTGGCAGGCCAATAACTTGCCCATCGCTAGTGGCTCCCACACTAACCAAAGTGGAAATTTCCATGGCCACCCCCACTCTGATTGGCTCGTAACCTACGATGACGTTCTCCAACAACCATTACTCATCGACTCTCGCGCCCCAGAACGGTATCGTGGCGAAGTCGAACCTATCGACGCCGTCGCTGGCCATATTCCCGGCGCTGTTAATCACTTTCATAATCTAAATGTTGATGATAACGGCCGTTTTCTCCCCCCTCAAACCCTCAAACAACAGTTCACCACCCTCCTCGGCACCACCCCTCCCCAACAAGCCACCTATTACTGTGGCTCCGGCGTCACCGCCTGTCGCAACCTGCTCGCCCAAAAACATGCCGGCCTCCCCCTCGGCCGCCTCTACGTTGGCTCTTGGAGCGAATGGTCTCGTCGCCAAGACTAATTCCCCCTCTTTTTTTTGCTGTCGCTACACGAAAAAAAGCGACGTGACATAAAAATTCCCCCTTATGTTGATCTTATGGAAAGTAATGCTATAATCTCTCTAAGTTTATCGTGACATAATATACTCACATATACTAATGGGTGGCTACACGAAGAGATTTTCCGGAACCACTCGCTCGCTTAAACAATTGCACATCGCTTACAAGCTGGCGATTTGATTGCGCACATTGCCATCTTGGCGTCCATCACAATGAATGCTATATGTTACCATTCAACTTAATACCATATAGCCCTGTATCTATAAGGATATATCCACATGGAAGAGCAACTAGCCACTTTTCTGGACTACTTACAAACAACTCGGAACTATTCTGATAATACCACGGCTGCCTATCGCAATGACCTCAATCAATTTTATAAGTTTCTTCATAATCACCCCACCACCACCTACGAAACATGGCAAGAAATTGATGAAGCCACTGTCACTGAATATGTCCAAGGTATCACTGCCAAAAAATACGCCTCATCGACCATTGCCCGTAAAGTAGCCGCCATTAAATCTTTCTTCGGCTTCCTTAACGCTCATGGCCATATCACCGCTGACCCTAGTACCGATGTCGATTCCCCTAAAATCAAAAAACGTCTCCCCAAAACCCTGTCCACAGAAGAGGTCGAAAGTCTACTCGCCGCCCCCAAAGATGGCGATAGCCCCAAAAACCTCCGCGATATAGCCCTCCTCCAACTTCTCTATGCCACCGGACTCCGTGTCACTGAACTCGTCTCAATCACTGTCGCCGACATCGACCTCCCCAAAAAACATCTCTACTGTGACCCTGAAACCAGTAATGAACGTATCCTCCCTCTCGATAACCAAACGGTACAGGTCCTAACCACTTATCTCCACAACGGCCGCCCCCACCTAACTAAAAAACCAGATGCCACCCCCCTCTTTCTCAACCATCGTGGGCAACAGCTTACCCGCCAAGGACTTTGGCTTATCATTAAAAATTATGCCAAACGCGCCAATATCAAAAGCAAAGTAACGCCGCATACATTACGCCATAGCTTTGCCGCCCATAAATTAAATAATGGCTCTGAATTAGAGGATATCCAAAAACTACTGGGTCATGCCAATATTTCAACTACTCAAATCTATGCCCAATTGGCTGAAGAAACAAATGAGGACGCCTAACATATGCCGCGTTTAACTTTAGAACATTACCGTGCCGCCGCTAAAAAAATCCAAACCCTCTCCTACCATCGCCCCACTATCGCTCTTGTCCTCGGCTCTGGCCTTAACAATTTAGCTGATGCGGTCACCAACGCCACCGTTATCCCCTACAAAGATATCCCCCATTGGCCAGCATCTACCGTTCACGGCCACTCCGGCCGCCTCATCCTCGGCCAACTTCATGGCCAAACCGTCCTCGTTATGCAAGGCCGTGCCCACCTCTACGAAGGCTATACACCCAACGAAATCACCTTCCCCATACGTGTCATGTACCAAATAGGCATCAAAACATTGCTTCTCACCAACGCCGCCGGTGGTGTTAACACCAACTACAACGCCGGTGACCTCATGCTCATCAAAGATCATATCAATCTGCCCGGTATGTCTGGACAAAACCCTTTAATTGGTCCCAATGAAGATGAATTTGGCCCCCGCTTCCCCGATATGACCCAAGCCTATGACCGTGATTTGCGCCACCTCGCCCGCCAAACAGCCCAGCAAGAACAACTCACCCTGCACGAAGGCGTCTACGCCTGTGTCTCTGGCCCCAGCTTTGAAACCCCAACCGAAATTAAATTCTTGCGTACCATCGGTGCCGATGCCGTCGGTATGTCCACCGCCCCCTCGGTCATCGTCGCCCGTCACTGTGGTCTCCGTGTCCTCGGCATCTCCGCCATCACCAACGCCACCATCGATGACCCTGACAGTGACCTAGAAACCTCCCACGAAGAGGTGCTTGAAATCGGTAAACAAATTACCCCACGTCTTACCCGTCTCTTACAAAATATCTTGCCCCAACTCGACTAAACAAAACGCTCCAACACCTTTTTTCTTATGGAAGCCGTCTACATCTTCTTCATTAAATATGATGTCCCCATCGGCATTGTCGCTACATTAACCGCAGCTTGGTACATCACCGAATTTTTCCGCGCCCGCGCCTCTCTAAAAACAGCCATCTTCACCCTCGAACGCGAAAAAAGCCAAGCCGCTTTCAATCGCTCTCTCCTTTTCCTGCTTGTCTGCTTTGGCCTTCTCGGCCTCATCTACTACGTCAATACCAATATCGCTCCCACCATCCCCGAAGATCGTCTCTACGCCCCCACTCCCACCGCTAACCCGTTTATAACCCCCTTCGCCTCCCCCACGCTTCCCGGTACCAGCACCCCCACTCTCCCCCCCCCACTCCCCCGCTCGTCGCCACCATCACCCTCGCCAGTATCAATACGCTCCCTACCCCCCAACCCACCACCGCCTCCTCACCATCACCCACCATCCCCGTCACCGCCTGTAGCGACATCAGCAACATCACCCAACCTTTCCCCGATGCGGAAATTGCCGGCGAGGTCGCTTTCCTCGGCCAAGCCCAAGCCCCAGCCGATAACTTTGGTAGCTATCTTCTTGAAATTAATGGTCCCGAAACCAATGGTGACTGGCTCTCCCTCCTCGGCCAACCCATCCGCCAACCCGTTACTGCCGGCCTGCTCGGCTCCGCTGATTTACGCTCATGGCAAAACGGCCGTTATCGCCTCCGCCTCACCGTTACTGACCCCGAAAATACCCCCCTCGGCATCTGCACCATCTCCGTCACGCTCTTTAACCCTTAATCCCCCGCCTGCGGTGCCGCCGATAAGGCTGATTCCCCTTTTGGCGCTTGCCGATCCCCCGCCCGATTCAATTGCCATAAAATAAAACGAACCCGCCGTGACATCGCCGTCGCCATATTCCACAATAATCGTGTCCCCAACACCGCATCATCTTCACATAACGCCAATAACCGCTCCCGATCCAACATCAAAATAACCGCCCCATCTGTCCCCGCTACCAAATCAGCACTCCGCGTCCCTTGATCCAATAACGCCAACTCCCCTGTCATCTGCCCTGGCCGGAACGTAGCCACATGCTTCATCCGATCACGATGGGGCACTTCCCCCTCTTTCTTTTGCGGATCACTCCACACCTCAACCGTCCCCCCTTGAATAATATATAAATCTTCGCTCTCTTCGTTCGCCTTAGCAATCGTTTCCCCAGGGTTATAAATCTTTTGCCGACATTGCGCCGCTAACCGCGTTCTCTGCGCTAAATTCAAATCGTTGCCAATATCAGAGTGCGCTAAGAAACGCGCCGCTTCCCGGATTTTCGCTAGCTCTTCATCCCCCACCGGATTATAAAGCTTCGTGCTCGACCGCGGTAAACCTAAATAAGAAGCCACATGCCGACTCGTAATATCCGGCACCTCAAAATGGGGCCAATGACCCGCCTTAGGGATAATCCGCAAATCCGCTTCTGGCCACTCATCGGCCACAATCCCCGCATCCCGCAATGGCACTGTGTTATCCTCCGCCCCCCAAATAATCAATGCCGGCGCCTGCACCCGCTTCAAAGAACCTTGCAAATCATTATCCCGCATCGCTCGGAAACATTCAGCCCGCACCCGCCCTTGCCCCGTCTGCCGCGCATCCGTCCGAATACGCTCATAATCACGCCGCGTAATCCCCGATCGCTCCGCAAACAATGCCGGCCGAAATAACACGTCCGTAATCCCCACCGCAATCCGCTCCACCGAAGATACTAACAAACTACCCACCCCAAAACGCTCCATCAATGTCACCGGCATAATAAATAGGTTGATAAAAGTCGATAAATTACCGCTGATAGTTGGACACAAAAGCACCATCCGCTCCACCAAAACCGGATAATTCATCGCTAAGGTCACACTAATCATCCCCCCCATCGAATGACCAACCAAAACAACAGGCCCATCACTCACTTGCTCAATTAACCCCGCTAACAAATCAACATATCGTGGAATTGTCGTCTCCCGCGCCATCCGCTCCGATTTGCCATAGCCAGGCAAATCTACCGCCACACAATGAAACCGTTGCGATAAAAGCCGTAACATTGGTGACGTCGCATACCAAGAACTAGACCAACCATGAATGAGAATGGCAACTTGCCGCCCCTCTTGACCCGCTTCAACCGTATGAATTGGCTGCCCAAAAATTGTGTAAAACCGTTCTCTTAATTCAACATCCATAGCTTGTCTTTAATTTAATATGACTGTGAGCTACCAATCGATACAGCCGGTAATCTCATCCACAGTAAGGATCAATGACCTACTTAATGTTAATGTAGGCTCTCATATCCTCCTATTGTACCATAAATAAAGATTTTAGTTCAAAAACAAACCTAAATTCAGAAGATTCTCAAACTGTTATTCCCAGCCCTATTTACATAAGAATAGACTCCGACAAGAACCTGAAAACCTAATTACCTGATTGAAGGGAAAAATCAAACTCGGCCACTTCATTTGAACTAATTTGACCATCGCCACAAAGTGCCACAACTGTATAATAAAAATTCTGACCTGCATCACCAGTCGTAGGCAGTATGGTTCCTGAAGTTTGATTCGTATAGCTTGCTCCCACAGGCGGGTTGTAAGGTTCATTTGCTTCATGAATATTAAATACACAGGTGGCTTGCGATTCATTCCAACTCAAGAGCACATCATTGTTTGACAGAGCAATATCAAGCAGTAATGGGGCACAATCTTCATTACGATAGATTTTACTTACAACCGTATTGGTAGCAATATTCCGTCCTGTGACCAAAATATCCAAATCTCCATCATTATCATAATCACTCCAAGCCACGGCCCCCTTATCTACCGCGATTAAATCATCATCAATTGCGCCGCTATCGGTGAAGATGCCATTTTGATTAAGATATATTTTAGCAACCGAACTATTATCCGTATCACGACCTGTCAAAAGAATATCCAAATCACCATCATTGTCATAATCTCCCCACGCCACAGAACTTTCTCGCACAAAGGTCAAAGCATCATCAATAATGCCACTATCCACAAACGTATTGGCCTCATTACGATAGATCTTGCTTAGGGGCGTTAAGGTACTATCGCGACCCGTGATTAGAATATCCAAATCACCATCATTATCATAATCCCCCCACGCCACAGAACCATCTTCCACGGCCGCTAAATCATCATCTACCACCCCACTATCCACAAAAATACCATTATTACGGTATATCTTAGCTACGGAAACAGTATTATCTAACCCCGTAAGCAAAATATCAAGATCACCATCATTGTCATAATCTCCCCAAGCAACGGAACTAGAAAAGACACCAACTAAGGCATCATCAATTATCCCACTACCAAAGAATACCCCATTAATATTACGATATATCTTAGCAACAGGGGTACTAATATTTAGTCCCGTCAACAAAATATCAAGATCCCCATCATTCTCAATATCCCCCCAAGCCACAGAACCAGCAAAAACAGGAAGTAACGCATTATCTACCAAGCCACTATCGGCAAAAATACCATCATCATTACGATATATTTTGGCAACTTCGTTGTTAGTGCCATCTAAACCCGTAAGCAAAATATCAAGATCGCCATCATTGTCATAATCTCCCCAAGCTACAGAACTATGGAATACTGGCTCTAAAATATCATCAGCCGAGCCACTATCAACAAAACTACCAAGATCATTACGGTATATTTTGGCAATTCTACTATTAGTGCCATCTAAACCCGTCACAAGAATATCCAAATCACCATCATTATCATAATCTCCCCAAGCCACATCACCATCTTTTACAGGTGATAAAAAGTCATCTACGGTACCACTATCAGTAAAAATATCAACACAACGACTGTTTGTAGAACCTGCTATAAACGACCATTGGCTACGGGTGGCTAAACCGACATTTCGCGTATTTTTGATCGCATTGGTAGCCATAATCTGTATTTGTTCTCCCGCAAAAAAATCACGGCTAGGATTTAAGGTAACCGCCTCACCCGTAATAACAAATGTACCCGTAAGCCAGCCACTGTAAGCGGTATGAAGCACAAAACTATCATTGTCCACACTGCTGGCCTCAGGATACCCCGCGAAGGTGGCGGTGATATCGGTATTAACAGCCACACCAATTGCCTGTGGCAACGGTTCACGATCACTGATCACAAAGGTACAATCATCATTCCGATAAATTTGTGAGACGCTGACACCACTACCATCTTGTCCAACGAGTAAAATATCGAGGTCACCATCGTTATCGTAATCCCCCCAAGCCACATCGCTAGCGGTAACGCCGGTTAAGATGGCACCACTGTTGACAAATGTCCCCCCATCATTACGATAAACAATAGCAACCCGATTACCATTATCACCTGTTATTAAAATATCAAGGTCGCCATCATTATCGTAATCCCCCCAAGCTGTACTACCTTGGGCCACATCCGTTACGTTAGCCCCAATATTGGTAAAACTGCCTGTACCACCGTTATTACGAAAGATACGTGACACACGGCCACCTGATTGACCCGTTAACAAAATATCAAGATACCCATCATTATCATAATCCCCCCAACTAGCATCGCTAAAAATGAGGCTTGGTAACCCGGCATTGATATTAGTGAAACTGCCCGTCCCCCCATCATTACGATAAATGCGTGTTATTTGGCCAGTACCACTGGCCCCTGTTAGTAAAATATCAAGATACCCATCATTATCATAATCCCCCCAACTGGCACTACCAAGGGAGATGCCGGGTAAACCCGCGTTAACATTTACGAAATTCAAAATGCCGTCATTTCGATAAATATGGGTGACATCACCGCTAGCACTATTGCCAGTCACTAGAATATCGAGATCGCCATCATTATCATAATCCCCCCAAGCCACACTACTAAGATTAACAGGTGTGAGCGGCAACAACATATTAGTAAAAACACCATTATTGTTACGATAAACTCTTGTTAAACGGCCACTATTAGGCGTACCCGCCAGCAAGATATCAAGATCACCATCATTATCAAAATCTCCCCAATCAGCACTGCTTTGATCGATACCAGGAATACCCGCATTGATATTGGTAAAAACGCCATTATTATTGCGATAGACCCACGATAAACTAAACCCTTCATCACTAAAACCAGTCAAGAGGATATCAAGATCACCATCGTTGTCATAATCAGCCCAATCAGCACTACCCCCGAATGCATCCTGTAAATTAGCATTAATGTTGGTGAACCCCGCTTGGCAACGGGGAACATTAACACCTGCATTAAAGCCCCATTGGGTCGGATTCAATAAATTTTCACCAAGGGAACTCTGAAGATTATCGGTAGCAATAATCTGGACACGTTCACCCATAAATAGATCCCGATTAGGATTTAAGATAATTGTATTGCTGACAATGGTTAAATCGCTAGTTAGCAAGCCACCAAAAGAGGTATGGGCGGCAAATGTCATGGGAGAAACAGTAATTGCATTAAGTTCTGCCGTAAAGGTAGTCGTAATATTTTGATTGAGCGGAATACCAAGCCCATTCGTTATTGGTTCATGCGCAGTCACATTAAAAGCAGAGAGATAGGCATCTACTCTAGGCGGGGTATAGCGATAATCATGAGAAAGAAGGGGCAGAGATGCTAAACCATAGGTGAATAACACAATCATTAAAAAGATGGTTACCAAAGCTATTTTCTTATACATACTGCTCCTTTGAAATCATGTGCAAAATCACACGGATAGGGGTAAATATTATGCGGAGAAATTATGACGAGAACAAAGTTAAACAGATTGTAACCTAAAAGCTGTTTTAGCAAAAAATCTGAAGATATTTGAATAGGGCAACTGTCCTATCACCCCGCCACCCCGCCACCCCCTTGGAAATCCCCTCCTTTTGTGATATATTACCCCCTCAAACTTTTAATACCCATTATCTTTTTGACAATTAATAAATCATCCGGCAACAACGCACCTTGCCCGTTGCCCCCAAACCAACCATAAAACAACTATGAGCGACCAACAACCAACCATCTCCCCCCAACAATTAGCCGAAGAAATTACTAATCGACGTACCTTCGCCATCATCTCCCACCCCGATGCTGGCAAGACCACCCTCACCGAAAAACTTCTCCTCTATGGTAACGCCATCCATCTAGCCGGTAATGTCCGTGCCCGCCGTAACCAACGTAGCGCCACCTCAGACTGGATGACGATGGAACGTGATCGTGGTATCTCCATCACCTCTACCGTTCTCCAATTCCCCTACCTCGGCCGCACCATCAACCTCCTCGACACCCCCGGTCACCAAGATTTCTCCGAAGATACCTACCGTACCCTCATGGCCGCCGACAGCGCCGTCATGGTCCTCGATGCTGCCAAAGGTGTCGAACCCCAAACCCTTAAACTGTTTGACGTCTGCCGCCAACGTGGCCTCCCCGTCTTTACCTTCATCAACAAAATGGACCGCCCCGCCCAAGACCCCCTCGCCCTCCTCGACGAAATCGAAGAGGTCCTCGGTATGGAGCCCGTCCCCATGAACTGGCCCATCGGCGACGGTGACACATTCATTGGTGTTTATGATCGTACCACCGAAGATGTTCATTTGTACGATCGCACCGCCCGCAATCAAACCATCTCCCCCGAAACCATTACCACTCTTGAAAACCCACAAATACCAGAACGGTTGGGCGAAATGCGTTGGGAAGATTTCCAAGTCAATATCGGCCTCCTCGACGAACTCCGCACCTTCGATTTAGATGACCTCCTCGCCGGCAACCAAACCCTCGTCTACTTCGGTAGTGCCCTCACCAACTTTGGTGTTCAATTCTTCCTCGATGATTTTGTCAAATACGCGCCTGCGCCTCAACCCTACGCCAGCGACAAAGGGGAAATAGACCCTGTCGAAGAACCTTTTTCCGGCTTTGTCTTCAAAATCCAAGCCAATATGGACCCCAAACATCGCGACAGCGTCGCTTTCCTTCGCATCTGTAGCGGCCGCTTCGAACGAAATATCACCGTTGCCCACCCCCGCAGTGGCAAAGATATCCGCCTCTCCCGTCCCTACAAATTCTTCGCCGATAGCCGTGAAGTCGTTGACGAAGCTTTTGCTGGTGATATTATCGGCCTACCCGGCAATCGTGAATTCACCATTGGCGACACCCTCGCTACCAACAATAACTTCAATTACGCCCCTATCCCCCGCTTCGCCCCTGAACATTTTGCCCGTCTCATCAATCTAGACATCGGTAAACAAAAACAGTTCATCAAAGGGCTCCACCAACTCGAAACCGAAGGGGCAATGCAAGTCTTCTATGAAGCCGATGCGCAACGTCGCGACCCAATTTTGGCCGTGGTCGGTGTCCTCCAGTTCGAGGTCGTCGCCGCTCGTCTCAAAGAAGAATACAATGTCGATACCCGCTTTGAAAACCTACCCTACCAAGTCTCCCGTTGGGTCGAAGGCAGTGACGAAGATATTGCCAAACTCCCTTGGCGCTATGGCCTCCTCAAAGCCCGTGACAACGAAGACAACATCGTCGGCCTCTTCCGCTCACAACATGAAGTTGAATATTACACCCGCGAACACCCCAATGTCACCTTCAAAAGCACTGTTTAATGAATTAAACAGCAACTAACCAGCACAACGAAACCCAAGATCATCCGCTTGCCTATCCCCATCAACAAATGAACGCACCGCCCCAAACAGCGGCCACATCCCCCCCCGCCACGATCCACCCCGAATCACATACTGACCCGCCCCATACTGATTAGAGTCCCCTACCCACTCCCACACATTACCTACTAAATCATGTGCGCCCATCCAACTGCTCCCCTGTGGAAAATGCCCCACTGGCGCTGTTTCAATATACCCATCATCAACACACAAAGATGTACTACAACTTAATCGCTCGGCCTCAAACCTATCCCCCCACGGCCACCATAACCCCGCCTCCCCCCGCGCCGCATACTCCCACTCCACCTCCCATGGCAAACGCGCGCCCACCCATTCACAATAAGCCCGCGCCCCATACCAACTCACCCCCACCACCGGATGCGTTTCATACCCCACCGTCGGCCGATACGCACCCTCAACATACCTTAAAACACTCCCCATTCGCTCATTAAACAACTCTTGGCTCACTTTCTCCCCATCACCAAACGCCGCTAAAAATCGCGCAAACTGCTCATTACTCACTTCCGTCTGATCGAGCCAAAAACCAGTTAAATAAACCTCACGCACCGGCAAAACATTATCTTGAATCTGTCCACAATAATCCCCCACATTCATCACCTGCTGGCATAATTCAATCACATCATTACGTGCCATCCCCTGCTCAAACGCACCACCAGGTACCCACACCTGAACCATCTCATCAATTAATCGCTTGCGTCCCTCAACAATCTCACCAGTAGGCATCGTTACCGTTATCGGCATACTTCTTGTAATCGGCTGAACCTCTGCACTCACTTTTGTTGCCTGAACAATTGCTATCCAATCCGTGGCTGGCGTCACTACCACAATCGTAGCCGAAACATCCGTCACCGCAACCGGTGGCTGGCTATTATTGACATAGTTTGCCCCAAAAGACATTAAAAACCAACCAACAACCATCCAAATAATAATTCCCCTCTTCTGTATCTGTTCCGATTGATTCCATGGGGACAATATCACTCGTAAAACCAAAATCAACCCGCGCCGTCCCCATCGCCACCACCACCCCCTCTCCGGTTCGTCATCAACCGTTACCACCAACGGCTCAACCTCTTTCAACGCCACATCATCAGACAACGAAGTCCGATAACGATTATCACCACCCCGTCCATTCGGTTCCGATAACACATTCTCGGCCAAACCACCCTCCACCCAAACCCGATCGGCCAAAGCCAACAACGTCGCCCGCCCCTCATCATTTTGTTGCTCAGCTAGCAAATCTAAAAGTCTCGTTAATGCCTGCAAATCGGCCGTTTCACCCACTCCCCAGAACGCCACCAACATTCCACCCACATTACTCTGTGACCACCCAGACGGCAACCTGCCTCTCAAATAATTGCTTGTCGCCAACAATAAGCGCCAATCCGCTTCTGTTGCCGGTCCATAACGATTGATTGCTGTTTCTAAATCTTGCTGTAATGGCCGAGATAAATACACTATAACACAAATAACTCAAAATTCTGTCATTCCTGCACAGGCAGGAATCCACTTATAATTTAACAACATGTAGAACTTACCAGTTTAAATTGTTGCCATTATAATCTAATAAAGGCTATATCATAAAACATTGTAAAACGAACTAACAAGAAAAGCAATCAACTGTAGACTTTTTGTGGACTTTGAAACAGTCTCTGCCTATATACTACTATTAATGGTTTTTAGAAAACAATCAGTTGACAAAAATGGAGAAGTAATATCATGAATAGTCAAAAAATCTGCTTTAACTGTGGCATCGTTCATCACCAACACGCCTTTCACTGTTTTCGTTGTAATAACGTACTCCCCAACCAAACTATTCGTCGCCAAACAAATAGATCTCAAGAAAACAACCAACATAATACAACTGTCACCAACCTCCCGCCATTAGCCACACGGATTACCAAATGGCAATAATAATTAACCTTCACCCCCCTCGGCCCCCAATCGCGTCGCCGCCACCCCCAACCCCACCATCAACCAAAAAGCCGTAACCGCATGATGAAAATCAATATTAAATAAATAATGATCAAACACCCCCGCCACTAACCCACCCACCACCGCCGCGTGCGCCCCCAACCACAACGCATCAT
>DATHYN010000126.1:0-4557 GCA_035459145.1 Anaerolineae bacterium | reverse complement strand
CACCGGCGTCATCACCAACGCCTACCGCCCCGGCATCATCCGCATGGGCTCCAACTGGGACCCCTTCGGCGAAAACCAAGCCGACCTCACCCAAGATTGGTGGCGCGCCCTCACCCACGAACTCGGCCACTACCTCCTCTTCATGCCCGATAACTACCTCGGCCTCGACCCCGCTAGCGGCCAACTCATCACCACCGACTGCGTCGGCAGCTTCATGACCAACTCCAACGACGACGCCTACAGCGAATTCCTCCCCGCCAACGATTGGACCGGCCCCTGCCTCACCACCATCGCCGCCCAAACCACCGGCCGTCCCGACTGGGACACCATCATCCACTTCTACCCTTGGCTCAACCAACCCACTAACGTCAACGACAACCCCGGCCCCGGCCTCCAACCATTAGCTCTCCCCACCGTCAACACCATCACGGCCACCGCCACCACCCTCCCCGTCCGCAACTTCATGCTCCGCGATGCCACCACCAACCAAGTCGTCGTCCGCCCCCAAGGGCGCGGCTACCTCCTCCAAACCAACAACACCCCCGCCGACCTCACCGATGATTCACTCATCCCCCTCGGCCTCACCAACGCCGGCGGTGACCGTATCAAAGTCCGTGGCGCCCAACCCGGCGACCAACTCTGCCTCATCGACACCAGCACCCCCACCGCCTACCTTGGCTGTGAAGACGTCACCCCCACCAGCGCCTCCGTCCCCGTCTCCACCGTCAACGGCTGGCAACCCGCCATCACCGTCCAATCCCCCACCTCCGAAACCCTCGCCATCACTGTTACCCAATACATCTCCTCCGCCAACCTCAACGTCCAAGTCATACCTGCCTACGGCCTGCCTGGATCCGACAATCAAATCACCACCACCGTCGGGGCCTTCACCGTCGTCGACCCCGCCAATCCCGTCACCTTCACCACCCTCCTCAACCTCGACTATCTCACTTTTGAAGGGCACGTCCGCATCTGGGTCCCCGATAGCACCCCTCTCCGACAAGCTATCAGTCGCTACACCATCAGCCTCGACGCTTGGGGCGGTGAAAGCGCCATCTGGGGTGGCGAAAGTGCTGTTTGGAGCGGCGAAAGCGCCATCTGGAGTGGCGAAAGTGCTATCTGGGGTGGCGAAAGCGCCATCTGGGGCGGCCCCTCCCGCGCTTGGGGCGCTCCTTCCGTCTCCCCCGACGGCCAACTCATCATCATCAACACCGACGACCCCTTCGGCCCCACCGGTACCGGCACCCTCCAAGCCATCGATACCCTCCCCAACCTCCCCGCTTGGTTCACCCTCGTCGGCCAAGCCTACCGTGTCCAACTCCAGCCAGGCTTCACCGCACCCATCACCCGCACCATCGCCTTCGACTACCTCCAACGCCAAACCCCGCCCGGCTACGAAACCACCCTCAACATCTACGTCTCCTACGATGACGGCCAAACATGGACCCCTATCCCCACCACCCGCGACACCGACGACAACCGTGCTATCGCCCTCATGGACACCAACACCCCCGAAGGCATCTACGCCCTCATCGCCACCCTCCCTCTCGTTCAACTCAATCCCGGCTGGAACCAATTCGGCTACCCTTTCCTCACGCCTCGCTCCGTCACCGCCACCCTCGCCTCGATTGAAAAAGAGTACACCGCTATCTATCACCAAACCAATACCGGTAACTGGCGTCTCCACGACCCCGCCGTCCCCACGACCCATCCCAACTACACCCCCCTCATCAACGATCTCCACACCCTCACCCTCGGCCAACCCTACCATATCCACATCACCGGCACCTCCCCCATCACCCTCTTCGTCGGCGTCCCCAGTAATAATCAAACCACGAATCTACAAACCACCACCCTCGCTCCCGCCATCTACTACGGCCCCATCATCCCCACCGCCACCTTCACCCCCACCGTCGGCATGCCTATCACCATGTCCATCAACGGCAACATCTGTGGCACCGGTACCGTCACCAATACCGTTCCGATGATTCCCCTCGCTTACAAAATCCAAGCGCTAGCCGATAATGGTAACGGCTGTGGCAATGTAGGCGAAACGGCCGTTTTCCAAGTCGGCCCCTTCCTCATGAGCGACACAGCTTCCTGGGACAACCGCCAAGCCAACTACCATCCCCTCTCCACCACCAGTCCCCCCTGTACCACACCAGCCATCAACACCATCACCCTCACCCCCCTCAATCCCTATCTCCTCGTCAACTGGTCCACCGCCACCACCGACAATTACACCATCTACCGTGCCCTCAACCAACCCTACTTCACCCCAACCACTCCCCATCTCACCACCACCAACACCTCCTTTTTCGACCAATTCGTCCTCGGCGACCCCCAAAACAACTACTTCTACAGCCTCCAAACCCAAAACGAATGTGGCCCCTCCCCCCTCTACCGCTTCGGCGAATTCGACTTCCCCCTCATCCCCGGCACCTAACCCATCAGGTAGTCCGATTTGCTAAATCGGACTACCCCCAATTCACGCCATAAACCAAAATTTGACATCACCCCCAACTCATGCTAAACTCCTCCCCATGAATTGTTTGCACGTCCATACCCACCATCATCATCACCATAGCCATCCGCTATGGCCTTTGCACATGGAACGGGTTCTTTGACGTAAGTAAACAGTTTACATACCTCCTATGTTTGTTTTACGAGACACCTCCCTGTTCCAGGGAGGTGTTTTTTGTTTTCCCACCCCAACCTCAGAGGTTTCAACGCCAAACCCCACCCCCATTTCAACGCCACTAAAACCTCTGAGGTCTCACCTGAACAACCTATCCCTTACCTGAGTTCGACAATTCCCCCCTCCTTCCAACGTCATTTCGAGCGCAGTTCAATCCGCCCCACCCTCGACAAGCCTCACCCCTAAATCAAGGATTGAACGAAGTCGAGAAATCTACCCGAACAACACATTAACCAACTCCTCCACAGGTTTAATTCATTATCGAGCTCAGGATATCCCTTGCTATTTCCCAGAGGTTTCCAAGCCAACCTTCCACTTACCCGACCTCAGAGGTTTCAACGCCAAACCCCACCCCCATTTCAACGCCACTAAAACCTCTGAGGTCTCACCTGAACAACCTATCCCTTTCTAATTCCCAGAGGTTTCTAAGCCAACCTTCCACTTACCCTAACGGCCCTAAAACCTCCAAAAAACTATATATTGTCAATATTTCTATGTTAGAATAAAACAAAACATAGACAAAACCAAAACAGGAGTTTCATACATTATGTCCCGTACCGATATCCGTCTCGCTATCCCCAGCAAAGGCCTCCTCGGCCGCGGCGCTCTCGACTTCCTCGAAGCCTGCGGCTTCAAAGTCTACCGCCCCAACCCCCGCCAATACGCCGCCACCATCCCCAACCTCCCCGGCCTCGTCGTCATGTTCCAACGCCCAGGTGACATCGTCACCAGCCTCCAAGAAGGAAGCATCGACTTCGGCTTCACTGGCCTCGATGTCCTCGAAGAAGGCCGCTCCCGCACCAATGACCAAATCCTCACCCTCCACGACCAACTCGGCTTCGCCCCCTGCTCCCTCCAACTCGCTGTCCCCGAAGAACTCACTACCGTCCGCACCGTCAAAGACCTACCCACCCACTCCCCCGCCCTCGGCCCCAATACCCCCCTCCGCATCGCCACCAAATTCCCCAACCTTACCGCCGAATTCCTCGACAAAAACAATATCACCAACTACACCCTCGTCTATGTCGAAGGTACCCTCGAAATCGCCCCCGTCATCGGCTTCGCCGACATGATCGCCGACCTCGTCTCTACCGGCACCACCCTCCGCGATAACCATCTCCGCCCTCTCGAAGATGGCACCATCCTCGCCTCCCAAGCCTGCCTTGTCGCCCACAAACCCAGCCTCCAAAACCGCCCCGAAGTCCTCAAAATGGCCCGCGAACTGCTTGAATTCATCGAAGCCTATCTCCGTGCCGCTAACTGCTACCTCCTCTTCGCCAATATGCGCGGCCCCAACCCCCAAGCTATCGCCGACAAAATGCTCGCCGAAACCACCATCACCGGCCTCCAAGGCCCCACCATCTCCCCCGTCGTCCCCCCCCAAGCCAACGCCTCCCCCGATAACAACTGGTTCGCCATCAATATCATCGTCCGCAAACCAGAACTCACCACCGCTATCCGCCAACTTCGCGCCATCGGCGGCAGTGGCGTCATCGTCTCCCCCGTTACCTACATCTTCGAAGAAGAACCAGAACGCTACCAAGCCATGCTCCAAGCCCTCAACACCCCAACCTCTGAGGTTTTAACGACTAACAATTCAACAGAAAAAGCATCCTAAAAACCTCAGAGGTTTTCTACATCCCCTAACTTACATTTAATCTGAGGTTTCAGCGACTAACAATTCAACAGAAAAAGCACCCTAAAAACCTCAGAGGTTTTCTACATCCCCTAACTTACATTTAAAAGGAATCATCATGATAAAAACCTACACACTCACCCAAGCCCAAAAAACCATCCTCCAACGTAACCCCACCCCCTCGGCCGTCCCCCCCTCCCTCCAAGCCAGCCTCGACCGCCCC
>DATHYN010000125.1:0-7570 GCA_035459145.1 Anaerolineae bacterium | reverse complement strand
GTGGGGGGATACGGCAGGGTGTGGTGACGGAGTTGGAGCCGCTGTTAGGGATGAATGGTGGGGCGACGGCAACATATGCGTTATTGCCGGGTAGTAATGGGATTGATAGTGCGGCGAGTTGTATGACGGTTGAGGGGGAGCTGATTGGGCGTGATCAACGGGGGTATGAGCGGCCGAGGGGGTTGAGTTGTGATGTGGGGGCGTTTGAAGCGTGTATTGATTCGGTTGTGGTAGGGGTGGAAACAACAATTAGTAATGGTATGTTGGCGTTGTCATGGACAGCTGTCGATAATACTGAATATTATGAGGTATGGGAAAGTATTGAGGATCCGTATGGGTTACCATTAGAAGGTGAGCGTCAATTAGTTTGGTCGGGGACAGTGACAGGTTATATGACTGCTGGTGGTATGGGAGATGTAGCCGATAATCGGACTTATATGGTGCGTGTGTTAACGAGTTGTGGAGCGGTGTGGCATATGGGTTTGGTGGGCAGTTTTGATTATGGGGTGGTGGCGGGAAATTAAGGATCGGGGTATAACATTGACGAAGTTTGTCCGGTTTTAAGGCCGGACAAACTTTGTGTATAAGTCGTGGTATCGGCATAAATGAGGAGAGCGGTTGATGGGACCTTATCAAAGAGTATTAAGTTGGTTATTATTGTTGTTGGTGGTGGGGTGTCAAGGGGCTGGGGGTGTTGATAGGGGGGAGGTGATTGATACGCGACGTGGTGCATGTGTTTTAGGCGGGTTGAGTGAGGCGGAAGAGGTGGTAATTGGGGCGATTATGCCTTTATCGGCACCAGGGGCGGCGGGGTCTGGGGAGGTAATGAAAGTGGCCTATGAGATAGCGGCTGAGGAGATTAATGGGGAGGGGGGGATTGGTGAACGGCCGTTACGATTGGTCGTGCGGGATACAGCAGGCAGTCCAGAAGTAGGGAGTGAGGTCGTACGGGATTTGATTGAAAATGAGTGTGTGGCGGGCATTGTGGGGGAGTATCATAGTGCGGTGGGGTTGGCGGTTAATGAGATTGCGCATGAGTATGGGGTACCGATTATTTTTGCGGAGACGTACAATGATGATATTACGGCGAAGGGGTATGCGGAGACGTTTCGGATTGCGCCGACATCGACCTTTACGGCGCAGATGGATGGGAAGTGGTTGGCCGAGGTGGGGGATTATAATGGAGATGGGTTGATGTTGGCGGTGGTGATTGCGGAAGATAGCAGTTATGGGGAAGGGCAGATTGAGCGGGCGGAGACGTGGTTTCCGGAGTTTGGGATTAGTTTAGAGGTGATTGTGGTGGGGGATGATTTTGGTGGGGTGGCCGAGGCGATTGGGGCGTTAAGGCATAAGCCGGACGCGATTTTTATTAAAGTGACGGGAGATGATTCATATCAGGTGCAAAATGTGTTGCAAGCGGCTGGTTTGGGACCTAATGGGACGAGTTTGGTCGTGGCGAATCAGGTGGCGTTGCAGGGGGATGCGTATTGGGAGGCGGTGCCGAAGGGGGCGTATGTGGTGGTGCCGCGGATTGGGCCGTGGGCGACGACGGTGACGGCGAAAGGGGAAGCATTTGTGGCTAAGTACCAAGCGGTGTATGATCGGTGGCCGGAAGCATATGCTTTTGAGGCGTATGATTCGTTGTGGTTAATGGCGGACGGAATTGAGCGGGCCAACTCTTTGGTTGGTGGCGAGATTGTGGCGGCCTTGGAAGAGACAGATTTAGAGTTGGCGGCTGGTCGTTATCGGTTTCCATATGGGAGTGCGAACCCAGCGGGTGGTTATGTGCCAGAATTTATGTGGCATCAATGGCCAGATGTTCCTTTGTTGTTTGTGCAGTATACGGAGATAGGGCAGTCACCGGAGGAGATGGCGGTAATTTGGCCGAGTTTGTATCGAACGACAGAGACAGCGGTTATTGAGCCTAAGTAATTGGGAATTTTATGCGTTTACAGCGATATCATTGGTTAATATTAACGGTAGCTTGTCTGGGTTTAGTGTGGGGAATGGGGCAAGTAAGCAGTTGGCGTATTACGGCGCAGATGCATACCCTTATCGAAACGGTGACTGTATTTGGGGCTATTTTTGTGGGGGCGTTAGGGATTATTCGGTTTTATAGTCGGCCGCAACCGATTTTTTTGCATGTGGGGGTTGGTTTGGTGGGGTGGGTGTTGTTAACGATTATGCATGTGGTGGTGACGTCGTCAGTGGGCGTGGCGGCGTGGGGGAGTCATTATCCAGATGTTTTGCAGTGGAGTGGGGTGGCCGCACGTTTGTATTGGCCGTTGTGGTTAGGGATTATGGGGTGGGATAGGGAGTGGCCGCAACGGGTGGTTTATGGTTTGATGATAGGTTTGGTGTTGTTGTTGGGTAGTGGGGTGTGGTTGATTGATTTTCCGCAGTTTTATTATCCTGATGGGTGGGTGGCGCATCCGGTAGGTATCATTTTGGGAGTGAGTTGGATGGTGGCGCTGGTGGGGTATGGACGGCATAGTGAGTGGCGGGTGGAGCGGTTTGATCTGTTTTTGATGGGCATGATTTTAATCAATATGGGGAGTGAAGGGTGGTTCATGTCGTTTTCGGATCAACTATTTGATTCGTTCTTTGGTTTGGCCCATGGCTTAAGGTTGATTGGATTTGTGTTGTTGGGTGTAGGGTTATTGGGGAGTATGTTACGGATATTTAAGGAGGCGGAGGCGAGTTTGGTCACGTTGTCGGCGGTGAATGAGAAGTTGGAGGAGGAGGTGCAGGTACGGCGGCGGACAGAGTTGATGGTTCAACAGCGGAACGAGCAGTTGTATGCGGCGGCACAGGTATCAAAATCAGCTTTGATGACGTTGTCCTCGGATGATTTGGCGGACGAGGTGGTTAATTTAATTCGGGAACGGTTTGAGTTTTATTATGTGGGGTTATTTGCGTTAGATGAGACGGGGAAGTGGTTGATTTTGACGGCGGGGACGGGAGAAGCGGGGCAGCAGATGTTGGCGAACGGGCATCGGTTGCCAGTGGATGAGACATCGATGGTGGGATGGTCGGTTCAGCATCGGCAAGCACGGATTGCGTTAAATGCGTATGGGGATAAAGTTCGGTATCAGAACGAGTTGTTGCCGTTTACGGCGGCGGAAATCACATTGCCGTTAATGGTTCGCGGAGAAGCTATCGGGGCGTTGACGGTGCAGGATCGGCAAGAGAATCGGTTTAGTAATGAGGATATTGCGGTTTTGCAGTTGATGACGGATCAGTTGGCGGGGGCGTTGCATATGGCCAAGTTGTATGAGGAGGCGCAGACGGCGGTGGTGGCGAAGAGCGAGTTTATGGCTAATATGAGTCATGAGATTCGGACGCCGATGAATGCGGTGTTGGGGATGGCCAATTTGTTGCGTGATACGCCATTGGATGATGAACAGAAGCGGTTTGTGGAGATTATTCGGCATAGTGGGGATGCTTTGTTGGTGATTATCAATGATATATTGAATTTTTCGAAGATTGAAGCGGGGCAAGTGACATTGGAGCGGCGGGAAGTGGTGGTGAGGGAGTTTGTGGAAGAGGCGTTTGAACTGATTAGTTTGGAGGCGGTAGCGAAGCAGTTAGATTTGGCATATGAGATTGATGAGCGGGTGCCGGGAGCGATTTGGGGGGATAGTGTGCGTTTGCGGCAGATTTTATTGAATTTGTTGAGTAACGCGTTGAAGTTTACAGCAGCGGGTGAGGTGGTGGTACGAATAACGGCGGTGGAGATGGATGAGCCACCAGAAGGGGAGGATGCATTGGTTGAGGCGGATTGGTATCGGTTGCAGATGGCGGTGCGCGATACGGGGATGGGGATTCCGGCTGACCGAATGGATCATTTGTTTCAAGCATTTAGTCAGATTGACACGTCAACGACAAGAGAGTATGGCGGGACGGGTTTAGGGTTAGCGATTGTACGCGGGTTGGTGACGAGTATGGGTGGGGAGATTGAGGTTGAAAGTGAAGAGGGGGTAGGGACGACATTTACGATTGAGTTGCCGGTGGCGGCGGCGCCGTATGAACGGCCGTTTTACATGCAAGAAGAGGCGTGGTCACAATATAAAGTGGTAGTGGTTGATGATAATCCCGTTGTACGGCGTGTGTTAGGGAAATTTATGGGTTATTGGGGGGTAGAGTATGAAGCGTATGAAGCGGTGAAGGAGGCGCAGATGGCGCGGCCGGTGGCGGATTTGTTGATTGTGGATGGGTATTTGGTGGCACAGTCGAAAAGTGAGTTACAGGTTTTAACGGCGAGTGGGGGTGAGGCGCCTTGTGTGGTGATGGGTTTGGAGGGAGATACAGAGATATTGGCAGTGTGGCCAACGGCGTTGGGTTTGTTGTCGAAGCCGGTGGGGCCGAGGGCGTTGTATCGGTGGTGTGAGCGGTTGTGGGGTGAGGGGTTGGTGGCGGCGGAGGAAGCGGTGATGACGGTGGTGTATGATGAGAGGTGGGGGGAGGAACGGCCGTTAAACATTCTCATTGCCGAGGATAATATGATTAACCAACAGTTAATTTTAGCTGTTTTAGCCCGATTAGGTTATGAAGCGATGTTAGTGGGGGATGGTGAGGCGGCGGTTAAAGCGGTACGCCAGCAAAAAGAGCCTTATGATGTGGTGTTGATGGATGTACAAATGCCGCATATGGATGGATTGGCGGCCACGACAGCTATTCGCCAATTAGAAGATGAAATTCAACAGCCGTATGTGATTGGAGTGACAGCCAATGCTTTAGCGGGTGATCGGGAGATGTGTTTGGCGGCGGGAATGGATGATTATGTAGCGAAACCGATTGTGTTAGAAGCGTTGGTAGCCGCTTTGGAAGGGGCGTTTACTAAGAAAAAAGAGATGGGTGTAGAGGGGTAGCGACAACTGTCTTAATGAGTGGTTAGTGCGGAAAAGGAAAAATTGATGTTTGATTTAGGATTAGAACGTTTAGAAGCGTTGGTGCGGTTGCCAACGATATCGCAGCAAGTCGCTTTTAGGGAGATGCAGGGGCGTATTGGGTGGCGTTTAAGTCAGCAGGAGACGTTTGATCAGGCGCGGGAGATGTTGGTAGGTTGGTTGCAGGGGATAGCGGATGAAGTGGGGACGCAGAAAGTGTCTTTGCCGGGAGGGTTGGTTGGTTATAATGTGTGGGCGCGGGTGAAGGGGCATGATGAGACGGCGGCGGTCTTGTTGCAAGGGCATTATGATGTGGTGGAGGTGAATGGGACGTATCAGCCGTATCAGCAAGAGGGGCGGTTATATGGGCGGGGGACGACGGATATGAAGGGGGGTGTGGTGGCGGCGATTATGGCGGTTGAGAGTTTGGTGCGGGAGGGGGAACGGCCGTTTGTTGATACGTATTTGCTGTTTACTTGTGAAGAAGAGGTGGCCGCGGGCGGGGCGATGAAGGTGGTGGCCGAGCCATTTACCTGGCTTAAAAAGGTGAAATTAGCTATTTGTTTAGAACCTGGCTATGGGCATGATGGCTTTGAATATAGTTGGGGGCACCCAGGCATTGCGGGGTTGTCGTTGACAGTCCCTTTGCCCCAAACGGCGGGGCATGGTGAGCGGTGGCGGGTGCGTATTGAGCCCGGCTTGGGGTTGGTTGATCATGCTTCGCGAGAGCCGGGGAGTATTGATGCCAATGGGATTATGTTCTCCACATTAGGGCAGTTGCGGGCGGGAGGGGTGGTATCGTGGTATAGCGATCGGTCGATTGACGGGGCGATTAATTCGACGGCGGCGTGGGCGGAAGCGGTGGTGGCGACAGATGTGGGTGGGCATGGGGTGTATGAGGCGGCACAGAGAGCGTTGAATTATCATTTGGAGCGGGTGGAAGAGCCGGAGCGGATTAACCATTTGCGTCATGTGACGAAAATTGAGGTCGAGCAAGCGAGTGGTGGCGGAGTTGTTTATGATTTAGGCCGATTTGGGGATGCGTTGGCTGGTTTGCGGGCGCGGGTGGCGACGTATACGAATGAAGTGTATAGTCGACCGCCGTTGACGCTGGCGGTGGTAGCGGTGGGGGAGGGGCAAGCGCGGGTGAAGATAGATATTCGGACGGATAATGCGTTGCGGCAGGATTTGCCGGAGATGTTGGCCGAGTTGTTTCCGGCACCAATGCAGGCGGAGTTGATGTGGAATGATCCCGCTTTTGCTGGTAGAGAGGTGGTGGAGAATCGGTATTTTCGGCGGTTATTGGTGGCGCATCGGGCGCGGCGGCGGGTGTTGGTGCAGGGACACACAGGTTGGACGGAGGCGGCGATTTGGTCGACGTTACTGGATATACCAACGATTGTGGGCGGGCCAGGACGGATGGGGGTGGCGCATACGATACAGGAGTTTATTGATTTGAGTCATTGGGGGGAAATGGTGGGGGTGTTGGTTGATTTTTTGCGGGATTAAATTGAAGGGTGAGTGTGGGGGATGAAGCCGTGATGGAAGAGGGCGACGGTGCTGGAGGGGGTGAGGACGGTTACGGTTGTGGTGGTATCGGGGTGGATGGGTGGTTGGTAACCGGTGATAGTCCATGGGTAGAGTTGTTGTTGCCAGTAGAGATGGGGTTGGTTGTGGAAAGAGATGATGGTGCCGGCGGGGAGTTGGTGGAGCGTGTCTTGGTAGGTTTTTTTGCTATTATCACGTCGGTTACTTGAATAGGTGAGTCGTTCTTGGTGGAGGGTTGCGTCAATTTGGGGAGCGGTGGGTAGAGTGGCGGTTTGATGGGCACGTTGCCAAGCGGCTTGGTATTGTTTGGCGCGGGAACGTTGGCAGATGAAGCAAGGGCGATGGCCGGCGGCGAGGGCGGTGGCTTCATCGAGGAAGAAAAGTTGAGTATGGCAGCCGGGGGCCATGACGGGGATGGTTTTGTTTTTGTAGTGAAGTTGGCAGATGAGCCACGCTTTACTGCTGTAGATTTTACTGATTTGGTTATCGTTGTTATGGATGACGCCGCGGTTGCCCATGAGGGAGCCGTGAGCGGGGTGGGCGATGATGTCACCGTTGGGGGTGACACGATTTTGTTTTGGCATTTGATAGTCCTAGGGTTGGGGTTTGATATAGAACCAGCGATTGTTTGTTCGTTGGAATAAGCTGGTTTCGGTGTAAGAGGCATCGCGCCCTTTTTGGAGGAGGATGGCGCGGAAGGTGACGGTGGCGTGGTTATCTTCGATGGGGGAGGCGTCAAGAATTTGGAGGCCGACGAAGGAGGTTGTTTGGGCGAATTGGCGGATAGCGGCGCGGCGGGTGGGGAGTGGTTGGGTGGGGTTGGGTGGTTTTTCGGTTTTGAGGATGTAGCTGGTGAGGCCGAGGGCGTAGGCGGCGTAACGGGAGCGCATCAGGTTGGTGGGTGTGGTGGGGCGTCGTTTGTCTTGATGGTAAGGTTGGCAACATTGGGTATAAGGTTGTTGGCTGTGGCAAGGGCATAATTTGGTCATAGGGGAGTAGTATAGCATGGTGTGATGTGGGTGCAAATGGTTGGGGTTTGGTGTGATGAGTGGTAAGTTACCGTTATTTGGTGGCGCATTTTTTAAAAAAGAGGTATGTGCGTTAAAAGAAAAGAAGGGAGGAGTAGGTAGGGC